>NZ_JBITPI010000027.1:0-95395 GCF_050467745.1 Paenibacillus sp. NRS-1781
TTAATCAACAGACGTGATATATTGTTATTCAATTAAAATGAGGGGGGTGTATTTACACCTAAAACACCTATTTAATTTCCAAAATTGCCCCTAGTACATCCAGCTACACACTGAAGTTATTTTGCTTACGGTGATTAAGCTTATGAACAAATTTCTCCGATGCCGGGGAATTTAAGTAGCGAATTATAATATATTCAAAATTTATCCAATGTTGTAGATACCGGGGGTATTTAAAATCAAATTACCTTTCAATTTCCACAAATATGCCCCTAGCACTTCCACTCCCCGACTTAGCCTATTTTTCGACTCAATACCATACGCAAATTGTGGTTAGTTGTTCGACTGCTCCACACATCAATTTTAAGGTGAATATACCGATAGATTACAAAGGAACATGAGTATCAATGTTCAATCAGGTAACTTTGCATGGCTTGAGTAGTACCGCTATTTTCTACTATAGATTATCAAGTAAAGAACAAGTCGCTTGGCGAAATGATGATACCCTTAATCAAGAAATCTTTGCAAACTATCCAAAAAGGTATCTTAAGTAAATATCTGAGAGGTATATGATTTTGTTCCAGAAGATGGTATAATCAAGAGCAATAAAACAAATCTATTCTACTACTTGTTTCTCAATTACATAATTTATTTAACTATGCATCATATGACGATTTTATGCTGAAAGGGTGGCTTATCCATGACAATCACACCCACGATACGCGCAGAAATTCAAACCTACCTGAGACGGAAAGGATTGAGTATGACCAAGTTTGGTCGCATTATTGATTTGAATGTAGGTACAGTTAGTAGCATTGTGACGGGCAATCGTACCATTTCGATGCACCAATTGGATCGAATCACGTTAGGAATGGATTTACCACCGGATCATTTTTATGAACTGTATGTTGAAGAGTGCATTATGGAAGAACCGCTAAACTGGAAAAGAATTAGCCCTTTCTTGTATCGCTGTGTGCAGTTTCGGCGCGTAGACTGTTTGCAAAAAGTAGTAAGCATACTACTGGATAAACCGAACTATCTCCATTATCTCTTTGAATTAGCCGAGGATTGTTATGAAGAAGGTTATAATGAAGCAGCGGCTTACCTATACGAGAACATCGCTGAAGGTGAGAAGTACCAACATTCTGAAAACTTGGCAATCTGTCAATATCGCATGTTCACGATTCAGGTTGGAGACGATCAAAACCGAAATCTCAAGGCAGCTACACGATTTGAGGATTTTGTTGAACGGTTGGACGAAGTAGTACAACTTGATGCGTTAAAGGATTTGGCGAATGTATATCGTTCTTTACGTGAATGGGATAAGGTGGATGAAATGGCAAGGAAAATGAGAGGAAAAGCGGAAATCCAATATTCGATGAAGCATCAACAGAAGAGTCGAGAGCGTAATGAGTCTGAAAAGAAGCTGAGTCGTCCCATGTTTGTGTACATTAGCTATGCAGATTTATTATGTGCAGGTGTATGTGAATCACGGGAAGATTATGAACAGGCTCTACAATATACATACGCCTATGCTGATTTAAGTTGGGTCAAAGAGAAGGACGAAGATGCTAAATATTGGATTAGCTTGTTTAAACATTGGGCGCAAGCTAACGTTATCGTGAACAAGGTTTTATCTGGAGATATAAACGCCTTATATGATTATGTAGAATATATTGGTGCATCGTCAGATACAACTGACCAAGATATGGTCACCCAACTGTTAAACATTATGATGATGGCAAACCGATACCAGATAGACGTAAATGATATACTTCAGCGTTTTGAAACGGATATTAACTCACTTTTGCAATTGCCTCAATCTAATGATGTGTATACTCAACAAGTGATTCCAGAACAGTTTGCACGTCTGGGATACGAATTGGCTTATTATTATTTGTATTGGGGGATGTACAGTGATGGCTTTAAACATTTGATGTATTCAATGGAGAAATATCATATACTAAATAATGAGACTTATTTTAAAAAATGTATGGTGCTGTTTGAACGTTATCGAGTCTATGTAGTACCCGAAACTAAGGCAACTTATTTAAAATTTATTGAAAGGGTGTGGATAGATGATGTTAAGAAAAATGGTACTATTGATCGTCGCAACTAGTTTTTTGTTTATCGTGATTGTACCTGTTCAGACTCATAGCCAACACCAGAATATCGTGCTTTACGATCAACATGGAGGCGCTTAACATTTCAAATGAATGAGGAAAGATATAAAGCCCATCTTAACAAAAATACACTCCCTAAAACGGATATTGGAGAAACCCAACGCAGGTTTAGCCGATAAAATTCTAAGGAGTGTTTTTATATATATATAAGTAATCAACACACATATGGAATTACTGACCAAAATTATTTTGCTCAGCAAAAAACCCAAGAGGATATTGCACAGGAACTTGGTATCACAAAGCAACAGCTACATAACTATAAAAAAAACTCCTGACACTCATCCCTGAATTACAGGATATGGCTATGATTTAAGTCTTTAGACGTAGGTAGAAAGGTTAGTCCTTCACATAACAATTAGGAATTAAGTTAGTTTTCCATAAATCGGAATAATGTTACTATGTCATAACGAACTCATGACTAGAGGTAAACTATGACAACTATTAAAGTGACACCCGAACAACTTATATCCATTTCTAAGAAATTTGAGTTAGCACAGCAAACGGCAACTCAAATGAATAGTAATTTAGTACAACAAATTTCATCTATGGGGCAATTGTGGGAAGGACTGACTAAGGAGCACTTTTACTATTCCTTCCAGACCTCTCAGAAGAATATGAATGACTTTGTTACCCTGACGGATTCTATTGCTAGGGAGTTACGTCACCATGCAGATAAATTCAGATTAGCCGATCTAATGGAAGGGGGTAATATTGACACGAGTTGTTTACCGCCTCCACCTAATTCATGTGCTGTTCCTGCTCCAGATACACGGAATGCGTTTCAGAAATCGGCAGATAGCTTAACTGAACTAGGTCAGGATTTTGTAGACGCTAACTCAGTACGCTATGAGAAAAAATTTGATTCAGTTTGGAGCTTCCTAGATTATATGTCCTATGGTATTCCGAAAGGAATGTATGAAGGATATATGGAACGAGCAGCCAAACAAAACGATTCGTGGAATGACATGCTCAATTTCGGTACATTTGGAGTAACGGGTATGATTCAGGGGGCATTTAATCCCAATGATGCCTGGTCAAAGGAACACTGGGCTAATATGATCGGTACAGCAGGAATGGTGGGTGGAGTTAGTTCAATAATCAAGCCTAAACTTGGGATTGGTAATACAATCAAGTTTAACGGTGAGGTAAGACCATTTCCCAAAGGTCACGATTTAGATTTAAAATCGTGGGAAGAGATGCCTGTAAGTGGTCAGAGAAGGATAACGCCAGATGGACTGAAAATTATGAATGTCAGTGAAATGAAAGGTTTTAAAAAAGAAATGAATGATATTGATGTAAAGGTTTTGATTGATAAAAAGGGGGCTATACTTCCCGAAAAAGCTGTAGGTGGCTTTAATCCCAGTACAGGACAGATTGTGTTACGACCTGATGCTTCCTACTTAAGTGCGATTCACGAATCTTATCATGCAAAACACTTTGGAGAACTGGGAAGAGAAAAATATATGAAGTTATCGACTATAGAAAAAGAAGAATATGTTTATAATGAAATCATGAAAAGTAAAGACAAATTTAACTCCTCAGAAATATACGAAGCACAGAGATATATTTACAAGTTGAGAAAGGGACAGTGGCCTCTACCTAGTTGGAAAGGATATGAAGAATAATGGACGAAAAAGTGAACACTAAATTAACAGCTAATCAAGCTAAAAAAATAGCTCAGGACTATCAAGAAAAATATAAGTTATATGGAGTCATACATGATGACATTGAAAAGTCCGTAAAGTTTTACTCGGAATTCTACAAGATTGAGGGAGCTGCTTGGTTAGTTTTGGCTGATATCACTCCAAAGAGCTATGAAGGTGATGATGAGATCACTTTTGTTGTTTCGGATAGAGAAGGGGTTGTTGATCACATACTGGATCATAATGGACTTCCTCAGCGTTATCATGTACCCAGCAATAGGAATTACACAGATGAAGAGTTCGAAGCTATTTTTAAGGATGAAGATAATTAAGTTGCATTACAGCGCCATACAGAAATTTTTAAGCTTGCTCCTTTTAATGGGAGTGAGCTTTTTTATAGTTGTCCAATCAGAATAAAGGGGGATGATATTTGCATACACCTTGCTTCAAACGAAGGTGCGTCAAATTTAACTCACCATGCTCCAATATCCACCGTGGCAAATTGTTGTGATTGGGCAGGCCAAAGAAGTCTATACATAAGGATGTAGCTGAGTCGATTGGTGAAAACGGATGGATTAGGATCAATTTGCCCGAATAATAGCGACTCGAATTTTTCGCTTCCTTTATATATACATATTTCAGCGACTACAAATAAGCATGGCTGAAAAATAAATAAAAGGAAGGGGTTGACTCTGGTGGAATATATGCTATACTGGAATAGTAATGGAGATAAAATAATAAAAAGAAAGGGAAAACAAAGTGATTTTGTTAAATGCTAGTTGAAGAATTACAAAGACTATACATATAACTTTGATTTTGTTTCAAAAGCAGAAGTGAGCAACTAAATTAAAAGTAATACCCAGAAAGTAATTTGAGTAAATAAAATACAATGTGAAAACGGAGGGAGTGTTACGGGGACACAACTTCCTAGAGTGAAGTCTGTCTCTTGAATTTATTCGATCTTTGACAATCCAAATTATAGTACTTGCATAGGTGAGGTTATCTTTCGTTTAAGATAATTTTATCGTTGTCGACGTTCACGCTCAGTTGCGTGAGTATTATTTAATTTGCTCGAAATTATAACAGGACTATAAGTCTGTTTAGACGAATGAAATTGATTTTATGATGTGGAGCATAATGTCAAGCTGATTTGTCTAATCAAGATTGAAAGTTTTTTTAGTTGTATGCTTTTTTGAGGAATAGATAAAAGTAACGGGAGTAGTCTATATTTCTATAGGTGCAACGTCATTAGTTAGTGTAAATTGTCCATTTATCTTTAACTGAAGATACTTATGTGCTGAGCAGAAAGGAGAAATTTTGACACAATCAACAAAGAAAAGGATTACTGTTTCAGATGTACTAACTGAACATATCCATAAATGGCAACGTGGAGACATTATAACAATCGAAGCTGGTACGGGTGTGGGTAAAAGTCACTTTATAAAAAATGAACTCTATCCCATAGCGAAGAAGGAGAGGGCTAGGATTCTTTTCTTCCTCAATCGGACTAGGCTAAATGAACAGTTTCGAGAGGAAATTAGACGGGATGGCAAGTCAGATGTAATCACAATTATCTTGTATCAAAAGTATGAATGGGAGCTACAAAAAAATAGTGCGATTGTCAAAGCAGACTATAAGTACATAGTGTGTGACGAGTTTCATTACTTTCTAACTGAGTCAAGATACAATAAAAACACAGAAGATTCATTCTATGCGATGATCAATGAGAAAAGTAAGATAAGAATATGTATGTCTGCAACTGCTGATGCAATGATTGCATTCTTAAAGTATAAAAATATAAAACACGAAAGTTATTCTATTCCTCATGATTACAGTCACATCAAGGAAATGATTTTCTATCAGAATGACAAAGTGTTGGAAAAGTTTCTACGTCAAATACCCAAGAATCACAAAGCGATCTGTTTCACTAAAAGTTCAGCTAAGGCGTTCAAACTACATGATACATTTAAAAACTCTATGTTTGTCTGTTCTCCTTCTGGAAGCGCTCCAGAGAAAAAGCACATGGACAAAGAAAAGGTTAGTAAGATGCTGATTGATGAAAAGTTTGACGAACAGTTTGTATTCAGCACATCTACCCTAGACAATGGCATCAATCTAAAGGATAAACTAATCAAGTATGTGATTGTCGATATTATGGATATAGACGTTCTGATTCAGTGCTTAGGTAGGAAGAGGATCATCGACCATTCAGATAAAGTCATTGTAATCATCAAAAATATCTCGAATAAAATGTTGAACAAACTGATCAGAGACTGTGACAAACAGATCGAACCTGCCTTATACCTACAAGAACATGGAACATCAAACTATGTGGAGAAGTATAGGAAACAGCCTAATCGTATTGTATATGACCGTCCAGTAAATAATGAAGTTGGATATGATAAAGCTATCAATGATTTGATGTTCTTTAAAGAAATCTATGACAAGCAGTTTTTTGAAAAAGTGGTCAGTGAAGAAGATGGATATATGAACTACATAAAAGTAAAGCTCCAACAAGATACATATACAATATTGGATGATACATATGAAAAGGCTGATATTACTGATTACTTAGATACTATTGTCGGTAAACGTTTATACAAGGAAGAACAAGCAGAGCTAATTAAAAAAGTTGATTTACATGATGGAAGAAGAAGACGACAGAAAGATGTTGAACAGTTAAATATTTATTTTCAGAAGAACAGTTTACCATATAATATCAATAATGATTCTAAAACGAACAAGGACAGAAGAAGACGATTAGACAACGGTGAAGCTAATCCAAACTATAACAAAAGGTACTGGATATTGGCTAAACATATGGTTTTTGACTAATATGTTGCGTCCAAACGGTGGAAAAATACCTATATAGATACCCTCAAACCACAAAATTGATAAATAATCCTTTGTTTATATAGCTTTTTGTGCGTCCAAATCATACATCAAATCAAAAAAATCAAAATTAGGAGCATAGGGGTGAATTGCCGTAGGCAAGAGGGGAAACGGTGACTGGAAATACTACTATGTAGCGTAGCGAAATAGTTTTATTTACCATGAGTTTCCCTTGCACTTAAAAGCATTAAAGATTAAGGTCAAAAGAATCTCCGCAAGCGCTACGCTATTGCTACGTCATCCAGTCACTTGTGACTGTCTGTAATTTAGATATTTGAACCTGAATCAGAAGCTAATCCATGTAATGATTACAATATAAGCAAGTAGATTGTTTGAATAAATTAATTAGATACATTTCTAATTAGATGATGAAGGCACAGGAAATAAAAAGTATAACTCACCTTAACGATTTGCAACCTTTGTCATAGACTTAAAGTAGGAGCCAGTAAAATAGCTCAGAATTACAATAAATACATATACGAGGAGAAAATATGAGATGAATAAATTCAATGAGGCTTTTGATAACGCTGAAAAAGTACTTGAAAAGGGCGTCGATTTGATGTGCAGTTCTCATTTTAAGACAAAGAAGAGCCAGCAGATGATTAGGGAATATGTAGAGGAGGTCAAAAATACTATTCAAGCTATGACAAGAGCGCATATTAGTGATGTTAAAGAAATAACCGATGATACCACTAAAAGGCTAAATTCAATGCGCTCTAGCCTTGACATGGCTAGTTTGAAAATCAGCGAAATTGAGGGTGTACATTCGCAAACCATTGTTCATTGAACGAAGTGGCTTGAAAGGGGTGATGTGGATTGAGCTAGTGTTGGATTGTCTTCACATGAAGTAAAGCTGGAATTATATAAAATAGTACATATAAAAAGGAGCGATTAAATGAATAGTTCAATAAAAATTCCTGTTAAAATGCAGGTCGATGCAGGTGTAATTTACGAAAGATTATTGAAAACTATTGAAAAAACAGAAGATGTTATGCAAAAGGTGGACTTTTCCATTAATGATGAATTGCAAATGCTACGCAACAAAGGGAAACAAGTGGCAGAAAGCATGACAGTTCAATTGAAGAAGATGATTAATAATTCTATTGATTTAAATTTAACCCTAAGCGACTTGGAGAATTTCACAGGAGTTTTTGATAAATATATTGATCAACAAGAAAAGCTTATAGATGACTACTTAGATTTAATGAATAAATATTGTAGACAGTAATTTACTAGGTTGAGAAGTAAAGGCCAGTAATAGATCGGTTATACCAATACATATCAAGGGAGAAATATTAAATGAACAAAAATTTTGAAATCAAACAAAAGCTCAACGAGCTTGATGACTGTATGATGCGAATGATCAGCGCCTACGAAGATTTAAAGGAGGATAAAGAGTTCATCCTGTCTAAATCGGCTTTGCTCAGAATATCTAAGGAAGCCATAGAATTGATTACTGATGAATCATCTAAAATACCCAAAGTAAAGACGACTAACGCTATTGTCTGTTTGAATAACATGATTAATAAGATTAATGAGTATGAAACAGTTTTTAGAAAGGCTTCAAATGAAGCCAAAAGTATATGTACATATATGCGCGATAATCTGGATAAAGCAACGAAACATATAAAAAATGACTATCAGTCGAAGAAGGCTATGATGCTCGATATTGATTCCAGCTTAAAAGAAGGGTTTGAAATGAACTATCCAAATTTGCGACATTACACAATCTTCTTTGATATGTGTCCGTTGACAAAAGACGAATTCCTTGGATTGTTCTCCTTCAATCGGGATAAAGTGAAGGACGATTGGAGCAGAGTGAACTATAAAGGGACGATTGAAGCAATCAATGATTTACCAGATGTAATTGATGGAGCTGCATTCTTAGATTTTGCTGCTACAGACAGTGTTCTATTGAATGACCGTGCAGTATCGGGATACCTGATGCACGAATGTATTAAGGTGATGAAACAACAGGGCTTTGATGTTTTGGATATGGTTCAGGAGATCATTGGTGAACCCTTACCATCATTTACAAGTAAAGTGGATGAGTTTGGAAACATTGTGGATATGACACCGAATAAGCCGAATTTAAGATTGGTTTAAGTAGACAAAAGCTTATATCTATGGATTTGATACATTGGGAGGTAATCCGCTTGATTAGTTAGCATGTTTGGATACAACAATCTATAGTATCCTTTTACATATTCCTTTATTATGTAAAATTGATTGGATCGTAGCCGACTTCTTCTACAGGTTTTATATTCTATAATGAGGTGATTATTATGGAAGGTAAAAAATTTGTTCTTATGCTTTTACTTTTTTGCTTGTTCGGTATTATAGGACTAATCGCTTTAATGTATGGATTCCTCTGGTTAGTTTTCAACGGATAGTTTATAAAATCAACATTTTACATGGAGGCAGATAATTTGAGTAGACAGACAACTCTGCAAGACCTTATAAACGAATATGCTATTGTAGCAGGTCAATTGAGTACAGATGGAATACATATAGAGCCAAAAAGATTCATTATGACAGCCATAATGGATGAAGATTATCCATATGAAGTTGTTAGGACGTTTCTAGACAATTATTACTGCTCAGACGAGCTAGAAGTGATTTTAAAGCGTGTTTACGGTTAGGATTGAAAGAGTTGGGGTAGCAAGTTAGGAAGCCTTAGAATTGAAAATAGAACGCTTGAATTATACATATAGCAACACATAGTAAGCATTTTGACAAAAATACATAGCTTAGAGGAATGTGATATTTATACATCGGATTATTCAAGGATGTAGCCGTGACATAGGGACAATCTCATCGTTCATACACTATCCATGTGAGCTTAAAGACGGGTGGTGTATAACAATGAAGAAGAATGAATTCACCTTTGTCCCTGTTTTTAATCCAGTATCAGACCAATACATAAATAATGATAAACCATTGCAGAATATCCTAGAAATTATACTTGAACAAATAAGTAATCAATCAACAAAAAGAGAAGACGATGTGTAACAGCATCGTTTTTTCTTTATTTATATACAGTAATGAGCATAGGATTTATAATGAACACAAAACAAAGTGAGGTGTAGACAATTGAATGCTTACATAACGGCTATTTATCCAAGAGTATCTACAGGAATGCAAGCTTCCGAGGGTACAAGTTTGGAAGGTCAAGTGGAGATCTGTTTTAATAAGGCACGTAAATTAGGAATTCAGGAAAATACTCTACAGGTCTATCAAGAAGAAGGGTTTACAGGGGAGGACATTGATCGTCCTGCTCTTAACCGTTTGATGCAAGACATTAAGCTAGGTAAAATCAAATCGCTAATTGTGACGCATCCCGACAGGCTGACAAGAGATCTGACCGACAAACTCATTATTTGCCGCGAGCTTGAAAAACATGATGTAGAGCTTATTTTCGTAGATACAGAATATAAAAACACACCTGAAGGCCAGTTGTTTTTTAACATGATGTCGTCTATTGCTCAGTATGAGTTATCCCTAATTAAAAAGCGTACTGTGCGTGGTAGGCTCAGAGCAGTTGAAAAAGACAAAAAAATTATGCCAATGCGTGTAGCACCTTATGGATATGATCTTGTTGAGGGTCAGCTTATAATCAATGAAGAGGAAGCTAAATTCGTTCAACTTGTCTATCATTGGTATGTTCATGATTCCAAAACGATGAAGCAGATTGGTGAGAACTTATATTTGATGGGCGCTGTTCCTAAACGAGCAGAAAGTAAGCAGTGGAGTGCCAGTTCTATTGGTCGCGTCCTGACTTCAGAAATTTATATCGGTAAATATTACTATAACCGCAGATCAACGAAGAAGATTAAAGGTGAAAAAACAGCATCAGGTAAAGCTAAAAAGACTTACACTATAAGGAATAAGGAAGAATGGATAAGTGTAGATGTGCCTCCATTAATTGATTTGGGAACTTTTGAACTTGCCCAGAAAAAGAAGCGAACTAATTTTACACGTACAGGTCGGAATGTTAAGCACCATTATTTGTTAAGATCGTTAATCAAGTGTAGTCACTGTGGACGTGTGTGGGAAGCAACAAGCTATCCGGGTAAAGCTAAAAACGGTGAGAAGAAGAGTTATCCCATTTACAGATGTGCTAACAAATACCCCAAGAGGTATGGTGAAGGGGTAGAAAAGTGCGATATTCCAGTGATCCGAACTGAAATTCTTGATGAGTATATATGGGGAATAATTGTGAAGGTTCTGAACAATCCTGAACACCTAAAAAATGATCTTTCCAAAAAGGATAGCCATGCTACAGATGAACTCATGAATTTGAAAAATATCTTCGAAAAACAGATAGGAGAGAAGGAAAAGGAAAGAGAGAAAATAAAGTTTATGTTTAGGAAAGGGGTTATTGAGGAGGATGAATTGGAAACTGATATGACCGCTTTAAATAAAGAGGTAAAAAGAATCGAAGGTGAGCTTGGACGACTTGAGGAAAAAATATCTTTATTGAATCGGCAGTCGATGTCTGAGGATGTCATTAAACTGATGGTATCTAAATATCAGGAAGTATTAAACAATGAATTAGCACCAGAGATAAAAAGAAGGATTGTGGAAAATCTGATTGATGAAATTATAATCCGATATGACCATGAAAAGAAACAATTTAGCTTATCCTTCTATGGGTTCCTAAACAGAATGGTGGATGGATTTTCAAAAGATAATTACTTTGTTTCTGGAACACAACCTGTTCACAATATGAGCCACCAGCCGCAGGTTATGCTCAATTAGTGTGTTGCGGGATTGCGCATTGCCTTCGGCAAACAACTTTAGGTGTCGGGCTTCCTCTTTCTCAGTCAATGGCTGTGGAAAAGCGTTGTTTTTCACATAAGAGACGAGTAGCGTCAATTCCTTGATGAACAGAGCGATAGCGCTAAATAGTCCGGGCACGGATGACACCTCCTGAGGTAGTTGCGAACTTACCGGTTTATGGTACCTTACCGGGCTTGTGATCTGTTTATTGTATGTGGGCAGGTGCCCATCCGTGCCTGTACTCCGAAAACTGCTCCGCAACAATTTATGGGGATAGAAAGTAAGATTTTCACACACCTCCACATTTCAAATTGTATTCTATAGACAAATAACAGAATATGGAGGTGTGCAATGATAAGAGGGCTTATTGTTTTTTTTGCTGGCTGCCATTTTATCCGTACAAAGTGTTTATGCAGAACCTGTAGTGAACACACAGAGGGCAGCAGCTTCGCTTTTTTCATTTTTAATGTCATACGGTAGAAGAAGCACCCTGATTGATATGGAAGAAGGAAGTTTTATTTTTCGTACGATGACTCTATGAGAAAATTTGATTATACTTAAATGACTTAAGTTGTGAAAAGCAACGGACATGAGGTGGAAGCAGATGATTTTGGTAAGTTCTTGTTTGGCAGGGATGAAGGTGCGGTATAACGGGACGGATAGCTTGGACGTACATATTCAGAAGTTGGTAGAGGAAAAGAAGGCTATGACCATCTGTCCTGAACTGTTGGGGGGCTTTATGACGCCGAGACCGCCTGCTGAAATTGTGGACGGGACGGGGGAGAATGTACTGAACGGTAAAGCCAAGGTGGTTGAGTCCTCGGGCAACGATGTCAGTGAGATGTACATTAAAGGTGCATACGAAGCTTTGAACATAGCTAAGGAGATTAACGCTACACTTATTGTTTTAAAAGAAAACAGTCCATCCTGCGGATCAGCCGCCATTTATAACGGGTCATTTGAAAACCGGAAAATAGCGGGGAATGGCGTGACCTCGGCTTTGCTGAAAAAGGAAGGCTTCAAGGTGATATCGGAGGAACAAATATCGGAAATTTTCCTGCATGAGGATATGTAGTGGATTCGGAGACATGAAAGTAGGATAAAATACAGATTTTGAACTCTCACAGTACTCATGAAAGAAAGACTCATGGTGTCAGGAGAAAATAAAGTATTAGACTGGCTCCAACAAAAAAGACAGCGGCAGCCTTAGACCAGAAAATATAGTCTTAGACTACCGCTGTTTTATTAAACTAGCGTGTCCCGTTAGTTCAATAACATCCACAGAATTATAGCATGGTAAGAACTAATTAACGTATCACAATAATGGCTGCAATAGAAAGAGTGGGTATGGGAGACTACAAAATATAGTTTACAGACTCTGTTTCAGTCCTTTCTTTAAAACGAGAAAGAGCAACCTGTTTTTTAGACAAGTCACTCTTTAAATTATTAATTAATCTATCTATTTGTTTGTTAAATTAGTTCTCCACTCATTCGTTGGTGTAAGATAACTAATTATTCTTTCATCGATTAAATCCACAAGTTTATTCTCATATGTTTTTCTATAAGGTTTAGGAAGTTCTTCTTTTAGCCAACTTTCCTTTGTTCCTTTCCAGATTTCAAAAAGAGTAACCTCATTTGAATTATCAATATCATCTGAAAGAACGGCACTTACAAAAGCTGGTTCATGTTCCATCACTCTCATATTAGCAGATAATAGTTCTTTGAATTCTTCCTTTTTTTCACTTTTAATTTTAAATCTTATATAGAGTATTACGTTTTCTTTATTATTACTCATAAATATCCTCCAACTTAATAAGTTTAAACTTATCATTAAATAAATCAACAAAGCTTATGACTGAGACAAAATTCCTTTAACAAACAATGAGACACTGTGCTTGTAGAACTCTTCCTCGGTGACGAGTTGGGACTGATATTGCCGGTGAATCAGCTCGCTCATCTGAAATCCGTAGCACATCGAGAGAAAAGACATGGCGGCAAGACGCTCATCCTGTCTGGCTATAACTTTTTTCATCTGCAGGCGTTCAAAATATTCAACCAGCAAGGAGTGCAGCTTCACCGGCGGATCGGCCAGCACTCTGTCCAATTCGGGTAGCATTCCTTTGTCGCGGATGCCAATCAAAATGATGTCCGCATTTTTATGGAAAAACAAACGGTACTGCTGACTTACATTCAGCAGATCGACTTCCGGATTATCGGTCGCGTCCTCTTTTAACAGCTTCTCAAATTGCGGGATATCCGAATGTCTTTCAATGATGGCTTCCAATATGCCTTTCTTGCTTCCAAATTGCCGGAAAATCGTAGATTCATTGACTTTAGCTTCCGTTGCAATGGCTTTGGTGCTTACTCCCCGATAGCCCTTCTTTTTGATGAGCCGTGTCGCGGCTTCAATGATTCTGTCTGAAGTTTGCATTGTATTTCTCCTTTTGTATATGTTAAACCTATTCTACTACAAGTTTTGCATGTGCAGCAGGGTCGGGGTTCATCATTTTCATAAACGTTTATTTAAGGAAAATCGCTTCTTTTTTCCCAGCGGCTTGGTTCCGTAATCTTGACATGATCAGGCACCAATTGCGTGAGCGTGCCTAATTTATCAAATGTAATCTGGATTCGGTCAGAGGGCAACAGCCATTGTTCGGTCTCGATTGCGCAGCAATCCGGTATCGTCCCCATTCCTATAATCGTGCCCGGGAGCGGCGTGAAAACTTTGAGAACCTCCTCCATCACTTTTTCAGGGTGTGCAGAATACTCGGATGTGCTTCCCTTCCAGTGCAGTCTCTCCCCGATGCGTACATCCACATCCAGTACCAGCGGGTTGTCGATTTCATCCGGCGTAACCAGAAATGGTCCTATTCCTTTGCTGCGATCAAAATCTTTGCAGCGCGTCGGTCCGGTCAGCGCCTGGAAATCCGGCCACTGCACATCGCGGACAGTACTGTCGTTAAAAATAACATAACCTGCAATGCAGTTCCCCTTCCCTGTAACAAAGGCCAGCTCCGGCTCGATATCCAGGTAGGAAGTGTACGAAGGCCAATGAATCGTATCCCCATCGCCAATTAATGCATTATGGTTACACTTGTAATAACTGAAAGTTACTTTATTCGAATCTTTCTGGAATTTTTCGGTAATTTTTCGTTTAAGCTCTTCTCTTTCCGGCCCTGTATATTCTCTTTGCAGCAGATTTGCGCCAGCATTCCTCAGATGTCTTGGCGTCAGCCCAAAATCGATAAGCGCAGCCGGATTCGGAACCGGCGGCAGCAGTTTTACCGCTGCAATCGGGCAGATTTCATGTTCATTGAATTGATGCGACTGTTCGACAGCATATTGCACCAATTCCTTAGCGGCATCATAACTTGCCGGCAAATAATGAAGATAGCTGTCCATACATTCAAGACTGTCAACGAATGTTCCCTGCTTTTTCATGATTGCGGCAAAAGACACGACAAATTTCTCGTTAATTACAAGCCCAAACAAAGGTTCCTGGGATGTCTTGGTTTGAAAGGTTACTAGCTTCATGTTGCAGCGCCTCCATCCATGTAGTGTGATGTTGTTCTGTTACTATCATATAGCACAGAGAAAATGCATGCAAGTACATGCTTGCATTTCTGTTTTCCATTCTCTATAATAAAGACATAGTCAGTATGCCTTACCCCAAAAACATATACGCAAAGGAGAATTTTCATGAAGTATGGACGTATTATCCAAAAACCTCGTGTTAAATTTTTTGAAGTTGCAGATGGCGTCTTTGCCGGTATTTCGCCGTATCGCGGCATCAGTTGGGCCAATGCCGGGTTCATCAACAAGGGTGAAGGGCTGGTGTATGACACGTTCTTCGATTTGTTCCATGCGCGGGAAATGCGGGAGGCTTTTATGGAAGTAAGCAACGGCGGCTCTCCCGCATATGTGGTGAACTCGCACTATAACAGCGACCATACCTGGGGAAACAAAATGTTTGAAGATGCTTCTATTATTATGCACAAGGAAGCGTCCAGAGAGCGCCTTACCGAAAATATCGCTTGGATGGACAGCGTCATCAGAAGAGGAAAGGATTCTCTGGAATCGACTTCGGGCGAGCGATTTTTTGCAGCGGAATTTGAAGGATTCGACCTGGAAGGCGTAGAATGGGTGCTCCCGAATATTGAGATAAAGGACGATATCAACATCCGTCTTGGCGATACGGAAGTTATGATTTACAACGTAGCTCCGGCCCACTCTGACAGTGACTTGCTGCTGTGGATGCCAAAAGAAAAAGTGCTGTTCGCCGGCGATGTCGTGTTTAACGGTTGTACGGCATACAGCGAAGAGGGAACCCTCAATTGGGTTACAGTGCTTGATCGCATTATTGATGAAATTAAACCCGAAATCGTTGTTCCAGGACATGGCGCCATCTGCGGCCTGGACTTCGTGAAGGAGCAGAGAGACTACCTCCTGAACCTGATCAGCGAGTTCAACAAGCATTACAATGACGAAATTGATTCCTTGTCCCTGACCAAGAAAATTGATATTTCCCGCTTCTTTCATTGGATTCAGCCAGAACGCTTGTATGTTACAGTGGATATCCTATTGAAAAGCAAACGAGGGTTACCACCCCTTCCAATTTGGAACGAGGTGCCTGCTAAGCTGGAAGACATGAAAGTTTTTTTGACCGGAAAATATGGCAATCAGATCAAGCCATGGGACCCTATGAGTGTTTGGCAAAAATAGTGCATGCAAGCCGTTATTAAGTGATCGTTGTCAGGGAATGCGGATGAACGATGTGGAAGAAGAGCAAGTACGTATCAGATCATGAGGGCTCAGAGAGTCGATGGTTGCTGTGAACCGATCCTCACCTGATACCGAATGGGCTTCTGAGTCGCTTCGCTGAACAATGAGCTTCTTCACCACGAGTGGCTCAAACTCGACGAGGCGGTCGCGTGGCACGGAGATCTCTTGTTCGCCGTACTCGCTGACCACAGTTTTCTGCTTTTGCCATTCCGGCTGTTTGGTGTCTCCTTGGCCTTCACATCGTGCTTCTCATAGCCCAGATGCGTTTCCATTTCCGCCTCTAGCATCTCCTGGATCGTCTCGGCAAACAGGTTCTTCAGCGCATTTTGCGCATCTTGCGCCGTAACCAAATTATTCTCCTTAATGAAGGCCCGCAGTTGCTGTTTCGCCCAAAGTCCCATTTCTTTTGTGGAACAATCATAAAAAAGTTCCGCTGTTCGCATCAGTTTCCAGATGTTAATAGTTTTGAGTGGTTTTGTTTTCTTCAAGTAGCTTCGAATTGCTACCCAATCTGTTCTTTGCAGGGGTCATACTACTTCACAGCCTCTCAAAAAATGAAAAGCCGAGCAATTTGAAGCTAGCGTACAAAAAATAAAAAACGGCCCTGTCGCAAACGATGCGAACAGCGGCCGTTTTTTGAATTGTTCCACGGAATTAAAATCGGCGCTTAGAACCGATTATGAAGAAAAATGGAGATGGACTTATGACTTACTAGTAGAGCTCTTCTAAATCGATATAACCAAAATTTGATGTTAAGTGTATTTCTCTTCTTTAAAGGGATTCCAAGACTTTTGGCGGTAGCCACCATCACTAAACTGCCCGTTAGTTTAATAAAAAGAGCAGATTGTAACGCCTGCTCAACAATGCGTGATATTCAACTACCGTGTCCCGTTAGCTCAAATATATCTTGCTTAGAGAGACTCGATTCCCCATTCTTTATATAAGTCGTTAAGCTCATGTGATGTCTTTGTAACAAAACTCTTAACCACATCTTCTTTTAAATAAATTGGGGTAATCTGGGGTTCATTGTCCTTATTGCGTAGCCACTGTAGTTTTATATCTCGGTATTGGCTTACTTCAATTTGAGTTAACAATGGTTCGATACTATAAGCATTTCCTACATAGTGCTTGTTGAGAACGGCTTCAGCCCATTCTTTTCTCCTAATTAAACTTACCTCACACTTAGCTAAGGGTGAAATCCTGCGAATTCATGAGCCTGAGTGAGAAAACTAAATCATATTGAGGGAGCTTAATGAGGCCACGACAGTCTAATACTTTATTTTCTCAGTCTACAATTTTATTTTCTTTGGATTCATGGTAAAATCAAGCGCCTTGGCGGCTTACAGGTTTATACCTACGGGCGCGAGGGCGCTTGTTTGTGGTGTGTACACATACGCTAAATACATACCACGGGTTATTTAAGCTTCAAAGCAAGGATCCCCAGATACTCCTTGAGAGCTGTTCCAGTAGTAGCCATGGCTCCGGCAGACGGGGAGAGCTTGGCGGCATATAGTGAAAGGTTTTCACTTGCCAGATAGTCCGTCGGATAAGGTACAGCCTGCATGCCTGCACGCTGAAATTCCAGCGCCGCACGTGGCATATGGAAGGCAGAGGTCACCAAAATGGGTTTGGTGAACTGATGCTGCTTTAAAATTTGGGACGTATACACGGCATTTTGCTGCGTGTTCAGGGAACGGTTTTCGATCAGAATATCCTTTGCCGGAATACCAAGCCCCAGAAGCTGTCTTTGGGCAATATTCGCTTCGTTGCCACTGTCGCCAAATACCTGTCCACCAGAAAACAGAATAGGTAAGCCCGTTGCTTCGTGCAACCGTGCCGCAGTGAGCAGCCGATTGGCCGCTGAACCCAGCAGATTACCTTGTCCGTTGATGTCGGGTGTTCCCTCTGTAGCTCCGCCGCCAAGCACAACGATGACATCGCCTTGAACGGTACAAGGCTGTGGATACTGTTTTTCCAGACTGCTGATTAGCAAATCTCCGGCCCAATGGGTAGAGGAACCATACAGCAGCAGTGTGACAACGAGTAGAATGACAGCAGGCTTACGTGCACGCTTCCACAGCCAGATCACAAGCCCTGTCATCACGAGGAGAAACAAACCGGGAGGCAGCACGAAGCTGTATAAAAATTTGATGCTATAAATCAAGTGCAGACATCCTCCTATCCTTTAATCTCTATTTTACTTTTGGGTTTGGTATATTGTAACACAGGCAAATGACAGGATTCCTCTGTCTGGAGTTGTGCTTTCCAATGCATATTTTTTGTTTGATAAAGTTGTCCTATAGGAGTAAAATATAAGGTCTAGTCATTTTTTCATAGAGGAGCGAAAGCAGCATGGGAGAGTTAACGACAGCCAAGCGGATCATGATGATCGCGCTGTTGGTTGTATTGTGGGGCATATCTTGGCCCATCTATAAAGTAGCGTTGCAGTTTACACCTCCACTTTTGTTTGCAGGGTTGCGCACGTTGCTGGGAGGTCTGCTGTTAGGAGCGATTTTACTGCCGAGATGGAAACGTATCCGTTGGAAAGAGAACTGGCGGGTCTATGCTATTTCGAGTATTTTTAACGTGGTACTGTTTTATGGTCTGCAAACGGTAGGGCTGATGTACGTACCGTCCGGCCTGTTTTCTGTGCTGGTGTATCTCCAGCCTGTATTGGTCGGCATTTTTGCATGGATGTGGCTGGGTGAAGCGATGTCCGGGCTTAAGGTGACTGGATTGGTCATCGGATTTCTGGGTGTCGCGGCTGTAAGTGTTGGAGGGTTTTCGGGACATGTGGCTGTGGCAGGTGTAGTTATCGCTATTATTACAGCCGTGAGCTGGGCATTGGGTACCGTCTATGTGAAAAAGGTAAACCAGCGCGTGGATTCGCTGTGGCTGGTCGCATTTCAATGTACGCTGGGAGGCATCGTGTTGACAGGAGCCGGAACGGTGACGGAAAGCTGGTCAGACATCGTATGGAATGTTCCTTATGTGTCCGGGCTGGTGTTCGGTATCGTGTTGGGCATTTCGCTGTCTTGGCTGCTGTATTTCACACTGGTGAACTCGGGGGATGCGAGCAAAGTCGCGTCTTATACGTTTTTGGTGCCTGTTATTTCGGTGTTTGTCAGCTCTTTGGTGCTGCACGAAGCGATTACGGCCTTCTTGCTGATCGGTCTGGTATTAATCGGGCTTAGCATTTATTTGGTGAATCGTAGAAAGAGAGTAGTACAGCAAGCTTGATCCTGCTTCAAAATGTCAAACGGTTCAGGGAAGATGGCATCAAGTTTATCAGTCAGAAGAAAAATGACGGTGAACTGTGCTTCGAGCTACATGATAGTGAAGGGCAACCTCAAACGGTTAATTATGCTTTATAAGTGGGGTTTGGGCGTCTACCAGGCGCCTTAGATCTCACAATACTTCACAAATATCCGAATTGTTCACTCTTGAGGACACTCCTTTGTTCATGAAGTACGCAAGGCTTCACTTTTCATTTTGAATGCGCTTACATAATATAAGGTCATACGACGGCGGTACTGCAAAACATGCTGTTGGTAACGTATACAGATGGGGAGTGACTCACATTGAATCAGCCTGTGCCTAAGAGTTCTGCTATGCTCACGACAGATTCCCGCCTGAACGGGAGGAGGCTGGCGAGCGGCAGGAAAAATGGATTTTTCCATGAACTGCTCCGTAATCGGATATTATTTTTAATGTTGCTGCCAACCTTGATCTTTTTCTTCATTAACTCTTACATTCCTATGGTGGGGATCTATTATGCATTTACCCAGTTTGACTTCAATACCAGCTTGTTCGATGCCAAGTTTGTCGGACTTCAGAATTTTCAATTTCTATGGCAATCTGGCACGCTGACCAAACTGACATTGAATACGGTCGGATACAACGCAGCATTTATTTTATTTGGCAATGTGTTAGCGATTGTTCTCGCGATTTTGCTGAACGAGCTGCGGGGGCGTTACTTTAAAAAGATCGCTCAATCTGTGATGTTCCTGCCTTATTTTGTTTCTTTCGTTATTCTAAGTGTTATCGTGTATAACATATTTAATTATGATAACGGCTTTCTGAATACGCTGCTGCTGCAAATCGGCGGTGAACGTGTGGATGTATACAACAAGCCGTGGGTATGGATTTTCCTGATTATCCTGTTCTACCTGTGGAAAAATCTCGGCTACAGTATGGTGATTTATTTGGCGGCTATTACAGGCATTAGCGACGAGTATTATGAGGCGGCCAAAATGGACGGAGCCAACATTTTTCAACGGATCTGGTACATTACCGTGCCTATGCTCAAATCGACGTTCGTTGTGCTGCTGCTGTTCGCGCTCGGCAGTATTATGAAGGGACAGTTCGATCTCTTCTATCAATTAATTGGCAACAATGGGGTGCTGTACAATACGACGGATATTTTGGACACGTATGTGTACCGTTCACTGAAAGTAACCTTTGATGTTGGTATGGCTTCGGCGGCAGGCGTGTACCAGTCCTTGTTCGGCTTTATACTGATCATGACTGTGAACTATATTATCCGCAAGCTGAACGATGAATATGCTCTGTTCTAGAAAGGAGGACCTAAACGGATGGCGATCAAAGAGGATGTATACACCCGAATTTTTCAATCTCTTTCTTATGTGATAATCATTATTGCTTCTATTGCTTGTTTGCTACCATTTCTACTTATTATTTCGGCATCATTGACCAGTAACGAGTCGATTATCAGAGATGGATATCATTTTATTCCACAGGAATTTTCGCTGGAAGGATACCGGACGGTGTTCACCTTTCCTGAAGAGGTACTAAGGGCGTATGGGGTGACCATTTTTACAACCGTAGTAGGTACGGCACTGGGCCTGTTCCTGATGACGATGGCGGGATATGTGCTGGCGCGTAAAGATTTTAAATACCGGAACGCATTCTCGTTCTATATTTACTTTACAACGTTGTTCGGGGGCGGATTGGTACCCTGGTATATTATGCTGACGAAGTATTTAGGACTGCTCGACACGTATACGGTGCTTATTTTCCCGGGGCTGATGACTCCGTTCCTGATCATTTTGATGAAAAACTTCATTCGTTCGTCCATGCCGGAAGAGCTGTTTGAGTCTGCCAAAATGGACGGTGCGGGTGATTTTAAAATCTACTATCGGATTGTGCTGCCTTTGTCTACGCCGGGCATTGCCACCGTGGGCTTGTTTCTGGCCTTGGCATACTGGAATGACTGGTTCTCGTCTTCACTCTTTATTAATGATCCACATAAATACCAGCTGCAATATTATCTGTATAATGTAATCAACTCGATGCAATTTATCGCGCAAATGGGGGCAGGTACCGGCGTTTCACTCTCCAACGATATGCCGACCGAATCGACCAAAATGGCAATGGCAATCGTGGTCACCGGGCCGATTTTACTGCTGTACCCGTTCATTCAGCGTTATTTCGTCAAGGGCTTGACCATTGGTGCTGTTAAAGGCTAAAGTAGGCATTCATCAGCTAAGATGGCATGACGTGCTGACGTTATGCCATTCTGAAAGCATATTTTGTAAGCGTTTTATTTAAGGGGCTAGTAACGTTCGTTTCCTACAAATTTTAAAGGCGCGGCTGAGTACAGGCGAATGATTTTCGTCCACTCTCCAGGCTTTTAAAAGATAGATGGCTTTAAACCAGCAACCACTTCAAAAGGAGGATTCACATGACATTTACAAAGAAAAGAAAGCAACGCATGTCCATCCTGATTGCAGTTATGGTCATCATGGCGCTATTAGCCGGGTGTGGAGGCGGTGGCGGAAACAGCGCACAAAAATCAGATGGAACGGATGACAAATCCCAGAAGGTACAGCTGCAATTTTATATGCTGGGTGATGCTCCTAAGGATCTGCCTGCCGTTGAAGCAGAAATTAATAAATTGGCGGAGAAGGATTTGAATGCCACCGTCAAATTCAACTATACGACGTGGACGGACTGGGATCAGAAGTATAAGCTGCTGCTCTCTTCAGGCCAGCCGATTGACCTGATCTTCACTGCAGATTGGACGCAGTATCAGGCGTATGCCAAGAAAGGTGCATTCCTGCCGCTTGATGATCTGCTGCCGAAGGCCGCACCTGCCTTGCAAAAATTTGTGCCTCAGGAGATGTGGGATGGCGTTAAAATTGGAGGCAAAATCTACACCGTGCCTGGCACATACAAGGAGTATGTAACCAATGGATTTGTATGGCGTGAGGATTTGCGCGAGAAGTACAACCTGCCCAAACCTACGGATATAAAGAGCTATGAGGCTTATATGGATGGTATCCGTCAGCATGAGCCTAATATGAAACCGGTCTCTCTGAACAGCGATATTAAAGGGAACCTGCATGACCGCTATTCCGAATTGGTAACCAAGAGTATAGGGGCTTTGCCTTATGGCATCGGTATTAAATATGATAAACCAACAGAGGTTTATAAATATTGGGGTTCAGATGAGCAAAAAGAAGAACTGAGCATATACAAACGCTGGGCCGACAAAGGATTTATTCCTAAAAACGTACTGAATGTAAAGGATACGCTTCAGGATCAGGTGACTTCCGGTAAAGCAGCGAGTATTTTCGGTGACAATCCAACCCGATTTAATGACATGGTCATTAAGCTCAAAGCTTCTCACCCGGACTGGAAGCTGGATTACTATCCATTCCCGCTGACAACGGGGTTTGCAACTCCAGTTCATCCGATTCATAACGGCTTTGCGATTCCGAAAAGCAGTCCTAACCCTGCACGCGCATTAGCCTTTTATGAAAAGCTTGTCACAGACAAACGTTATAACCTGCTCACGCAATACGGAATTGAAGGCAAAAACTATGAAGTCAAAGACGGTTACTATCAAATGATAGGTACCAGCAGCACGAACGGCTTTTCACGGGAAGGTATGAATAGCTGGGCTTGGCGTAACCCGGAATACATGCTGTTTGATTCAGGCTTTGACCGGGTGAAGAAGATTTTTGCTGAGCTCGATAAAATCCAGAAGCCTGACGTGTTTACCGGCTTTGCAGAGGATTATACGATCTATCAAGCCGAAAAAGCGGCTTTGGAGCAGGTTGAGAAGCAATATCTGTATCCGCTCCAAGCTGGACTGATTGATAATATGGATCAAGGACTACAGACCTTCTTGCAAAAGGCAAACCAGGCTGGCCTGGAGAAAATCCAGACGGAATATACCAAGCAATGGGAAGCCTACGTGAAGGACAAGGGTATTAAGTAATTGGGCAGGCAAAGAGATTTTAGACAATTGGGATAAAAAGAAAAAGCAAGTCTCCAGGAAGTTGGAGGCTTGCTTTTTTAATGTCAGTCTACCTTACTGCGCATTAGCTTTAGAACGACGAAAATCTGTGGGCGTCACACCCAGACTACGCTTGAACATGCGGTGAAAATAAGAGCTGCTCGCAAATCCGGTTTGTTCTGCCACGTCAGCTACCGACCAGTCGGTTTGCTCCAGCAGCTCGCAGGCTTTGCGAATGCGTAGCTGTTGAATCACATCTACGATGGTAGACATGGTTTGTTGCTTGTATAGTCTGCTGACATAGATCGGTGACATATCCAGCTCTCCAGCGATCTGGTTGAGGCAAAAATTCGGATCAGCATAGGCTTGCTCTATTCGCTCATTCATTTGCCGTACTAGCCGCTCTTGTTTCGTGTTTCGTTTTTCCAATAGGTTGGAGCGGACATGATCAAAGACCAATTGATATTGCTCGATAAGCTCCTTGACTGTCTCCAACTGATCTGCGGATGGCAATTCAGGTATAGATTCGGCAGCAAATCCATTACGCTCACTCATATGCTGAATGGCATGATTCACACTCATCATCAGCCGGGATATGGCCACCTGCACGACGGAAAACGAATATTTTTCCATATGCATCAGCAAGTCCTTGAACATGCCATGAGCTTCCTCCGTATGACCAGATAACAGCGTGTCAAGCAATTTTTTCTCCTTATCCGACGGATATACGTAGGCATTTTGAATATTTGAGTCCATTGTGTTCTGCGCATCAATAATACAGCCGTGCCCTTGAAAAAATCGGTGCATGGACGCTTCCTGTACCTGACGGTACAACAAATGCAGCCGTTCCGGCTGGCTTGCGACGGCACTATAGGTCAGAGATACACTTAACTTCAAGTATTCAAAGCAAGCTTCACGTATTTGGCGCAATAAGGTTTCCAGCAGCACGGTATCCGTATGCTCCGCAGGATCAAGAATGTTGAGCAGCAAGAGGACGCTGTCTTCGTCGATATCCACGGCTTCCACCTGGTACGTCTGCCCGCATATTTCAGAAGCAATATTCATCATGGCAAACTTATAGGGCAGCAGGTCAGGACCGCGTTCGCTTTGCCACCGGGCATATTCATCTATACGCAGCAGCACCAGCCGATAGTCTTTATCGAAATGGAATTTAATACCAAGTTCAAGCAACCGCTCCGGTTTCTCTCTGGCAGGAAGCAATTGAACCCCCCGAATAATATTCTGTAAAATGTTTTGCCGGATCGTATACATGCTGTTTCGTTTCTCTGATTCGAGTGAATTCATATGGACAACGATCTGCCCAATGGGGGTATACAGCATTCTGGACAGCAGCCAGGAGGCCACGAACCCTGCCAATGCAATGACGGCGGCAATGAACAGCATCGCATTACGGATCACACTCGCCATTTTGATAACGCTTTCATACGGAGTGACACTAATATACTGCCAACCCAATCCGTCCTGGGAGGTATAAGAAATGAGTGATCTTTTACTGTGAAAATCTTCTACAAAATATCCTGTTTCCTGTTTTTTGACTCGGGTGTGCAGCCATAGCTGTTCTTTTTCATTCAATGGTTCGTCTGCCAGTGTCGCGCCGGATAAAAGTCTGCCTTGATCGTCCAAAATATAAGCCGTTCCGCCTGATGCCGGATTCGTCGCCATTTCCTTGTTCATCCAAGTCGCAGATACATTGACGATCACAGCCGAATTCATCGCTTCGTTCGAGTTGATTGCGTCGTAGCATAAATACGTATAGGCGGCGATGTCTGTGCTGGCTTGATCTGCTCCGGCCACGGAGTCTGACGCAGATAGCAAAGGATAGGTGCGTGGAATAGGTGTAAATGGCTTATAATCCTCATAATGATCCAGTACGCGTATAATATCCGTGTCAACCAGTTCACTTTTGCTATATAACCCGTTTTGCCCCCGTGAGGAAGCAATGTAGAAGTTGGCGCTTTGCGGATTATACACATAGATGGATTCAATGTACGGCATAGAATTGAGATAATTGCTCAACTCAGACATGGCAGCGGTTACATCATATACATTGGGTTTAGGATAATACAACAACTTGGACAGGGTGCTGCTACGGTACATTTGGAAGGCCAACGATTGGGAGATAGATGTCATGTTAATGACCTCTCTGCTTCTCAGTGCCAGACTGCTATGATTGGCTTCGAATGCTTGCTCCTTCTCCACCCGAATATAATAAAAATAATACACCGTGGTAGATATCAGCAACGTCAGCGTAATACATAACGTGATACTGATCATCAATTTGCTGTGAAGCCTGTGATGCTTTTTGAAATTGCTCATGTGGGCAGGCCTCCTGTCTATGTGTATATAGCCAAAATACACCCTAATATGTATTCATTATACGTGCCTTCTTGTGAACAGGACAGTGAACAAACTAATTTTTTTATGAAAAATAATGACTTTTTCGTAAAAAGGCCAGGAACCCGACACGCAAAATCGCTTGCGCCGGTTCCCAGCCTGGGATTACATAAAGCCTGTCACGAATTGGACAGCACATGGGTAGGAAGCGCCCATTTGTGCCTGACAGGACTCAAGCTGTGAGAAGATACTACAATCAGTCAGGGAATTGCACGTTACCTTTGACAATATAGGCATCGCCCGTTCCATTTTCTGCTAGAGCCGAGAGGTTATCGTTCAGCACCACACCGCGAATGTCTGTAATCCGGATTTTAAGAGGCTGGTTCCCTAAGTTAGTACCTAGAAAGTGGTTGTAGTCCTGTTTTTCGAGATTGAGCCACTGTCCGTTCTGTTGGACTTCCAGCTTCAAGACAGGATATTTATGATTGCGTACCTGAATAGCTGCCCACCACCGGCTGCTGCCTTCTTTAATGCGGTAGGAGACGTTTCCAGTAACTGGAGCTTTGACGACTTTCCATGAGATATTGATTTTTCCGTCAATTGGGTTGCCAATTTGGTTAAAAGCATTCGGGGACAGGTCAAGCGCACCACTTGGACCTTCAGGATAAAGATCGGTTACATAGACGGTTGTTTTCCCTTTGGGGCCTTGGACTTCCAGATATGCTCCTGCCAATGCGGCTTTGATTCCGTTATAATTCAGTTGTGTGAGGTTAAGAGCCGTAATTTTTGCATCGGAAGCGATTGGATCAAGCAGCAGTGCTCCTCCTGAGTAGCCAGATCCGGTATAAGTGGCATACCCCGTGTATGTATCATTCCAAGCAGCGGAAGCGGGGAGAGCGAACAAAACAAGACTTAGCAATGATGCCAGACCAACCGTTTTGAATTTGCGAATTGCTGAACTCTTTTGCATAATTATTTCCTCCTTGTTCTTTTAATAGATTCATATAGTAAATATAAACACTATATTACATAATATTTCAAATAGTACAATAGGATTTTGAGGCAAAAAGAAAATATTTCAAAATTTTGTCAACATGCTTCTAGGCCTTATTGCGTGTTTTTATGGTAATTGCTGAACTGTGCTTTTTATCGCAGATGTCCGCTCGATCTGATGGTAGTATCAGGAAGATGCATGATAACAGAGAGCAGAGATGACTGGAGAACGATTAACACAGAGGAGGGGTTTACGTATGGGGAGGAACATCTTTTATGTACCGCCAGTGAATTTGATGGGGATTGGATGTCTTAGAGATTTGGGACCGATGTTGCAAGAGAAAGGATTTATGAAAGCGCTTATCGTGACGGATAAATGGCTGCGTCGAAATGGGATTACCGACCGGGTTATTGCTGTTTTGGAGCAACATGGAATTCCATATATCGTGTATGAGGGTGTGCAACCTAACCCTACCTGTGACAATGTTCACGAAGGAGTCAAGGTGTTTCAGGATAACGGATGTGATGTTCTCGTCTCGGTAGGTGGCGGGTCGCCTCAGGATGCGGCCAAAGCCATTGGCATCATTGTCACCAATGGAGGACATATTTCAGAATATGAAGGCGTTCACAAATCCAAACGACCGTCCGTTCCTATTGTGGCAGTGAATACAACGGCGGGTACCTCCAGCGAGGTCACCATTAACTATGTCATTACGGATGAGAAGCGTAAGGTCAAAATGGTCATGGTTGATAAAAACAGTCTCGCTTCCATCTCTGTAAATGACCCCGAATTAATGATGGGTAAGCCAGCCGAATTAACTGCTGCGACAGGTATGGATGCGCTTACTCATGCGATTGAGGCGCTGGTTACCCCGGGAGCTTATCCGGTCACCGATGCCACTGCCTTGGCTGCTGTCGAGCTGATATTCCGTTATTTGCCTGATGCTGTGGAGAACGGTCAAAATATTGAGGCTCGGGAAAAGCTTGTGTATGCTGTTTTTCTGGGAGGGATGGCTTTCAACAATGCGGGGTTGGGATATGTGCATGCGATGGCTCATCAGCTTGGAGGTGTGTACGATCTTCCCCATGGGGTGTGTAATGCGATGCTACTGCCCTATGTACAGGAGGCCAATGCGAAGCATGTTCCTCGTAAATTCAGACCTATCGCTCAAGCGATTGGATTCTCGGTCAGAGGGCGAACGGATGAGGAGTGTGCTGAATTTGTCGTGGATGCCATCCGAGGGTTGGCACAGGAGGTCGGAATCCCGAAACGCTTGTCTGAGTTGGGAGTAACGGACCCGGACCTGAATCTGTTAGCCGACAATGCGATGAAGGATGCGTGTGCGCCCGGTAATCCGTTTCAGCCAACCAAAGACGAAGTGATCTCACTGTTCCAAAAAATACTCTAAGGCAGGATTTTTAACTGGGACTTTTGGACGATATCCCTTAATAGAATAAGCGAACTATTGTTCTCCTTTTGTTTGTCGTATACAATCGAATCATGCTGATTCAAATAGAGTGATGTCGAACTTTGTTGTATGCTGCAACGAAAGGATGTTATGCACCATGATGGGAAGAGCCCATTTGATTATTGGAACCGGGGTCTCCCTGTCGGTATTAGCCTTGAACGGATATGAAGTGACTCCGGCTGCGGTGGCTGCCGCTGTAGTCGGTTCACTGCTGCCGGATATTGACGAGCCTAACTCCATGCTCGTGAGTCGTGCGTTGCCTACCAAAATGCTCAGACTCGTGCAGCTCCTGATGATTGGGGCTGCGGGGTGGGTATTTTTCACCGGTCTGGCTCCGCCGCCGTGGAATCTTGTTCTGGCTTTACTGATGATCAGCGCTTCCTTTATGCCTTCACGATCGATGCGAAAGGTTATTATCTTTTTGATTGGGGTTGGCTTAGCCTGGTATGGGGAAGCATATGCGCCATGGAATTACATTGCCGGCTGCCTGCTGATTATCTGTACGCTTGTCCCACACCGGGGATTGACGCATACGGTGTACGGAACAGTTGCATGGGCTGCGTTGCTGTGCGGTACAACTCGTCTGCACGGTGACAGCATATGGCTGGCTGGTGGTTTGGCGTATCTGCTGCATTTGTTGGCAGATTCCTTGACGAATAACGGGATTAAACCTTTGCCACCGTTCAAATGGAAGCTGCGATTTAGGCTGATGAGTACTGGAACACGCAAAGGGACGCAGGTAGAGAATATCTGCATTGCCTTGACCGCTGCACTTGTTATTATCGCTTTACTTCGCTATAAGCATTTGATATGAAGCGCTCTATGTTGTAGCTCTATTAAATCAAAAAAACAGTCAAAACATGTATAACGTGTTTTGACTGTTTTTAATAGATTGTACTTTTCTGAGAATACCTTAAGCTCTCTCAATAATCGTATTCAGTGTCGTACGATCCAGGTTTTGTACCAGCTTGATGATCAGTTCTTTGGCTGCATCGTAATCGTCGGTGTGAATAATAGACGAGGAAGTGTGGATGTATCGTCCGCAAATGCCAATGACGGTGGAGGGCACTCCAATTCCGCTTAAATGGACCTGACCTGCATCGGTCCCACCTGTGGAGATGAAATATTGATACTTGATCTTGTGCGTTTCTGCCATATCCTGCACGTATTCCACAATCCCGCGATGTGTAATCATACCCGGATCAAATACCCGCAGCAGCGCGCCTTTACCCAAATGCCCGTAAGCGTTCGGATCACCACCCATATCGTTGGCCGCACTGCAATCCAGTGCAAAGAAAACGTCCGGTTGAATCAGGTTGGCTGCCGTGCGTGCGCCGCGCAATCCTACTTCCTCCTGAACGGTAGCTCCCGCATACAGCGTATTAGGCAGTTTGTCCTTTTCCTTATGTAACGCTTCAAGCAGTTCAATAGCCAAGCCTACACCATAGCGGTTATCCCACGCTTTAGCCATGATTTTTTTCGGATTCGCCAGTGGAGTAAAATCACAAATCGGTGCAATGGCTGTTCCCGGCACGATACCCAGCTCTTGCGCCTCCTGACGGCTGTCCACGCCGATATCCAAATACATATGCTTAATGTCCATGGGCTTGCTACGTTGTGATTCATCCAGCAAATGGGGCGATACTGAGCCAACGACACCCATAATCGGCCCATTCGGAGTCAGCACCTGAAGACGTTGTGACATGATGGCCTGACTCCACCAGCCTCCAACGGGCTGAAAGCGGATCATACCATTTTCCGTAATGCCATTGACGATAAATCCGACTTCATCCAGATGGCCCGCGACCATAACACGCGGGCCGTTCTCTTCACCGCGCAGCACGCCGAAAAGGCTACCTAAACGATCTTGCACGATTTCGTCCGTATAGCCGGATATCCGTTCTTTAACCCATGCCCGCAGCTCTCGCTCATGCCCGGGAATGGATGGAAACTCCGTTAAGGTTTTAAACAGTTCTAATGTTTTTGATTCCATGATGTTATACCTCACTCCTTATTAATTAACCAGTGGTCGTCATCCATTCAGTATGAATGGATTTGTACGGAATGTCCACGATATCATTTTCCTGACATAACAATTCCCCATAAAGCTAATAATGATAAGGACACAATAAATCCGAACCGCCAAGTGCGGAACTTACGAACAAGGGGTGGTGAATGATGCCAGCTAAATCAGGGCAAAGCGGTTTTCGTACCAATACGCCGCCGCTGTCCATAAATGAGAAGGACTATCAAAGTATGTCCAAAAAGCACGAACCTTCCAGAAAGGTTTTTGCCAACTGTGTGCGGGCTTTTCTGGTTGGAGGCGGCATCTGTGTGATTGGTCAGGCCATTCAGGAAGCCTTCATGGCAGGGATGCACATTTCGGCCAAGGAGGCGGCACCGCCGACCTCATCCATGATGATCCTGCTGGCAGTCATATTGACCTGCTTTGGGGTGTACGACAAGTTTGCCCAATGGGCGGGAGCAGGAACCGCTGTACCGATTACAGGCTTTGCCAACTCGATGTGTTCGGCTGCACTGGAGCATCGTTCTGAGGGGCTGGTGCTCGGTGTAGGCGCAAATATGTTCAAGCTGGCAGGGTCGGTTATCGTATTCGGGGTTGTTGCCGCATTCGTTGTGGGCGTCATCTACGCCTTTCTTGGAGTAGGGGGCAACCATTTATGAGAAGACAGGGAGGACAAACCTGGAAGTTTGAATCCAGACCGCGTATCGTTGGAAGTGCAACTGTTGTTGGCCCGGATGAAGGAGAGGGGCCGTTGTCCACGGATTTTGACTACATTTATGACAATCTCGAAATTAACGAAAAAACATGGGAAAAAGCGGAACGCAGATTGTTCGAGCACTCTACTGAGCTGGCGTTAATCAATGCCAATTTGAACAAAGAGGAAGTACAGTTTTTTATCAGTGGCGATTTGATGAACCAGATTATCAGTAGCTCCTTTTCGGCACGTAAGCTCGCGATTCCTTATTTGGGTATTTTCGGGGCCTGCTCTACGTCGATGGAAAGTCTGGCATTAGCTGCGCTTATTGTGGATTCAGAGGCGGGCGACTATGTGATGGCGGGTACGACCAGCCATAACTGTACTGTGGAAAAGCAGTTCCGATATCCTACGGAATACGGAGCACAGAAGCCGCCAACGGCCCAGTATACTGTCACCGGCTCAGGCACCGTAGTGGTGGGACATGCCAAAACAGGTACGGTGGTGGATTGCGCTACCATTGGACGTGTCACGGATATGGGCATTAAAGACCCGTTTAACATGGGCGGGGCGATGGCTCCGGCGGCGGCAGATACCTTGTTGTCCCATTTTCGGGATACAGGCCGGGACCCTGGCTATTATGACCTCATTGTAACGGGGGATTTGGCCTCAGTAGGCTTGCCGATTACCAAGGAGCTGCTAAAAAAGCAAAATATTGATGTGAGTCAGACGGAATTTAACGATTGCGGTTTACTTATTTACGACCTGAACAAGCAAAAGCAAGTCATTGCAGGCGGCAGTGGTGCCGGATGCTCGGCTGTTGTAACCTACGGGCATTTGTTAAAACGGCTCGAAAAGGGAGAACTTCAGAAGGTACTGGTCGTGGCGACCGGGGCCTTGTTGTCTCCTTTGTCGACACAACAAGGGGAAAGTATTCCTTGTATTGCGCATGCAGTAGCTTTGGAAGCGGGAGGATCAATATGATATATCTATGGGCTTTTTTAGTCGGCGGTGCCATTTGCGTCGTGGGTCAGTTGATGATGGATGTCATTAAAATGACCCCGGCACATACGATGAGCACGTTGGTGGTGGCAGGTGCGATTGCGGATGCTGTCGGCATATATGATCCGCTAATCAAATTTGCAGGCGCGGGTGCGACCATTCCAATTACAAGTTTTGGAAACTCACTGGTACACGGCGCATTGACCGAACTGGAAAAGGATGGATGGCTTGGTGTCATTACAGGGATTTTTAGTCTGACAAGTGCAGGGATTTCCTCGGCGATTATTTTTTCCTTTTTGGCGGCCTTGGTCGTGCGCCCCAAAGGATAACCACATAAAAGCAACACATTACAGATTAAAACATACATTTGAACAAGCATAAAAAATCAGCCCTTCCGATCTGAATGACCGGAGGGCTTTTTATGTGCCTGCATACAAAATGTTGCCAAACTGTAGCACTGGCTCGAACATCTGGACAAGGACTCAAGTGTACTCTATGCCCTCCTTCATGTACAATAATAGGAAACATGTTGCTATCTAGGAGGTTTACAGGCTATGCCCGTGCGTCAAGAATCTGTGCAGATTGTATCTGCAATCCGAGCTAATTTGGAATCATGCATATTAGGTAAATCCTTTGAAATAAAATTACTGCTAACGACTATGCTGGCGGGTGGGCACATTCTGATCGAGGACGTTCCGGGTACGGGAAAAACGCAAATGATCAAGGCTCTTGCCAAATCCATGCGCGGTGATTACCGCCGTGTTCAATGTAATCCTGATATTCTCCCCAGTGATATTACAGGGGTTTCCATATTTCATCCACGGGATGAGCGCTTTTATTTTCGTCCAGGTCCTGTAATGACCCATATTTTATTGGCAGACGAAATTAACCGGGCCACGACGAAAACCCAATCGGCTTTGCTGGAAGTGATGGAGGAGCGCAGTGTAACCGTGGATGGAGAAACGCATATGCTGCCTCATCCTTTTATGCTGTGTGCTACGCAAAATCCGATTGATTTTGAAGGGACTTATATGCTGCCGGAAGCGCAGCTTGATCGTTTTATGCTCAAAATCAGTGTCGGCTATCCTGATATGGAGACTGAGCGGCACATGCTGCTTCGTCATCAGGAGGGGCAGCCGGCAGATCGACTGGAGCCGGTAGCGCATATGGAACAGATAGCCGCAATCCAGCAGGAAATCAGAAAAATGTACATGGACGAGGCAGTTACGTCCTATTTACTTGATATCGTACGTGCGACCAGAGAGCACCCATCAGTACTGCTGGGAGCCAGTCCGCGGGCGGCGCTTGCTTTTGTGATGGCCACCAAGGCGTACGCTTTTCTGGAAAATCGGGATTACGTTCTCCCTGATGATGTGAAAATATTGGCACCTTATGTGCTGGCGCATCGTTTACTGCTTCGTCCCGAGGCGCGAATTGACAGCTCCAACGCCCAGTCTGTCCTTCAGGCTGTCCTTCGGCAGGTGAACGTACCCGTGCGAATGGAGCGTCCGTAGGGAATGAAGAAAGTCAAAAGGAAGCGCAGGCTCCTTCGGCTGTCAGGCCGCATCTGGCTTCTGATGGCCATATGGGTGGTATGTCTGCTATATCTGTTGTTTCAGGGTGGAAAGACGTCAGTGATGCTATTGTCGATGGTTACGTTGTTAGGCATTTATTTATGGATTGTCGGGTTGAGCGGGGTACGCCGTGTTCGGGGTTCCAGGCAGCTTTCGCAAGGCTCAGAGTTCGGGGATCTACTGCATGCGGGAGATCAGGTGCATGTAAAGCTGAGCTTGAGCCTTCCAGGCTTTCTTCCACTGCCATATATTATTGTTCGCGAGGTGCTCAAGCGTCATACAGGCGAATCCTGGTCATTTGAGGACAGTGTTGTCCCCAGCATGAAAGGAAGCGGACAGCTTGCCTTCCAGACTCCTGCGTTGGAGCGGGGAAGCTATTATTTCGCACAAACGGAGTGTGTGAGCGAGGATATCTTCGGCTTGTTGGAGCATAAAGGCATGTTAAACGCACCTGGTGAATTTCGGGTACTGCCCCGCACAGTATTCATTCCCTATTGGCAGTTAAATGACCGTCGCTCGCGGATGTCCGGGCCACAGACCGTCCAGACTCGAACACGCCGCGAAACGACACAAATTAACGGAGTGCGGGATTATGTATATGGGGACCGTTTTTCACGTATCCATTGGAATGCGACCGCACGTACAGGCAGCTGGAAATCCAAGGAATTTGAGCATGAGACGGTTCCGAAAACGATGCTTGTACTGGACATACACACGAAGCATTATGTAAATGCCGATCAGTTTGAACTGGCCATATCCTCAATTGCTTCATTGCTGGAGTATGGAGGACGGGAGCGGATGGGAGTAGGTCTTTGTACGGCAGGGGAAACAGGTACTGTTTTTCAGCCCAGTGAGCAGATGATGGAACGGCAACGAATGATGCATCATTTGGTAGATATACACACTACCTCCCAAGGCAGTCTTATGGCCGCTGTAGAAAGCGGTGTTCGGCAATTTCCACAAGGCTGCTATTTTGTGCTGATTAGTCCGTTAAAGGATCATCAGGCGTTGGAGCTTCTCCGTTGGGCTGATACACGGGGGATGACCCCGAGCCACATCTATATCGGAGAAGGCTCAAGTGAGGGACAGGCAGAAGAATGGATGGGCATGCTTCGTACAAGAGGCATTCAGGGTTATCATGTTCCGAGTCTTGAAGAGCTTCCAGCTGTAATGGGGGGAGGGACGCTATGAAGAACTGGCTACAATCTCTGAAGGGCTTCTGGGCTGCGGCTTTTACATTTTTATGGATTATTATTATTGCCATGCAATGGGTGTCCTTTGCTTCAGTGCTGTGGCTTGAAGAGACAAGAACACTTGTATTGGCGACGGTTACGATGCTGGCCCTGGTGAAAATTTTGCTGCCGCTTCGGCCTTGGATTGAATTTATCGTCAAAGCGGCGACGTTATTTTTTATTTTGTACCGGACGCTCGTGTCCTACTCGATTATTATTCCTTTCGGGGGTTTTGCAAACCGTCTGGATCAATTTATATCGAATATGTCTCCGTATATCTGGTTTTCACTGATCGCTTGGCTTGTTATTGAGATGTTACCACTCATCGTTACGACGAAGCAGCGCATTCTGGTTTTTGTGGGTATTAATATTGCCGCGCTGGCAGTACTTGACTCGTTCACACCAACCGTGCTGTGGGAAGAAGTCGCATGGATGGTCTTTGCGGGTATGGGTTGGCTGGTGACTCAGCATTTACAGTTTTTTCGGCAGCACTATCCTCAAGGCTGGAAGCACATTCGCCGTTACCCGTACAAAATTGCAGCCAATATTGCGGTCATTTTTGCTTTGATTATTATGGCTGGCGTGAATATGCCGGAGATAGAGCCGACCTTAACTGATCCTTATACAGCATGGACCCAGCGAAATAGCTCATCTACCGTTGGTATTAACAATGGAGCCGGGGCTATGAATCAGCGGATGAGTACGGCATCGGGCTATAGTAGGCAGGACAATCTGTTGGGCGGGGGATTTAATTTTGATTATTCTCCGGTGATGACGATCACGACCAACCAGCGAAGCTACTGGCGAGGCGAGACGAAGCGAACGTATTCCGGTACGGGCTGGAGTGATGCAGACAACGATGACCAAACGCTGAACGATGTGCCAATGACGGCAGAGCTGGAAAATACACAAGAAACACGGCATTCGACCGAGCAGGTCGTTCAGACCATTACAATGCAAAATGATCAGAGCTATCCGGTTTTGTTCGGCGCGTATTCGGTACATCGTGTTCAATCGGTGGACAGAGACTCGCGGGCAGATGGATTGCGTTGGAAACCGGAACAGGCAGAACTGCTTTGGAGTCCATCCTCCAGAAGAACTGCCTATCCGAAAACATATACTCTGTTGTCGCATGTACCTGTAATCCCGGAGAAAGAGCTGCGCAAGAAAACGTTTAATGAGCTGTATGGAAAGAACAAGCAGGCAGTCTATTTGCAAATCCCGAATGAGCTGCCGAAGCGAGTGCGTGATTTGGCTCAAAATGTAACATCATCAGCCAAGACGCCTTATGAAAAGGTCGGACTGCTACAGCAATATTTACAGCGAAATTATGCATATACGAACAACCCGGATCTTTCCCGCAAAAGAAGCAAGGATTTTGTGGATGCTTTTCTGTTCGAGATTAGGGAAGGCTATTGCGATTATTATTCCACTTCGCTGGTTATGATGGCCCGCTCCGTTGGTGTTCCGGCACGGTGGGTCAAAGGATATGCACCTGGTCAGCAAACATTTTCGGATGATGCTACGACCAGCGATGGTAACGAAAATATGTCTTCCTATTCCGTTACCAACGCGGATGCTCATTCCTGGGCCGAAGTGTATCTGGGTGAATACGGCTGGGTTCCTGTAGAAGCCACACCGGGCTTTGATATGCCGTTGCTTACGGAGCAGGAGGATTCGAAAACGCCTGATACTCCAGAAGTGAAAGATCAGCCTGAGCCGGAACAGTCTGCGCAGACAGCGCAGGTCAATTCAGAGGAAGGCACGAAGATTCATCCGGTAATCATAGCGGCGGCAGTGGCTGTTATCGTACTGTGGGGCGCTTATATCGTATGGCGTAATCGGGCAGATATTCATTTTTATCTGCTTCGTCTGCGTAAAGGAAAGCCATTGACCCCGGAGGAAAAGGTGATCGTCGAAACCGAGCGCTGGCTACGGTACATGCGGAGTAAGGGGTTTGCACGTACTAGCCACGAGACGCTGAGGGAATCGGTCGGCAGATGGTCAGTTGAATCACCGGAACGCGCTTCAATTCTGCATCTGCTGCTGGAGCTGTTTGAACAAGCGCGCTACAGTCCTTCCTCGGTAACTGCCGAGGATTGGCGCAAGGTCCGCCAGCAAGCGGCCCTGTTGCATAAGAAGGGTTAGTCCAGACGACAAACTGAACGAAAGGGCTAAACCATTTTTATTCGGCTCGAATGCTGCCGATTTATAATCTTCTTCATATGCTTTGTAAAAAGCTGTCCGTTTGTTGCGGATAGCTTTTTACTAACCCATATTAATATGGTATAGTTTGTCGTATGAAACTGAGGTGACCGACGTTGTTTGAAATGCTGATGCCCAAATTACGGGTGAATACCGTCTTTGATATTGATCTTGAAGGCTTGTATGCTCAAGGATATCGCGGCATTATTACGGATTTGGATAATACGCTGGTTGGTGCAAAAGCGCCGAATGCGACTCCCGAGCTGGTGGCCTGGTTTGAGAAGGTCAAACAGGCGGGTTTTAAGCTTGTCATCGTGTCCAACAATAATATGGGACGTGTATCCGTGTTCGCTACGCCTTTGGACATTGAATTTATACATGCTGCACGGAAGCCTTCCAACTCGTCTTTTCGCAGAGCCATCCGTATGATGGGACTTACTCCGGAAGAGACTATTATGGTCGGGGACCAAATGTTGACAGATGTATTGGGTGGCAACCGACTGGGATTGCACACGGTGCTGGTGCTGCCAATATCCATCCATGATGAAGGAATCATGACCCGCTTTAATCGGCGGCTGGAGCGAATCGCGCTCACAAGGTTACGTAAGAAAGGCTTATGGCTTGAGGAGGAAAAGAAGAATGACTGAAAGACCTGACGGCGGAACTGCCGTCAAATGTAGTGGCTGCGGTATAACGATGCAGACCACCAGCCCGGAGCTGCCGGGATATATTCTGGAAAAACTGCTTACACGAGAGCCTGTCATTTGCCAGCGCTGTTTTCGGATTAAAAACTATAATGAAACGTCTTCGGTAGCCGTGGATCAGGATGAGTTCCTGAAACTGCTTAGCCAGATTGGGGATAAGGACGCGCTCGTCATCCACATTGTGGATATTTTTGACTTTGAAGGTAGTCTGATTTCCAGCTTACAACGTTTTGTAGGCTCTAATCCGGTTGTACTGGCTGTGAACAAGACGGATTTGTTGCCTAAGGTAACGAACTGGAACAAGGTCCTGAATTGGGTACAAAAACAGGCTAAGGAGCAAGGACTTCGCACGGCTGATATCGTTCTGTGCTCGGCCAAAAAAAATCAAGGCTTTGATCGTCTGCTGGATGTGGTGTCCGAGTTGCGCGGCAATCGGGATGTGTATGTAGTCGGTGCAACAAATGTTGGTAAATCCACGCTCATTAACCGCTTGATCCGTGATCATAGCGATATGGAGCAGGAGTTAACAACATCCCGTTACCCGGGAACGACGCTGGATATGGTGAATATTCCGCTCGACGACGGTAAGCATATTATTGATACACCGGGTATTGTGTACCCTTGGCGGTTCAGTGAAATCGTGTCCCGGCAGGATTTGAGCGCCATTATGCCGGACAAGCCGCTGAAACCAGCTGCTTATCAGTTGGACCCCGGACAAACCTTGTTTTTCGGTGGGATGGCTCGGTTTGATTTTGTAGAAGGTCAACATCAATCGTTCACCTGCTACATCAACGGTGGTCTTAAAATTCATCGCACCAAGCTGGAGCGGGCGGATCAACTGTTCGAAGATCATGCCGGAGAACTGTTGTCACCGCCGACACGTGATCAGTTGGCAGATATGCCGGAATGGACAAGACATGAGTTCCGCGTTCCTCGTAAATCTCAATCGGATATTTATATCTCCGGTCTGGGATGGATCAGGGTCAATAGTGAAAACGGGGCTTTGGTAGCGGTTCATGCTCCTCGGGGAATCCGTGTCCTTCTACGGCCTTCGTTGATTTAACGAATGTTGAACCATGTGATCGGGCGGCAAGGAACAGATTCAGGTTCCTGCCGCCGTTCATGTATTTGTGCAGCCTAATATTTTGCAACATGGGGGAGAACGACGATGAGCAGCGGGGAGTCTGGAGTGACCGAACAAGGTCTTGTATTATTGGGCGTATTGGGTGATCCGATCAAGCACTCCAAATCGCCTCTCATGCATAAAGTAGCTTTAAAGGCAGCGGGGATAGCGGGAGATTTTGTTCCTCTTCACGTCAAGCCTGATCAGCTGGAGGACGCCATGAAGGGGATTCGGGCTTTGCATTTCCGCGGAGTCAATGTGACGATTCCCCATAAGGTTGAAGTTATGAAATATTTGGATGAGATTGATGAAGGAGCCAGACTCATCGGTGCTGTCAACACGATTGTGAACGACAACGGACGTCTTAAGGGTTACAATACGGACGGGATCGGTTACGTGCGTTCCCTCAAAGAAGAGACTTCGGTCAAGCTGAAAGGCACAAGAATTGCGGTCCTCGGAGCCGGAGGTGCAGCCAGAGGTGTGATTCATGCGTTACTGGAGGAACAACCGGAATCGGTCATTATTCTGAATCGGACACGCGATAAGGCCGAGCAGCTGGCATTGGAGTGGACGACGGAAGCAATCCCTGTGACGGGCTATTCTAACGATGAAGCGGAGAGCGTGCTTGCATCGGTGGATGTGCTGATCAATACGACCTCGGTAGGAATGTCTCCTCTATCCGATGAGCTTCCGCTGAAAACGAGTCTGATTCCAGCAGGAATCATTGTGAGTGACTTGATCTACAACCCGCTGGAAACGAGATTTTTGCGCGAAAGCCGTGAACAGCGCGGCTGCACTGTACACGGAGGCTTGGGTATGTTCGTGTATCAGGGAGCAGTGGCTTTTGAGTATTTTATGGGCGTAGCCCCTGCTGTAGATGAAATGAGAGCGGCTGTGCTGAGAAGCCTGTCGTAAGTCGGATTTCACACTAAAATTATGGAATTTCCGCATGGCATATGTGGTTATGAAGGAGTTAAGTATACATGTTAACAGGTAAACAAAAAAGGTATCTGCGCTCGATGGCGCATCATCTGGACCCGGTTTTTCAAGTAGGGAAAAACGGTACGAATGAGCATCTTATGCGTCACATTAACGATGCGATTGAAAAGCGCGAGCTGATGAAGGTGCAGATTTTGAACAACTGTCTGGATGACAAGCATGAAATTGCGGAAGAACTGGCTACGGAAACAGGTTCCGAGCTTGTACAGCTCATCGGGAGCACGATTATTTTGTACAAGGAATCCCGTGATAACAAGCAAATCGAGCTGCCTAGAAGATAAACACGCGGGGAGAAGACTATGAAAATCGGTATTATGGGCGGTACATTTGACCCGATTCATATTGGACATCTGCTGGCTGGAGAAGCGGCAAGGGATGCCTATGCGCTGGACCATGTATGGTTCATGCCTTCCCATATCCCTCCGCACAAGCACCAGGCGGGGGCGAGCGGCATAGAGCGGCTGGAGATGACGAGTGAAGCGGTGGCAGGCCATCCTGCTTTTGGAGTGTTGGATATTGAGGTGCTTCGAGGTGGGGTATCTTATACTATTGACACGATCACAGAGCTTCAGGAGCTGCATCCTGCTGTAGATTTTTATTTTATTATCGGCGCAGATATGGTGAATTACTTACCCCATTGGCAGGGGATTGAGGAGCTGGCACAGCGGATTTGTTTTATCGGTGTCCGGCGTCCCGGTTTCCAGCTTGCGCTGAATGAACTACCGCATTATTTGCAGAACAAGGTGCTGCTGGCGGATATGCCGGTGGTGGATATTTCTTCGACGGATATTCGGGAACGTGTTGCGGAAGGGCGCACCATTCGCTATCTTGTGCCTGATCGTGTGCATGACTACATTACAAGGGGCGGTTTGTATGAAGTACAGCCGTGAGCAATTGATGGAGGCTGTATCCGGTCAAATGCCTGAAAAACGCTGGAAGCACACACTGGGTGTCATGCATACCTCCGTGGAGCTTGCCAAGCGGTATGGCGCGGACCCGGATAAGGCCGAATTAGCGGCTATTTTGCATGATGTAGCGAAATATTGGTCCGTTCAGCAGATGGAGGAAGTGATTCGCAGTCATCCCGAATGTGACCAAGGGCTTTTGCAGCATGACAAGCAACTGTGGCATTCTGAGGTAGGATATTGCGTTGCAGCGAGAGACTATGGGGTGGAAGACTCTGAAATACGGAATGCCATTCGCTGGCATACCTCAGGCCGTGTGGGCATGAGTTTGCTGGACAAAGTCGTGTGTCTCGCGGATTATATCGAGCCGGGACGAGATTTCCCTGAGGTAGATCATATCCGCAAACAGGCGAAAAAAAGTTTGGAGCAGGGTCTTGTCGCTGGATTTGATTCCACGATTTCACTGCTGCTGGAGAAGCAAAAGGTTATTTTTCCGCTGACGGTACTGTCGCGAAATGATCTGATCCAACAACTAAAACAGAGAAAATCGGAGGTTCATGAATGACCATAACTAATGAGAAATTAATGCAAATTACGGTTGAGGCCGCTGAAGATAAGAAGGCCATGAATATTGTAGCCCTTGACTTGCGGGGCGTATCTCTTGTAGCAGATTATTTTGTAATCTGCCACGGTAATTCGGATACTCAGGTACAGGCGATTGTGACGGAAATTCGCAAACGCGCTCATGATGAAGGTACAACAATCAAAGGGATCGAAGGAATGGATTCCGGTCGCTGGGTTCTGATGGACTTGGGAGATGTCGTAGTGCATGTATTCCATCGCGACGAGCGTGAATATTATAACATTGAAAGACTTTGGTCGGACGCTAAGGTTGTGGAGAAGGTATGAATCTGATTGCTGGTACTTATGTCACGATTATGGTAGATCGTGAGGTATCCCCATTCGGCTACTTTCTCACAGTCGGCGATCAGGATGTACTGTTGCATTATACGGAGCTGACACGTGAGGTTGAGGTTGGAGAACGGCTGGAAGTATTTATTTTTCACGATACAGAGGACCGTTTGGCCGCTACCATGAAAAAGCCATTCCTCTCGCTGGGCGAACTGGCAAAGCTTCAGGTGGCGGATGTGCATCCGCGTTTGGGTTGTTTTTTGGAAATGGGATTGGGTCGTCAATTGCTGCTGCCGATTCGCGAGTTGCCTGAGAACCGGGATTTGCACCCTCAGGTGGGCGACTACGTCTATGCTATCATGGAACATGATAAGCAGGGCAGGCTACGTGCTAAGCTGGCGGGTGAGCAGGAGTTGGCTCCATTGTCCTTCCATGCACCTGATTCATGGCTCAATACGTGGGTGCAGGCAACGGTGTACAAGCCGCTTCAGATGGGGACATTTGTTCTGGTTGACGGGGGCGTGCTTGGTTTTGGCGCGATTGGCATGATCCATTCCTCCGAACGTAACCGGATGCTTCGCTTGGGTGAAGAGGTTAAGGTACGGGTCACGCTGGTTCGTGAAGATGGTCGGGTGAATTTGGCGATGTCGCCGCGCAAGGAAGTGGGCCGTGATGAGGATGCGGATCGGCTCATTGCCTTTCTGAAGGAGCGCCCGGGTGGCGGTATGCCTTATTCCGACGCAACGCCGCCGGATATTATTAAGCAACGGTTTGGTATCAGTAAATCCGCCTTCAAGCGTGCCATGGGCAAGCTGATGAAGGAAGGAATGGTTACACAAAAAGAAAACTGGACCTACCTGGTGGAGAAAATGCCTGAACCGAAGGATGGGAATGGGGAATAAAGAATGGCTTCTTACCGGAAGTTTGCCTATGTGTATGATGAGCTGATGCAGGACATGCCGTACCCGGACTGGCTTCGTTTTGTCCGGCAGGCTTGGGATCAGCATGGTATGCCGCATACGGTGGCAGAGCTGGGTTGTGGAACGGGCTCCATTACGATTCCACTGGTTAACTCGGGCTTCGAGGTGGCTGGTATCGACTTGTCTTCAGATATGCTGGCGGTAGCCCGTCGCAAAATGGAAACGACTACGCAAGGACAGCGTTTGTTCCGTGAGGGGAGCATCCGCTGGATAGAGCAGGATATGCGGGAATGGAATTTACCGGAGCCCGTGGATTCTGTCATTTCCTTTTGCGATTGTCTGAATTATTTGCTGGAGGAAGAGGACATTGCTGCTACTTTTCGCAGAACGTATGCCGGCCTTAAGCCTGGCGGTACCTTTCTGTTCGATGTGCATCATCCACAGACGTTCGTGCGTTATGATGAGGAGCAGCCCTTTGTACTGGACGAGCGCTCCATTTCATATATCTGGACTTGTGCGTTGGACACTCCACGCTGTGAAATTGAGCATCATCTCAGCATTTTTGCGAGAGCAGAAAATGAAGGGCGTGATGTATACCAGCGGTTCGAGGAAATTCATGTGCAACGTGCCTATGATCCGGACTGGATGAAGGCGGAACTGTCCAAAGCCGGTTTTCGCGATGTGAAGGTATATGCGGACTTTGAATGGATAGAAGCAGGAGATGACGCGGCGAGATTATTTTATGTTGCTGTAAAATAATGAACCTTCATCAAGTGAATATGGAAAAAGAAAGACGCTTTTCATGCTGACATGAAGGGCGTCTTTTTCATAAGAGCTTCAAATTATATGTTTACTTTATAGTTCAGTTGAAGTTCATTACCGGGTACACCGCGAATGCCCCAATTCTGTTTCGGTGTCTCAAATATAGTAATTTCAAGATCCTGCGGGGCAATGCCTAAATCGTTAATTCTTTGGAATAGCAGCTGGATGAGGTGCTTTTTAGCCTCTGTCGTTCTGCCTTCAAACACACTAATTTCAATAATGGTGTATGCCTCTGAGCGATCGTGGGCAAATATGAAGTCTTCCTGATTCATAGGAAAAAAACGATGAAATCTTTTGTCGGCGGGATATTGGAACGCATCCACCACCGCGGAATGAATCACCTCTGAAAGCTGCTCCTTGATCGGATTCAGGGCTTCTTTTATTCCGTAAATTTTAATTTGTGCCATGTCTCATCTCACCTTTCTCATCTCAACTCATCTCAATCTGGTTCGGAGCTAATTATAAAGCATTTGCCTCCGTGTGTCATGGAGCAAACGAATGAAGTTGGTGTTTAGCACCAGATGTAGTCCTTATTTGACTTTTTTCGCGGTTTTCAATATAATAGTGGCATTATTAACGGTTAAACAATCGCTGATGAGGAATAGTAGTTTTGTCTGGACATGTAGAGAGCCGGCGGATGGTGCAAGCCGGTTGACAGTACAAAGCGAACTCGCCTCGGAGATATGTGGCCAACGCAGGAATGCCCTATACAGGTGCTTGAACCCTGTTATTAACCCGCATCGGATCACCTCCGTTATCAGGTGCAAAGGGAGTAGAAGGTGAAGAACGCTTTCTGCTAACTAGGGTGGTACCACGGGAATATAACCTCTCGTCCCTAGCGCTGACACGCTACGGGATGCAGAGGTTTTTTTGTTGCATACCGTTTGAGGAGGAAATGACAATGACAGACACACAGCCGAAGCACGGCTATCAACCGCAAAGTATTGAACCAAAATGGCAGAAATATTGGGATGAGAACAAAACGTTTCGTACCGGGGAAGAGCCGGGCAAACCGAAGTTTTATGCTTTGGATATGTTCCCGTACCCGTCTGGGGCTGGTCTGCATGTAGGCCATCCGGAAGGTTACACGGCAACGGATATTGTTTCACGCTATAAAAGAATGCGCGGCTACAACGTACTGCATCCGATGGGTTGGGACGCCTTTGGTCTGCCTGCCGAGCAGCATGCGCTGGATACGGGAGAGCATCCGCGTGAAATTACGGTGAAAAATGTAAATAACTTCCGCCGTCAAATCAAATCGCTTGGTTTTTCATACGACTGGGATCGTGAAATCAGTACGACTGACCCTGATTATTATAAATGGACACAATGGATTTTCATCCAGCTGTACAAGCGCGGCCTTGCTTATGTGGCTGAAGTACCTGTGAACTGGTGTCCTGCGTTGGGTACGGTGCTGGCTAATGAAGAAGTTATTGACGGGAAGAGTGAGCGTGGTGGTCATCCGGTCATTCGCAAACCCATGCGTCAATGGATGCTGAAAATTACGGAATATGCGGATCGTCTGCTGGAAGATTTGGAGGAGCTGGATTGGTCCGAAAGCATTAAGGATATGCAGCGGAACTGGATCGGCAAGTCTACTGGGGCAGAGGTTCATTTTCCAATTGAAGGCCATGACAAGCAACTGACGGTATTTACAACCCGCCCGGATACGCTGTTCGGCGCAAGCTACTGTGTGCTGGCTCCTGAGCAGGAGTTGGTGGATGTTATCACTACACTTGAGCAAAAGGATGCCGTCAATCAATACCGTGAGCAAGCTGTCCGTAAAAGCGATCTGGAGCGCACGGATTTGGCGAAGGATAAAACAGGTGTCTTCACAGGCGCTTACGCAGTCAATCCGGTGAACGGTGAAAAGCTGCCAATCTGGATTGCCGATTATGTACTGGCAGGCTACGGAACAGGCGCGATCATGGCTGTACCAGGTCACGACACACGTGACTGGGAATTTGCGAAGCAATTCGGGCTGAACATCATTGAGGTTGTCCAAGGTGGGGACGTGGCTAAAGAGCCATATACCGAGGATGGTCCGCACGTTAATTCAGGTCCGCTGAATGGACTTACGAATGAGGAAGCCATTCCGAAGATGATTGAATGGCTTGAAGCCGAGGGTAAAGGACAAGGAAAAGTGACGTATCGCTTGCGCGACTGGCTGTTCAGCCGTCAACGCTATTGGGGTGAGCCGATTCCGGTGATTCATCTGGAAGATGGAACGATCAAAACAGTTCCTGAGGATCAACTGCCGCTCTTACTGCCGGAAATGGATAACATCAAGCCTTCAGGCACAGGAGAGTCCCCGTTGGCGAATGCGACGGACTGGGTAGAAACTATTGATCCTGAGACGGGCTTGAAAGCACGCCGTGAGACGAACACCATGCCGCAATGGGCAGGAAGCTGCTGGTATTACCTGCGCTATATTGATCCGCACAATGATAAAGAGCCTGTATCCAAAGAGAAGCAGCGCGAATGGCTGCCTGTAGATCTGTACATTGGCGGTGCGGAACATGCAGTTCTTCACTTGCTGTATGCTCGTTTCTGGCACAAGGTGCTGTATGATATCGGTGTTGTGGAAACGAAAGAGCCTTTCTACAAGCTGGTCAATCAGGGTATGATCCTGGGCAACAATAATGAAAAAATGAGTAAATCACGCGGTAATGTCATCAACCCTGACGATATTGTGAATACGTTTGGCGCCGATACGCTGCGCATTTATGAGATGTTTATGGGGCCGCTGGAGGCGACTAAGCCATGGAACGAAAACGGGGTTGAGGGAGCGCATCGTTTTCTGTCCCGTGTATGGCGCCTGTTCGTTTCCGAGGATGGTAGCCTGAACGATAAAATTACAAATGAAGGCGGCAGTGATGAGTTCACTCGGACCTGGCATAAAACGCTAAAAAAAGTAACCGAGGATCTGGACGCGCTTCGCTTCAATACGGCGATCAGCCAACTGATGATTTTTACCAATGATGCATACAAAGCAGACCGTTTGCCGCGTGCAGCAATGGAAAATTTCGTGCAAATGCTGTCGCCGCTTGCACCGCATCTGGCCGAGGAATTGTGGCAGCTGCTGGGACACAACGAAAGCATTACCTACGCGGCTTGGCCTGCTTATGATGAAGGATGGACGGTGGATACCGAAGTGGAAATTGTGGTGCAGGTGAACGGTAAAATCGTGCAGCGTGCGACGATTGCCAAAGACCTTGATGCCAAAGCGATGGAGGCATTCGCTCTGTCGCTGGACAACGTTCAGCAGGCGCTGGCTGGTAAAACGGTTCGTAAGGTGATTGCAGTACCAGGCAAACTGGTCAATATTGTCGCGGGTTAATCGGCTTTAAGCCGAAGGAGGCATCTATCTTTTGCATGTCCTCCTCATACTTGTTGTGTGTAGCCCGTATCAGCTCTGGGAAGACACTGTGCAGGCTGATGTCCAGCAGCGCGAGGGCTTCAGCGGTAATACCTCCGGGAACTGCTACCCTCGCCTGCAACTCGGCTGGTGTCATTCCGCCTTCAGTAAGCAGCTTTCCTGTGCCGATAATCATTTCACCAGCCAGGGCGCATAGCTCGGTACGGTCTATACCCGTGGCCTGAACCGCAGCATGAATCCACTGGTCCAGAAAATAGGCCAGGAAAGCAGGGCCGCAGCTGGAAAAATCCGACGTAATACGTGTATGGGATTCCTTAACCCGAATCGGCCTGCTAATGTGGGACATAAGCTCTTCCAGAAGGGAGCGATCCTCCTCTGTAATCCGGCTGCCATGGATGCATAGTGAGGCTCCGCTGCCTACCTGATGGGTAATACTGGGAATAATTTTGGACACTTTGGCTTTCAGTGAATGCTCCAGGATGCGTAGCTGTACCGGACTAGTAATAGAAACGACGATTTGCTCTTCTGTAATGACGTTGCGTATTTCATCCGTTACGGCTTTTGATTCCAGCGGCTTCACGCAGATAAACAGGATATCGCTATCCGCTGCCGTCTCACGGTTGTTTTGGGCTGCATGTAATCCTGGATAACGACGGGTCAGCTCGGCTACCTTGGAATACGTTCGATTGCTTGCTGATATTTGCTGTGGTTTAAGTGCGTTGGAATGAATAAAAGATTCAATCAGCAGACTTCCCATGCTGCCAGTCCCGATAAATCCAACTTTCATCGTTCAACGTCCTCCTTTCATACTTTGCGGTATAGACGCTGTCATTCTTCTTAGTGTATGCACACGGTCTTGGCCGACATGACGAAATTTATGTCTGAGCATGTTAGATCGTGCCCAAGGTCGTACCACTCTTTGGAAAATGGCTCACAGCGAGACCGTGTGGAGGTTGTTTACATCCTCCGGTTAACGGGAATAGGACAGGCTTGCTCTGTTCGAGTGAGACCCTGTATTGAGTGACTCACTTTCCCTAAAATCTATGTGGAGAAGGGGACAAAATGGAAATGAACCGCGTATGGACTGGAACGGCAATAGTGCTTTCCCTAATAGGCAGTGGGCTTATTCTGTTTGCTGGTGGGCAGCGTCCAGAGCCAGAAGAAGAGTGGAAGGTACTTAATCATAAGGTGGAGCAGGCTTTAGCGGTAGAGCCGGAGCAAAATAAGTCACGGAGCAATAGCGGCCAGACTCAGGGAAAGCGTGCTGTAGCCAAAGCCTCAGGCAAAGCCGAACGCAGTTTGGGTGGCGAAGAAGTTGGCCATGTGAAGCGTGATGCTGTACAGGATTCTGCTGGTGCATCGGTCGATGGAAGCGAAAGCTCCGGTACGATAAAGCAGTCTGAGGTGATGGATTCTACTTCCGTTACTTCCGTTACTGGCGTTGAAAGCTCGAATGCTACGACGGACAGGTCGAATACAGCAGGCGATCCGGTTGCTTCATCCGCTTCCGGTGAAAAAAAGGTGAACATTAATACGGCGACTGCTGCCGAGTTAATGGAACTGCCAGGGGTCGGGGCTAAAAAGGCCGAAGCGATCCTGAACTATCGTAATCAGCACGGGCCGTTCAAACGTGTGAGCGATTTGGATCATGTGAAGGGAATTGGCGCCAAAATGTTGGTGAAAATGAAGCCTTATGTCAGCTTATAATTACTTAAGTGGACGATGTACTGACTATCAGAATGGCTTAGCGGATATATTTACGTTGAAACTTGTTTTTACGGGAGAGATGGATATGAGTGCAGATGTACGCAAGGACTGGGACACCTATTTTATGGATATCGCTTATATGGTATCCACCCGTTCGCGCTGCTCGCGGCGTCATGTTGGAGCCGTACTTGTACAAGGCAAAAAGCTTTTGGGCACAGCCTATAATGGTGCACCATCCGGGGTACCCGACTGCTCTGAGGCAGGCTGTATGATTTCGGAGGAATACGAGGTCGTCCATCGCGAGGGGCGGGAGGAAATGGTTAAGAAGCAGCGCTGTATCCGCACGATTCATGCGGAGCAGAACTTGCTGCTGTTCACCGACCGCATTGATCGTGAGGGGTCCTCAGTATATGTGACCGACCAGCCGTGCTGGACGTGTGCTAACATGCTGGCGAACAGCGGTATTGTGGAGATCGTATACCACCGACCTTACCCAAAGGATGCTGACAAGGTTCGTGCCATGATGGAGCAAAAAGGAATTGCCTTCCGTATGCTGGATAACTATCATCCACCGAAAGAAACGCTGATGGATGTTATGAATTAAAATGTATGATTAAGCCATGATCAATTAAAGAGTACACGAGGAAGAACCTCTGACGAATGCTATTTTGTCAGGGGTTCTTTTTGTTTTGCGGTTTGGACACAGAACCAATATTTTGCTACCGGGAGGTGGTTGTATTCAAGCCAAACTTGTTTTAAGCAGACCTATTTTGACCCTTACTGTATGCTGGATTACGGGGAGTGCAGGAGCTTGTTTGTATTCCGGACGTATGCTTCTGTTGCTCTGGGCGGGTGTCACGTTGATTTTTCCTCTTATGGCTCTACTGATGAAGATTCCCGTCCGGCATGTGGTGTTGCTATGGCTTGCCTTGAGCGGGGGAGGATTTCATTGGGCTTGGCAGGATACTCATAATGTAACCCACATTCCCGATGCCCTTCATGTATCGGCTTCCAGGCTGGAAGATATGCCTGTTCAAGCTTCGGGATTTATCGCTTCCAAGGTGCAGGTAGACGGTGACCGGGCACAGTTTGAGATGAGGGTTACTGCAATAAGCAAAATGGAAGGTGATTCTCAAAATGACACTTTTCAGGGCAGGGTTAGAAAGAGCGAAGCTATGTCTGAACAGGTCATCGTTCACATCAAGCTGGCTGCCGAGCAGGAACAGCAACTGGCGGCAGGATGGCAGCGTGGAGATGCAATTCAACTGCGAGGCAGCTTAAAGGCCCCTGCAAAAGCGGGGAACTTTGGTGGCTTTGATTACAATGAATACCTGCATACACAGGAGGTTCACTGGCTTTTCAAAGGGAAAGGGGCCGATTCGCTACAGAAGCAGCAAGCTTCGCAGTGGAACCGTTACACCTTGTTCAGATGGAATGATCAGCTTAGAGAGCAATTAGGGCAACGGATGGAATCAGCATTTGGTTCTCTTCATCACGCAGGATATATGAAAGGACTGGTATTAGGCGTTACGGATGAGCTGGACCCGGCAACGTATAACGAATTTACGCAGCTTGGATTAACACATATTTTAGCAATATCCGGTATGCATGTGGCCGTATATGCAGCTACACTACTGTATTCGTTCAAGCTATTACGAGTGAGTCGCGAGACGTCTCTTACGGTCGTGATGGTGCTTATTCCGGCTTATGTACTGCTGACAGGTGCATCTCCCTCTGTTGTGAGGGCGGGAATTATGGCTATGATCGGCCTGTTTGCAGCCAGACGGGGAATGCTCAAGGACGGACTTAGTATTTTGAGTGTGTCTGCGTTATTGATGTTGTTTTGGAATCCGTATTACCTGCTTAGTGTCAGCTTTCAGCTTTCTTTTCTGGTAACAGCCGGACTGCTCATTTATATGCCGCTGATGAAGCCGTTTTTCGCCAAATGGCCTCTTCTGATCGGCGGCGAAATTGCGATTACGATCACAGCGCAGCTTGTTTCGTTTCCGATGACAGTCTTCTACTTTAATCAGTTTTCGCTCCTATCGTTTGCGGCTAATTTTGTGCTTGTTCCACTTATTACTTATGTCGTGCTTCCACTGGGTACTGTGGCGATGGGGATCGCTTTTCTATGGAATGACGGGGCTCGTATCCTGGCATGGCCAGCAGAACAACTGAACGAGCTGACCTTTTGGCTTGTAAAATGGATGAACATGGATGACGCTTATGTGAGTATCTGGCCGTCTTCCTCTATTCTGTGGGTCATAGCATATTATGCTGCTTTGTACAGTATTCTGTACTGGCTCAAAACATGGATGATTTCTCGAAGGCGAACAGATGAATCTCCGGGCTTGGAGGTATCGCTGGATAAGGACAAGGGGGGGCTTTCAGCCGGACGCAATTTGGTGGGACAAAGCACATCCGTTCCCATGCCATCATCCATACATACAGGATTAGCGGCATCTGCCGAGTGGGCAGCTATATTGCAGACAGAGCGTGAGCCTGAAGGAGCAGGCAAGTATGCACATCGACAGTGGAATGGTTATAGTCATTTGGCGCTTGCTTTAAGCGGTATTGCCTGGCTTGGCATTCTGTGCATAGGTTATATAACTCCAGGTGGAGGGAATACGGGAATGGTTCAATATCTGGATGTGGGCCAAGGCGACAGCATTTTGATTACAACGCCGAGTGGTAAACACATTTTGGTGGATGGTGGGGGCACGATGGATTTTACGACAGGAAAAAATGCCTGGCGTAAGCGAAAAGACCCCTACGAGGTAGGTGAGGATACGATTGTGCCCTTATTGAAGCAGCGCGGTGTACATCGCCTGGATGCTGTCATTTTAACGCATGGAGATCATGACCACGCTGGGGGATTGCAGGCTGTGCTTGACCAGATTCCAGTATCGGCCTTGGTTTTGAACGGCACCCTGACAGACAAGGCACCTTTCCGCAAGCTATTGAACACGGCTGTAAACAAGCAGGTCAAGCTGTACGGTGCGCATTATGGTATGGAGTGGAAACCCGATCAGGATACGAAAATCCGCTTTATTCATCCGCTTCCGCTGGAGGAGGACGAAACCGGAAGTTTGCCCGTTGTGAAGGAACAAAATCATTATTCCGTTGCAATGATATTGGAGATGGAGGGCGCTTCCTTTTTGTTCACAGGAGATATGGATGATGCAGCAGAATCGCTGTTGCTCTCCGAGTTAACTCATTCTCCATCCCATACCGGAGCAAAAGGGGAAACAGTGGCTGTAAGGCAAGTGGTAGATGTCATGAAAATAGCACATCACGGTAGCAAGCATTCCACCTCGGAAGAATGGTTATCCTACTGGCGACCGAAGGTATCCGTCATTTCAGTCGGAGCGAGCAACACATATGGGCATCCAAATGAAGCGGTATTGGATCGTTTATCGGCGGTTGATTCTGCTATATATCGGACAGATATGATGGGAGAGGTGCAAATCCGTGCGCACCAAGGCAAATTGAGTGTGCGGCACAAAAAATAAGGAGTTTGAAAAATTCTCAAATACAAGCAAGCAGGCACTGTGGCAGCCTGCTTGCAACTTGAGCACTTTGGATCAGTAAGCGCGAGAGCATCCATGAAAAATGCTATAGACCAACCTGCATGGACATAATCTGAGAGCTTTGATAGAATCTAATATAAATATTGAAAATGAGAATCATTATTATTGGGAGGACTATTGTGAACAATTTTAAATTCCGAATTTCGGCTTGTCTGTTGATTATTTCATTCATGCTGGTACTGAGCGCATGCGCTACGAATGGAGGAGGAATGGCAACGGATAAAGGGACAACGGCTGATTCCAAAACTGCATCTACTGGAGATGCAGCTGCCACACGTACATATGAAAGCGATAAAGGTACAGTTACTATTCCTGAACATCCACAGCGTGTCGTTGTAGCGGTCGACGACTATGTAGGCGATGTTCTTGCACTTGGGATGACACCTGTAGGGGCTCCAGACACTGTATTCGATGCTCCATACTATAAAAAATACTTGAATGGTGTTGAAAATATTGGTGATAGCTCCGCACTGTCTCTTGAAAAGGTGACCACCCTGAATCCAGATCTGATCATTACCTATGATGAGAAAGCCTATGAAAATCTGAAAAAAATAGCGCCTACTGTATTTATTCCATATGGTGCATATAATTATAAGGACCGTTTGATGGAGCTGGGTAAGGTGTTGAACAAGGAGCAAGAAGCGAAGAAATGCCTGGCTGATTTTGCGGCCAAGATTGCTGAGAAGAAACAGGCTTTGTCTGATGTTATTGATTCAGGTAAAAAAATTGCTATTTTTGAGATAACGGGCAAAGAATTATATCTCTATGGCAAGTCCTACGGACGGGGAGGAGCTATACTTTACGATGAACTGGGACTTCATGCCCCGGCGAAGGTAGAAAAGGCGGCGTTCAAACAGGGCTGGGCCAGTATTTCGATGGAGGCTTTACCAGAGATGCTAGGCGATGCCGATTACCTGATGCTGGGGATTAGGGGAGATGGAGTAGATCAGGGAAAAGATATTGAATCTAAAAGTGTGTGGAAAAACCTTTCTGCTGTTAAAGCAGGGAAAGTATATCAGTATTCGATTGACGACTTTTATTTTCAGGACCCGATTGCCCTGAATTACCAGTTAGAGCTCTTATCGGATTTCCTGATTTCCAAGAAGTAACAATATGCAAGTTCAATTCGACAGATTCCAGCAGATTTATGTGAGTAAGGGCTAAGGGAAGGTGACGACCTTCCCTTTTTCTGTTATTCTAAGGGAGGCTATAATGGGGAATATGGGCTTTTTGGTAACGTTTTTTACACTTTAAAAATAAAATTATTGTCAGACGTCTATCCTGCAACAATTTGCAAAGGGGAAGCGTCTGTAATATTGCAGGGAGAGGGGGATCCTTTGTGGTAGAGCAGGGACTCATTCGAGCCGCTCAATCGGGCGATCGCGACGCTCTCATTACCCTATTAAGAGAGATAGAACAGCATGTGTACCGTACGGCATATTACATTTTAAACAATGAACAGGACGCCATGGATGCTTCACAAGAAGCCCTCATACGGATTTATTCCAAAATTAATTCTTATGAGGAAAAGGCGCAGTTCAAAACCTGGGTTCAACGCATTGTAACGAACATATGTATCGACAAATTCAGGAGGACGAAGCCCTCGGTTTCCATTGATGAGCACGACATGATATTCAACGATCCCCAGAATGTGGAGGCTGAGGTCCTGACCTCTTACTTGGCAGAGGATGTTCGTGAAGCTATACAGCAGCTTCCAGAGCACCACCGGACGGTGATCGTATTGAGATATCTGCAGGATTTCTCTTATAACGAGATTGCCGACTCTCTGGATTTGCCGCTTAATACGGTCAAGTCATACTTGTATCGTGCAAGACAGCAATTGCAAGGGCTACTTCAGGAATATCAGAAAGGTGGTGTATCAGGATGAAGTGTGGGGAAGAGGTGATGGATTGGATGCAGCGTTATGTGGATCATGAGCTGGGCGAAGAAGAGACGTCCCAATTAATGAACCATATCGCGACTTGCCCGGACTGTGCGGAAAAATTTCATATTCTTCAGACGCTCTCCCGCGAGCTGGAGGATTTGCCTGCGGTTTCCCCGGCGTTCAGCCTGGTGGATTCCATCATGCCTCAGCTAGATGCCATTGACCGCGCACGTGAGGAGCAGGGAAGCGCGCTACAGGAGATGCAGCCTGTAGCTGCCGATTCTGGACCGGGGCCAAGACAGCGTACCCAGTCTATTCCTTGGTGGAACCGGATGAGTGGGCGAGCCGCGATGGGCGTGGCTGCCGCTGCTGTTGTACTGGGTATTGTGGTATTCAATTTTGAACCGAAAACGGTACAGGATGCGGATGGTTTGCTTAATTCCCAGTCGCCTGGAGTGATGAGTCAGCAGGAACAGACAGAAATTCCAAGTACGGTGAATGGAAGCGGAGGTAGCGATGCAGCTATTGGATCGGATTCGACCAAGCAGCCGTCAGATCAGGGAACGGACGCGTCTCAGCCATCCACAGGGGAGCAATCTGATCCGAGCAAACTGGATGTGAACAGTGCGGATGATGAAAAGCACTCTTCCAAACAAGATGATGCACAACGTGACGATCAGCGAACTGGTGAAAAAGGCTCAATGAAGTATACGCCAGCGGGGCATCCTTCCCGTCAGGATCGACAGACGTCAAAAGAAAAATCTGTCGGGCAAGATTCTGCTGCGGATTCTCCTAAGTCCGATGACAAACAGTTAAAGCAGGGAAAATCCGAGCAACAAACGATTGAACCTGAACAGCAAGGAGAACCAAAAGTAGAAAAAGCACCTATAGCGGGTACGGGCACTACTGAAGACAGTAATGACAACAGCACGGCTACTAATGATTCGTCATCGTCTGCCAATCAGGATATGATGATGCAGAATCGGATTGCTTCAAATGATACGTCGAAAGACACGACCTCCAAGGGGGTTACCAAGGATTTGGGGACTACGATGGGAGATATGGGCAGCAATACAGCTTCTAATGATCAGCAGCCCTCCGTGTCGCAAAACCCGGTACGCAATGAAGGATTTTCATCGAATTTGATGATCACTCCAGACAGCAGTAATCCTTCCACCTTTAGTGCCCAAGCGACATCTACAGATCAGCTTAATTCGCCTGATGGCAGCTATGCGGTGGTTATTGAGGGCAAAAAACTGAAAGTGTATAAGCTTTCTGACAATGGTGTAGGCCGGACAACGCTGGAAGTGCGTACCTTGAAGGGTGCCTGGGTCAAAGGAAGCTGGTCAGAAGACAGCCAAACCTTCATGTATGAGACGGAGCAGGATGGTACAGCAAGTAAATATACGTATACCGTTCCGCGTAGTTCCGGCAAATAATTGCTATGAAGATGGCACATTTTTAAAAGCAAAGAATAGATTGTATGAACCGACGTCGTATCCCGACGGCCGAAAGTTTCTAGAGCTTTCTGCTGCCGTGTTGATATAGATGGTGGTGAAGGGATCTTGCCTATAGGCAGGGTCCTTTCGTTTGTATAATGACTTGCCTTCCGACCAGATGTCGGGTACGATCAATGAATGGGGGGGGGACGGAGAATGGATGCAAAAACAGCCGCCAAGGCTATTCGCAAAGGCGATATTTCGCCAGTGTATTTGCTCTACGGCAGTGAAAAATATCAAATGAAGCAGTTTGTCGATATGCTTAAGGAAAAAGTGGTGGAAGAGGAGCATCGTGACTTTGCTATTATTCCCTACGATCTGACCGAGACGCCGATTGAGGTAGTCGTGGAGGAAGCCGAGACTGCGCCTTTTTTGGTGCCAAAAAAGCTGATTATAGTACGGGACACCAGTGTATTTGCGGCAGGCAAGGATGGCGGTAAGATGGAGCACCACATTGAAGCGCTGCTGACTTACATGGATAACCCGGCTGACTATAGCATTATCATTTTTACGGTTCAGGCTGAAAAGCTGGATGAACGGAAAAAGATTGTTAAAAGGCTGAAAAGTGACGCCTCCGTCATTGCCTTCACTCCATTGGGAGGAGATGACCTGGTGGCATGGATTCATAAGCGTGCCGGCGAGCGAGAAGTCCAATTGGCTGCTGGAGCTGCTGAAAGTCTCATTCAATATACGGGGACCGGGCTGCAATCGCTGGCTGCCGAGATAGACAAGCTGTGCCTGTATGCGGGAGCGCAGGGTACCATCTCTACTGCAGATATTGAATCGCTTGTGCCTCGTAGTACGGAACAAAATGTGTTTGCGATGGTCGAGGATTTGGCTAATTTGCGGCTGGATAAGGCGCTTAGTATTTTTTATGAGCTGCTTAAGCAAAAAGAGGAACCGATTAAGATTGCAGCTTTAATCACACGACAGTTCCGTATTATGTTGCAGGTCAAAGAGTTGATGGGTCAAAGCTATTCCCAGCAGCAAATTGCGAGTCAGCTTAGTTTGCATCCATATGGGGTGAAAGTTGCCGGCGAGCAGGCCCGGAGATTCCGTCCTGAGCAGTTGCGACAGCTTCTCTACGACTTGGGCGAGCTGGATTACCGTATGAAAACCGGGGTTGTTGACAAGGTGCTGGGGCTGGAGATGTTTTTGCTGAAAATGGGCGCGGGGGCTTCGGTCTAATCCGGCCCGTTTGCCGAGCGGTTTAATGAAAGGTTAACTAGTGTAACGCAGAATCCAATCGTGGTGAACTAAAAAATCCTGATCAGCCAAGGCTGGTCAGGATTTTTTCATTAACGTATAAAAGTAGCTCTTGCTTACGCTTGAGCTGTAAGAGCGTTAAGTTTTTTCGCCAAGCGGGATTTCTTGCGAGCAGCTGCATTTTTGTGGATCAGACCTTTAGTTACAGCCTTGTCCAGCTTTTGGGAAGCTACTTTGAAAGCAGCAGTAGCATTTTCAGCTTCGTTATTCACCAACGCTGTATCGGCAGCTTTTACTGCTGTACGAAGCGCGGATTTTTGAGAAGCGTTCAACGCACGGCGTTTGTCGTTTGTTTTAACGCGTTTGATAGCGGATTTGATGTTTGGCATTACATTCACCTCCTGTAAAGGCATTACTTATGAACACAAACGTTTCACAACTTAAAATATTTTAGCACGCCACACCTCAAATTGCAATAAGAAAACATTCCGGGCTTGGGTAGATTACAGGATGAAAATGGATGTGCATAAACCTGCCGGGTGTCTCGCACACTATAACCTGAGATGGTATAAAAGGAGGCGTAAATGATGGATTTGGATTTGCAGAAGTATGCGGTACGTACGGATTTGGCGCTGGAGGCAAGAGAACTGGCGGAACGGGATCAGCCAATGCCGCTGGCGGGTATCAACGAGGACGTGGAGGAAGATAACGGTATTAAAATCACGCGTCTGGATGTGCTAAATGAAGAGGGTGCTAACCGTATTGGTCGGGTACAGGGACATTACGTCACGCTGGAAGTGCCCGGCTTACGTGAAGGTGACACGGGGCTCCAGCAACGGGTAGCCATTGCATTCGCGAAGGAGATGGAGCAATTTATACAAAAAATAGGGATCTCCAGTAAGGCACGCGTACTTGTGGTAGGTCTGGGCAACTGGAATGTCACTCCCGATTCACTAGGTCCGCTTGTCGTTGAAAATTTGATGGTGACCCGTCAATTTTTTGAACTGACACCTGATCAAATCAATCCGGGTTATCGGGATGTGAGCGCGATTGCACCGGGGGTTCTTGGCATTACGGGGATCGAGTCGAGCGAAATTGTTCAGGGTATCGTTGATCGCACGAAGCCGGAGCTGATTATTGCTATTGACGCTCTCGCATCACGTTCACTGGAGCGCGTCAATACGACCATCCAGGTGGCGGATATTGGGATTCATCCAGGCTCAGGTATTGGTAACAAGCGGCGTGGCATCACCAAGGATATTATGGGTGTCCCGTGTATTGCCATCGGCGTTCCAACCGTATGCTACGCTTCCACCATCGTGAATAACGTAATTGAGCTGATGAAAACACATTTTGCCAAGGAAAAGGCTTCTACGAAAGCGATATTGGGGATGCTGGATGATATTTCAGAGCCTGAGAGACTGGGATTGGTGAGAGAGGTACTTCAGCCGCTGGGACATGATCTGATTGTGACCCCCAAGGAGATTGATGAATTTATAGAAGATATTGCGAATATTATTGCAACCGGATTGAACGCCGCCCTGCATGAAGCCGTCGATCCCGGCAATGTCGCCGCTTATACACATTAATGAGGGCTAGCAAAAGCATATTTCATACACAAAATTCTCTATCTAGCAGGCATCCTATCTCTTGTAATAAGGGGTGGGATTTACCTGCGGGTGGAGATTTTTTGTGTTCTAGCAGTTGTTCTCCGTTCATAGAGTTGAAGTATAAGAGATTTCCGCTACTGACTGGAACCTATAGGGTTCTGAACATAGAGCGGGCTTCGACGGGACGAAGGAGGACAAGACCCACATGAAAAAAATTCAAACCTGGAACGTCGGAAGATGGAGAAGAAAGGGCCTTGAAATTTTGGCTATGGGACATACGCTTGTGCTGCTTATTATGGGCTCGGCGCTTTTATTTGTTGTATTGGGACTGGGAGGACTGGCGGAAAATCGTTTGCAAACGTCTCCGGTGTCTTCGATGAAAGGATTTGCAGGCTCGGTTTCCAGCGGTTTTTTTGCGGATATGCTCGGCCTGGAAGTACCTCATTTGGCACAGAAGAAGCAACAATCTTCGTTGTCGGGTGAACAATGGTCGCCTTTTGTTTTCCAAATGCTCACAGGTATTAATCCACAGGACCCCAAAAGTCTCATAGCTCGCGAAATTCCTGGGATGTCTGCGGGTACGCCTGTCTTGCTGCGCAAGGGCTCAGGGAACAACAAGGTGGAGGCGCCTACGGATTACCAGCCTGATCAGGGAACGACGGATGCTCCTGGCGGCCCCGATGCTTCTACCAATCCATCGAACAATGGCTCTACAACGCCAGATCTTCCGACAACGCCAGAAACGGACCCTGCGCAAGAGGATGATCCGAGTGATACAGCAGTCAAAGGTGCCAAACGTATATTAATCTACCATTCTCATCCGAGAGAGGCATACAACCCTTTGCTCAGTAAAACCAGCTCCAATCCTAATTCTGGCTCTAAATCAGCCAATGTGTCGAGAGTAGGGGGTTTTGTAAAAAAGAGATTGGAGAAGCAAGGGATATCTACTTTGCATGTGAACAAGGACTATGCCAAAATCGTTCAAAATTACAATTGGAATTATTCCTATAAATATTCGCGTGAAGCGGTCAAGGAAGCTTTGGCTGGAAATAAAAGCTTAACCTATCTGCTTGATATCCACAGAGATTCTCAACGTCACGGCAAAACGACAGCAACAATAAACGGACTTTCTTATGCCAAGGTGTATTTTATTATCGGCCATGACAACAAAAACTGGCGCAAGAATGAAGCTTTCGCCGCTCGTATTCATGAGAAGCTGGAAAAGTCGTATCACGGCGTTTCCCGTGGGATATGGGGAAAGGATGGCGGTAAAGGCAACAACGGTGAGTACAATCAGAGCTTGTCCTCCCATAGCATTTTGATCGAAATTGGCGGGATTGATAATACCGAGGAAGAATTGAAACGTACCTCTGACGTTCTGGCGGATATGATCGGTGAGGTGTACTGGGAGGATCAGAAAGCACAGAAAGCGGGTACTAACGTATCCGATGCGAAAAAGAGCAACGATGGCAATTAATTGAGGCGTAGTAAAGGAGGAAATGCAATGTCCGGACATTTTCGTAAAAAAGCGCTTGGATTTGTACTTCTGATGGGGGCGGGAGTTCTGCTCGGCATGCAGCTGGCAGGCTCTGGCTTGCGCTCTGTGTATGGGCCGGAGTGGGCTGGGGACCCGGTTCAAAGCGGGGTTCAGCAGAAAGTCGGATATGAGCAAACGGTTATTGAAGACACACCGGCAGCGGATGTTCGTACTTATACCCGCACGTATAACGGAAATGGCAACGTCGTAATGGAGTCGGGAACGGGAACTGTTGCGAGCGAAGCTAATGCCAATTCACAGAACCTGGAGACACCGCGTGAACTGTTGGCGGTCAAGGCAGAGCAAACCTCGGTGGATACCATGGCAGACAAAACGGCCGGACTGCTGCAAAACCTGTCAAGACAGGGTATTCGCTGGGTTGTGTCTGTTTTTGACGGAGTAACGGAATAGAAATATTGCTGACCCCCTATACAACTGCTATAATAAGCTGATTGACACTAGGCATTGTGTGGGGGTAAGGCATGACTGACATTTTGGCAAGACAACGTAAAATTCGGAACTTTAGTATCATTGCACATATAGACCACGGTAAATCCACGCTGGCTGACCGGATTTTGGAATACACCGGTGCACTGACATCCCGTGAAATGCAGGAGCAAGTGCTTGATCAGATGGATCTGGAACGGGAGCGCGGGATTACAATCAAGCTCCAGGCAGTGCGACTCACTTATAAGGCCGATGACGGCGAAGAGTACATTTTGAATCTGATTGATACACCGGGGCACGTCGATTTTACGTATGAGGTTTCCCGAAGCTTGGCGGCCTGCGAAGGTGCCTTGCTGGTTGTAGACGCGGCACAGGGCATTGAAGCACAGACGTTGGCTAACGTATATTTGGCGTTGGACAACAATTTGGAGATTCTGCCGGTGCTTAACAAAATTGATTTGCCAAGTGCCGATCCTGAACGGGTGAAGCAGGAAATCGAGGATGTTATCGGCTTGGATACGAGCGAGACTGTACACGCATCGGCCAAAGCTGGAATCGGTATCAAGGAAATTTTGGAACAGGTGGTCAGAAGCGTACCTGCTCCGCAAGGAAATCCGAATAATCCGCTGAAGGCGCTTATTTTCGATTCGCATTATGATCCATATAAAGGCGTTATCGTGTATGTTCGCGTCGTGGATGGCAGCATCAAGGCTGGTTCTAAAATTAAAATGATGGCGACCGATAAAACGTTTGAGGTTATCGAGGTAGGAGCCTTCATGCCACGTATGAGCATCGTGGACGAGCTGAACATCGGTGATGTTGGTTTTATCGTTGCCGGGATCAAGCATGTGGGCGATACGCGTGTCGGGGATACGGTGACGGATGCCAAAAATCCAACAACAGAACCGATGCCGGGCTATCGGAAAATTAATCCGATGGTATATTGCGGGCTGTATCCGATCGAAACATCCGAGTATAACGATCTGCGTGAGGCGCTCGAAAAGCTGCAACTGAACGATGCTTCGCTCAGCTTTGAGCCGGAAACATCAAGCGCGTTGGGCTTCGGATTCCGTTGTGGTTTCCTCGGTCTGCTTCATATGGACGTTATTCAGGAACGGATTGAACGCGAATTTAACATCCCGCTGATTACGACAGCGCCGAGTGTTATTTACCGCATTAAGCTGACGAATGGCGAAACGATCCAGATCGATAACCCGTCGAATTACCCGGAAGTCGGACGAATTGAGCATGTGGAGGAGCCTTACGTAAGAGCAGGCATTATCGTGCCTAATGATTACGTAGGTACAGTTATGGAGCTTTGCCAGACCAAGCGCGGTGAGTATGTGACCATGGAGTATCTGGATACGACACGGGTAACGATTACGTACCAGATTCCACTGTCCGAAATCGTGTACGATTTCTTTGACCAGCTTAAATCCAGCACCAAGGGCTACGCCTCCTTCGATTACGAAATTTCAGGCTATCGCCAGTCTAATTTGGTGAAAATGGATATTATGTTAAACGGCGAACAGGTTGATGCGTTATCGTTCATCGTCCACAGAGATCGCGCTTACCATCGCGGACGTATTATTTGCGAGAAGCTGCGTGAGCTGATCCCACGCCAAATGTTCGAGGTGCCCATTCAGGCATCTGTCGGTACGAAGGTTGTAGCACGTGAAACCGTTAAGGCAATGCGTAAAAACGTCCTGGCCAAATGCTACGGCGGCGATATTTCCCGTAAACGGAAGCTGCTTGAAAAGCAAAAAGAGGGCAAGAAGCGCATGAAGCAAGTGGGTAACGTAGAAGTACCACAGGAAGCATTTATGGCAGTACTGAAAATAGATGAGTAAAGCTGCTTGAAACAAGCAGCACCGTATTCAATTAGGTACATCACAAAACGTGAGTATGGATTGAATACGAATAAGTATCAACAGTATGACCCCGTAGTAACTGAGGTACACACTCTGTAATGTACCTCAAGATACTGCGGTCCGCTTGTTCCCAAGCTTTATTCGTCCATTCTTTCATGTGGCCATTTGCCGTGCATGAAGAATGGACGTTCTTTATTTGAGCAAGCTATTCAAGATGGAGTGAAAGAATGATCCATACACGGAGCGATCTTCCACCTCAACCGCCCTTTTTTCACCTCACCTCAACACTGACAAGGAGGATCGGTATGACCGCATCCATACACAAACATGAACATTCATCCGCGCCTCAAGCGGTTTATCTGCATATACCTTTTTGCACGAACAAATGCTTTTACTGTGACTTTAACTCTTACGTGCTCAAGGATCAGCCTGTTATGGAATACCTGTATGCACTGGAACGGGAGATGGAGCATACAGTTCGTCTTCACCCGCCAGGTGAAATTAAAACTATTTTTGTCGGGGGTGGAACACCAACAACGCTGAATCCGAAGGAAATGGAATATTTCCTGAAAAGCGTCCGTACCTACTTCCCGAACTGGTCGGAAGATATTGAGTTTTCCATGGAAGCCAATCCGGGCACAACTGATTTTGAGAAGCTCACCGTGATGAAAGAAGGCGGTGTAAATCGGCTGAGCTTCGGCGTACAGGCTTTTCAAAACGAGCTACTTACGGGTATTGGTCGAATTCATAATACAGATGATGTTTATCGTAGTTTGGAAAATGCACGCAAGGTCGGATTGGATAATCTGTCGATTGACCTGATGTTTGGTTTACCGAATCAGACCGTAGAAATGCTGCATGAAAGTGTCAGCCGGGCGCTGGAGTTGGGACTTCCTCATTACTCCATCTACAGCTTGAAGGTCGAAGAAAATACGCTATTCCATACGCTGTACCAGAAAAATCAGCTTCCGCTTCCTCATGAGGACGACGAACTGGAAATGTATTTGCTCCTGATGCGTCGCATGAAAGAGGCTGGCTATGAGCAGTACGAGATCAGCAATTTCGCGAAACCAGGTCTGGGGAGTAAACACAATATGACCTACTGGCGTAATGAGGACTATTATGGTCTCGGCGCAGGGGCGCACGGATATGTTGGCAGAGAGCGCCATATGAACATTAAGGGCATTAATCCTTATGTGGAGGCTACCCGTAACGGACTGCCGCGTCTGGATAGCTTTGAGGTGCCAGCGGCCGAAGCGATGGAGGATTTTCTCATGGTCGGTTTGAGAATGCTGGAAGGTGTCTCGAAGTCCCGCTTTGAGGCTCAATTCGGTCAGTCACTGGAGGATACATTTACGGCCCCTCTCGGAAAAATGCTGAATGCGGGATTGATCGAGCTGGTCGAGGACGGTTATCGTCTGAGCGAACGCGGTATTTTGTTCGGAAATGATGTATTTGCGGAGTTCATCGGTTCCATTACCGTAAATTCATAAGTCGTAGCTTCAAACGGTACATTTGCACACTGTAAGCGGGGATGTTCATTTTATAACACAATTCTGTCACGGCAGGGTAAATGAAGTATTGCGATTCTATGCGCAATGTTGTATATTTATTCATTATATGCGGCAAGCGGCAGGAGGAGAGCAAGATGGCTTCAGTGTGTAAAGATGTATTGTGCAGAAGTGCGGTTCCTGAGGATGTGGAGCCTTTATACCAAATGATTAGCGGCTATGCGGAGCGGGGAATTATGCTTCCACGTTCAAGGGAAGTGCTTATGCGCCAACTGGAGCTGTTTATTGTGGCAGAAGTGGACGGCGAAGTCGTCGGTTGTGGTTCTTTATGCAAACTGGGTGATGATTTGGTAGAGATTCGCTCACTTGGTATTTCTGAGGGACATAAAGGCATGGGCATCGGCTCCAAGCTTGTAGAGGGCCTTATTATAGAAGCACGGCGGCAGCGTATCCCTAAAATTATGGCTTTGACCTACGAGGTCTCCTTTTTTATAAAAAACGGGTTTGATGTGGTAAACAAAGAGATTTTCCCTGAGAAGGTATGGACTGATTGCATTAACTGTAGTAAACAAAACAATTGTGATGAAATTGCGGTGTTGAAAATGCTGAACTGACCTGAGAATGATCAGGTCAGTTCGTTTTTTATTGGATCGAGATTGTATCTGCTCGTGGTAGATATAAGCTGTAATTGCTTGTCTCATTTTTGGGAATTTTCAAGATACCGCCACATCAGCTTGTGATGAGGGTCAAGTTTTGCTGGTATATCTTCAAGTGTCCTTATTGTATCTTCATCACTTTCATTATTATAAAGGTGAAATGAACCATCCAGAGGAATATCGTGTCTGTATTTATACAAGGCTACCACATATTTTTCTTTCGCTCCCGTTCGGTAGGTATTAAAGGAGGGTTTCTCCAAATCGGCTGGGAGTGATTGACCATAGTCGTTAATTGCTGCAATACTATCGTTTATTTGCTGGGGGATACTTGGGCTGAACTCTTGTGGATACAAGGAAACAGTAATTCTTAGGGTAAGTAGGACTACGACCAATAAAAAAATAATGTAAAACACGCTATAAAATTTGCGGATCAAAAAAACGGTCAAACCAATAAGGGCAGCGTTAATCATAAAAATAAACGGTAGCATAATAACTCTTCCCAACCCCGTGTATGGAAACAACTCAATCAAAAGGTAAAACATACAGAGAGTAGGCAAGAGCGCAATCAGTGCATTGATAAAGCTGCGACGATTTGTTCTCAACCAGCTTCCTCCTTATTTTACAGTAGAGCTCAATATATTATAGAGAATAAGAAGCGAATTTTCTATATTTTTCTTGAAAGATTTATAAAAACGGTTTTGTTGTCCTCAGTGATGAAATCATGGTATTGAAAATACGGATCTGACTTGACAATGATCAGGTCGGTTTGGTATTTTTGTATTATCAGTTAGCACTCATCGCGAACGAGTGCTAATGATTCCATTGAACGATCATGCTATTATGGATAAACAAAAGGGGGGATTCGCTTGTTAACCGAACGTCAGAGACTCATTTTGAATGCGATTATTGATGACTACATTCGTTCGGCTGAGCCAGTGGGTTCCCGCAGCATATCCAAAAGGCAGGATGTCGGATTTAGCCCCGCCACGATCCGTAATGAAATGTCGGATTTGGAGGAACAGGGCTATCTGGAGCAACCCCATACTTCTGCGGGACGCATCCCGTCTCATAAAGGCTACCGCTATTATGTGGACCATTTGGTACCACTGGATACGCTGAAGCCTATGGAAACGCGGGAACTAAAAGCCTTTTACGCCGAAAAGCTGAATGCAATGGAACAAGTAATCCAGCATGCATCTGGTATTTTGTCCCATATGACCAATTATACTTCCATCCTGCTTGGGCCGGAGGTTTTTCATACTTCATTGCGTCATTTTCAGCTATTGCCACTCAACGAAACGACGGCTGTAGCGATTATCGTGACCAATACCGGTCAGGTGGAGAACAAGACAGTGGATATTCCGCCGGGAATTTCGATTTCTGAGATGGAGAAGGTCGTGAATTTGCTGAACAGTAAGCTGGTCGGCGTGCCGATTTATCAGCTGAAATCACGTCTTTACACTGCGCTTGGTCAGGAAATGGAGAAGCATGTATCTCATTTTGAGGACGCTATGAAAGTACTGGATAAAGCACTGGATAATGAATCGGATCAGCGCTTGTATTTGAGCGGTGCGACGAACATGCTAAACCAGCCTGAATTTAAGGACGTTGAAAAGGTCAAACATATTCTCGATCTGCTGGAGGAAACACCGACGCTGCTTAAGCTGATGACGCCTGTCGCCGGAGCGCCCGAAATTCAAGTCCGCATCGGTACAGAAAATGATCATGAGGCGTTTGCCAATTGTAGCCTGATCACCGCGACATATGCGGTAGATGGCGAAGCGTTGGGCACAATAGGTATACTGGGCCCGACACGGATGGAGTATGCGAGAGTTATCAATATTTTGGGCATCCTGTCTAAGGATTTGACCGCAATGCTTACGCAGCGGTTTAAATAAAATAAGACTGCACATGTTGCGGTTCTACATGTTCCGCGCCGGGATACGGTATGTATTCTGCGCGGGTGCATTGCTGCGTGTTTTTGCAAAGTAACAGCAACTTGAAATGAAGTGCAGCAAACAAGTTTGAATACAAATATGAATGTAATGGTAGTTATGACTTGAAGGAGGTGAAACATTTTGAAGGAAGAACAAGCGTTCCAAGAAGAAAAACAACAAAATGTAAGCACAGAGGAAGCCACTGAGACGAGCCAGCAGGAAGAGCCGGTGAACGAAGCGGCAGCACTGGAAGCCCAAGAGAGTGATACAGAGCTGGCTAAGCTTCGCGTGGAGGCGGAAGAGCACCAACAGCGGTTTTTACGCGCACAGGCGGATTTCGATAATTTTCGTCGTCGTACGCTGAAAGAGAAAGAGGACCTTGCCAAATATGCATCTATGAAGCTGGTTACCGAATTGGTACCTGTTCTGGATAACTTCGAGCGTGCGCTGGCAACAGCACCGCAAGGAGAGGCTGAGTCATTCACCAAAGGTGTGGAGATGATCTTCCGTCAGTTTGAGAGCGTGCTTCAGGCTGAGGGAGTAACGGCCATGAATGCGGTGGGTCAACCGTTTAACCCTGATTTCCATCAGGCCATTATGCAGGTGGAAATCGAAGAGCATGAGGAAGGCATCGTCGTTGAAGAGGTGCAAAAAGGATACATGCTGAAGGACAAGGTGCTTCGTCCGGCTATGGTAAAAGTGAGCATGTAGCTTTTTTAATATACATTAGCAACACATCTTTGGTTTTAACTATTTCGGCCTGAGGGCCTCGTATATACAGAAGGAGGAATTGTCTGATGAGTAAAGTAATCGGTATTGACTTAGGTACAACCAACTCTTGTGTGGCTGTTATGGAGGGCGGCGAAGCCGTTGTAATTCCAAATCCGGAAGGCGCACGCACAACCCCTTCGGTTGTTGGTTTCAAAAAGGATGGAGAACGTACTGTAGGTGAAACAGCAAAACGCCAAGCGATCACAAACCCGGATCGTACAATTATGTCCATCAAGCGTCACATGGGTACAAACTATAAAGAAAACATTGACGGCAAGGAATACTCCGCACAAGAAATTTCTGCTATGATTTTGCAAAAGCTGAAATCCGATGCTGAAGCTTACCTGGGACAAACGGTAACTCAAGCCGTTATCACGGTTCCAGCTTACTTCAATGACAGCCAACGTCAAGCAACCAAGGATGCAGGTAAAATCGCGGGTCTGGAAGTGCTGCGTATTGTCAACGAGCCAACAGCAGCTGCACTGGCATACGGTATGGAAAAATCCGAAGACCAAACAATTCTTGTTTATGACCTGGGTGGCGGTACATTCGACGTATCCATTCTGGAACTGGGCGACGGTTTCTTCGAAGTTAAAGCGACAAGCGGCGACAACAAGCTGGGCGGCGATGACTTCGACCAAGTGATTATTGATTACCTCGTAACGGAGTTCAAAAAAGATCAAGGTATCGACCTGAGCAAGGATAAAGCAGCTGTACAACGTTTGAAGGATGCGGCGGAAAAAGCGAAAAAAGAGCTGTCCGGCATACTGACAACGACGATTTCCCTGCCGTTCATTACGGTAGCTGACGGCGTTCCACAGCATTTGGAGTTGAACCTGACTCGTGCGAAATTTGAGGAATTGTCTGAAGGTCTGGTAGAACGTACTTTGGGACCTACTCGTCAAGCGATGAAAGATTCAGGCATGAGTGCCAGCGACATCGACAAAATCGTTCTGGTCGGCGGTTCCACACGTATTCCGGCTGTACAGGAAGCCATTAAGAAACTGACAGGCAAAGACCCTCATAAAGGCGTAAACCCTGATGAAGTGGTAGCTTTGGGTGCCGCAGTTCAAGCAGGCGTACTGACAGGTGATGTGAAAGACGTCGTTCTCCTCGACGTAACTCCACTGTCCCTCGGTATTGAAACCGCAGGTGGCGTATTCACTAAAATGATCGAGCGTAACACGACAATCCCTACGAGCAAATCGCAGGTGTTCTCGACGTATGCCGACAACCAGCCTAGCGTGGAAATCCACGTATTGCAGGGTGAACGTGAAATGGCAGCAGGCAACAAAACGCTGGGCCGTTTCCAACTGGGAGATATTCCTCCAGCACCACGCGGTGTACCGCAAATCGAGGTTACCTTTGATCTGGATGCCAACGGTATCGTGAACGTATCCGCTACAGATAAAGGTACAGGCAAGAGCCAAAAAATTACGATCACATCCTCCAGCGGCTTGAGCGACGAGGAAGTAGAACGTATGATGAAAGACGCTGAGCTGCATGCGGAAGAAGATAAAAAACGCAAAGATCTGGTAGAAGCGAAAAATTCTGCGGACCAACTGATTTACTCCGTAGACAAAACGATCAAGGATCTGGGCGAAAAAGCGGATGCAGGCGAAGTCGAAAAAGCGAATGCAGCTAAAGAAAATCTGCAAAAAACGCTGGAAACTGACAACCTGGAAGACATCAAAAAGGCTACTGAAGAGCTGACTGAGATCGTTCAGCAGTTGTCCGTGAAGCTGTATGAGCAAGCTGCTCAAGAAGCACAGGCTCAACAAGCTCAAGACGGCGCAGCAGACAGCAAAGGCCGCGATAATGTGGTTGACGCGGACTATGAAGTTGTTGACGAAGACAAGAAGAAAGACTAAGCTACGGATCGGGTAGTGGTAGTAGCATTACGGTACACCGGTGCGTTATAATATACTGAATGAAAAGAAGCAGCGTAGCTGCCTTGATAAATAACGATTAGCCGAAGGGTATCAGTTATTTTCAGAATAAATAAGCATATTACGGATTGTACTGCCTTGAAATGATGGGAAGGTCAAAGCCGGGTCATCCCGTGCCTTTGACTTTCCTTTTATATGTAGTGCAGACACGTTGTAGGCATGGGGGTGGAACATTGGCTGATAAGCGCGATTATTATGAGGTGCTGGGCGTCGCGAAGGGCGCTTCGGATGAAGATGTTAAAAAGGCTTACCGTAAGCTGGCGCGTCAGTATCATCCGGACGTGAACAAGGCTGCGGACGCGGAAACCAAATTTAAAGAAGTGAAAGAGGCTTATGACATTCTCAGTGATGGTCAGAAGCGGGCAAGATATGATCAATATGGTCATGTAGACCCGAATCAGGGCATGGGAGGCGGCTTCGGTGGTGGAGCCGACTTTGGTGGCGGATTTGGCGATATTTTTGATATGTTTTTTGGTGGTGGCGGTAACGGTCGTCGTGATCCGAATGCACCGCAGCGTGGCAATGATCTTCAATATACGATGACGATCGAATTCAAGGAAGCCGTATTCGGCAAGGAAACCGACATTAACATTGAGCGGACGGAAACGTGCGATACGTGTCACGGTACGGGAGCCAAAAAGGGTACTCAACCACAAACCTGTTCCGTCTGCCACGGTAGCGGACAAGAAGAAGTGGTACAGAATACACCGTTTGGCCGAATGGTTAACCGTCGCGCCTGCTCGAACTGTGGCGGTTCTGGTAAAATCATTAAAGAGAAATGTACCACTTGTAGCGGTTCTGGCCGTGTGCGCAAGCAGCGTAAAATTCATATCCGCATTCCGGCGGGTGTGGATGACGGCGCGCAAATGCGTATCAATGGTGAAGGCGAAGGCGGTGTCAACGGAGGACCGGCAGGTGATCTGTATGTCGTTTTCCGTGTGAAGTCGCATGACTTCTTTGAGCGTGAGGGAGACGACATTTACTGTGAAATTCCGCTGACGTTTTCGCAGGCAGCGTTGGGAGATGAAGTCGAAATTCCGACGCTGACCGAGAAAGTGAAGCTGAAAGTTCCAGCTGGTACACAAACAGGAACATACTTCCGTCTTAAGGGCAAGGGTGTACCAAAACTTCGTGGCGTAGGTCAGGGTGACCAGCACATTAAGGTGGTTGTGGTAACGCCTAGCAAGCTGAGTGAGGAACAGAAGGAATTGCTGCGTCAGTTCTCTTCGCTTAGTGGTGAGCAGACACATGAGAATGAGCAATCCTTTTTTGACCGTGTGAAGCGCGCCTTCCGAGGCGACTAAGCCAGGGTAGACTCGCGGAGCATCAACCATGAATCGGAGGGAACTGTTCCGCCATTGCGGAGTAGTTCCCTTTTTTTATGCAAATTCACGTAAACACATACATAACCATTTTTGTATAAACATATGGACTATTTAGCTTTAAACATGATGCATGAAAGGGTGAGTTCTATCAAAGAGTCACAGCCTAGGCAGCGTCGGGGGAAGTCGCTATTCAAGCTCAGAGGGCTGATTACGTTGCTGGTTTGTCTGGTTATGGCGCTGGTGCTCCTGCCTGTAACTTTGTTATTTGCCGAGAGAGTTGAGCATGAAACCGAAATGGGACTGGAGGAAAAAGCGATGTCCATCGCACGTACACTTTCCCATACGCCGCTTGTTATTAAGCATTTGCAGCAGTCTGATTCGTCTTCCTCCATGCAGAAGTATGTGCAGAAGGTTTCATCTGCTAATCATGTTCAGTTTATCGTAGTTATGGATATGAAGGGCATTCGCAAAACACACCCGGATCCCAGGATGATCGGCAAAGCCTTTGCTGGTGGAGATGAATACACTGCACTTCATGGTCATGAGAGTGTATCTGTTGCGAAGGGAACATTGGGCTTGTCCATGCGCGCTTTTTCTCCCGTATTCAGCTCGACGGGGAAGCAGCTGGGAGCGATTGTCGTCGGTATATCCATGCAAGATGTACTGAGGGCTCAGGGAGGCAATTACCGCCTTATTGCTATCGCCATTGGCGTAGGAATGTTAATCGGTGCCGGAGGGGCTGTTGTGCTGGCCCGTAAAATCAAAAATATGCTGTTTGGTCTGGAGCCACCGGAAATCGCACGTTTGCTGGAGGAACGCAACGCTATGCTGCAATCCATTAAGGAAGGCGTCATTGCGGTGGATGAATCCGGACGTGTTATGTTAATGAATGCGGAAGCGATTCGCCTGCTCAGGCAAGCGGGAATTGAGGATATCTCGTCTTCAGGGCAGGAGATTAACGCTTATTTGTCCGCTTTTCGATTACAAGAGGTTTTGGCGGCAGGCACTCCACGAATGGATGAGGACATGGAACTGGGGGGAATAACCTTGCTCACCACCAGTGTTCCGATCCGGGTCAAAGGGGGAATTGTGGGTGCAATTGTAACTTTTCGGGATAAAACGGAGGTAAACCAGCTTGCCGAACGTTTAACTGGAGTGTCCCTGTATACGGAGGCGCTGCGTGCACAGGCTCACGAATTTATGAACAAGCTGCATGTCATTATGGGGATGGTACACTTACGAATGTACGATAAACTGGAGCATTACATCTTGGATGCCGTTGAGCATCACCAAGTGGAGATTGGCTCGATTACCCGGCAGATAAGGGACCCAGTGATGGCGGGCTTTGTTTTGGGGAAATTAAGCCGGGCCAGAGAGGTGGGTGTGAGCTTCGAATTGACTCCGGGCAGCTATTTGCCTGAATCTGCTTGCACCCAAACCATTCATGAACTGATAACCATTCTGGGGAATCTGTTTGATAATGCTGTGGAGGCAATGGAATCTTTGGAGCACAAGCGGATTATCTTGACGCTTTATTATGAGGAAAATCAGAAGAACGGCTGTCTGACATGTGTAATAAGTGATAATGGACCTGGTGTACCGGAACCTCTCGTAGAGGCAATATTTGAAAAGGGATTTTCGACCAAGGGAGAGTCACGGGGAATGGGGCTTTATCTGGTAACGCAAAGTGTGAAAAGATTAAAAGGAACCATAAAGCTGATTCCGGCTGAGCAAGGGTGCTGTTTTCAGATTAAGATTCCATACACCATAATGGGGAATGATGAACATGATTAATGTCTTAATTGTAGAAGATGATCCGATGGTTGCCGAGTTTAACCGCAAATATACGGAGCAGGTGGAGGGCTTTCGATGTGGAGGCTGGGCTACTTCCGTGGAAGATGCCAAGGAATTTCTGGAAGAACAAGCAATTGATCTGATTTTGCTGGATGTGTATATGCAGAAAAGCAATGGACTTGATTTGCTGGCTTTTATTCGTGAGACAGGAATCAATGTGGATGTCATCGTGATTTCGGCTGCAAGCGATATGAACAGTATCAAAAAAGCGATGAATTTCGGCGCGGTGGATTATTTGATTAAGCCGTTTCACTTTAACCGTTTTCTGGAGGCGCTCACGGGTTATCGGGAGCATGTTAGTATCGTGCGTGAGCGTAGCTTGCTTTCGCAGGAGGAGTTGGATCGGCTGCTTTATCATAAAAGCTCGACTAAAGAGCTGGCCCGGCTACCCAAAGGAGTAACCAAATCCACGCTGGCCATGATATGGAACTGTATCCGGCAGCATGAAGCGATGCTATTTTCCACCGAGGATATTGCGGAGGGTGCAGGGATATCCAGAGTATCTATGCGGAAGTATCTTGCTTTTTTGACGGAAATTGAGGCACTTGCCATGGAAACCATATACGGCACCATTGGACGACCTGTTTATCAGTATCGAATTTTACCGCAGGCAGAGGAAATCATGGGCGGTTATATTTAAGCTCTCTTTTTGATTACTTTAATTACAAAAGTGAATGATTAGTTCTAAAACCAAATAAAGCGTTTTCCGAGGTGTAGAATGGAAGCATGGTCATCATTCTTCACTACAAGGAGGGAGCTTTATGGAAAATGCTACAAACCAGCCGGTCATTCAAAAGTGGCAAAAAGGGCGTAAAAATCCTGCAGACGGCATCAGGATGCTGGGCAGGATAAAAGTGGGGGTTATTCCGCTTCCGCTTTACGTCGTGATTGCGTTGATTGTATACGCAGCTGCGATTACACAGAGACTTCCGAACGATCTGCTGGGCGGGTTTGCTGTTATTATGATTTTAGGCATATTGCTCAGTGATCTGGGGGCAAAAACTCCGCTGCTCAAGCATATTGGTGGTCCGGCCATTCTGTCACTCATGGTTCCATCGTTGATGGTATTTTGGAACATGTTTCCTCCATCTGCGATGGGGGCTGTACACATGCTGATGAAAACCTCGAATTTTCTTTATTTTTATATCGCTTGTCTGGTCACCGGAAGTATTCTGGGTATGGATCGGAAGATGCTGATGAATGGAATTGTCAAAATTTTTGCCCCCATTATAATAGGCTCTATTGCAGCGGTAGCAGTAGGTATGGTAGTGGGTATGGCTTTTGGCTACAGCGCCTATCATACGTTTTTTTACATCATTATTCCGATTATCTCCGGCGGGATTGGAGAAGGGATTCTACCATTATCCATTTCGTATGGATTGGTGCTGGGCAAGGATTCAGCGGTATTCGTATCCCAGTTTATCCCGGCCGCAATCATTGGTAATATTGTTGCCATCATAGGTGCGGGTATTTTGAAAAAAATGGCAGATAAAAATCCTCATACTTCTGGTAACGGGAAGTTGTTGAAACTTGATAAAGAAGGGGGAAAATTATCTCCGGCGAGTCTGGAACAACCTGTTTCGTTTCCATTGATGGGTGGGGGGTTGCTGCTAGCCTGTACTTTCTTTATTGTAGGTAAACTGCTGGAGCCGTATCTTCATATTCCTGGCCCGATTCTGATGATTCTGGCTGCGGCCTTAATGAAGTGTATTCAAGCGATGCCGGCCCAGATAGAGCAGGGAGCTTTTCATTTGTACAAATGTATTGCGGCAAGTCTGACATGGCCGTTGATGGTGGGATTGGGTATTTTGTATGTGCCTTTGGATAGCGTGGTCGGAATTCTGACAATTCCTTATGCCATAACCTGTGCATCCGTTGTGGTTGCATTGATTGTTGCTGGATACTTCACAGGAAAATGGATTAACATGTACCCGGTGGAAGCTGCGTTGGTGACCAGTTGTCGTGGCGGATTGGGCGGTACGGGGGATGTAGCGATCCTGTCTGCATCGAATCGTATGGAGTTGATGCCTTTTGCGCAAATAGCAACACGCATTGGCGGGGCAGCCACAGTCATTTTAGCAACCTTGTTACTCAATTTATGGAGCTGAAAGTCTATACCAAAGCCTGATAATCTATAACAAATGTACAGAAAAAAATACAGACATGAAGGGATGGAGAGAAGCATGAGTAGTTTAACAGAAGAGATCAGACAATTACATGAGGGCGGTAAAATGGAGACCCAACCGAAGCAGCCGATTGCAAGCATGGAGGAGCTATCCAAGATTTATACCCCCGGCGTAGCTGAAATATGTATGGAAATTGCAAATGATCCAGCTAAAGCGTATCAATTAACGATCAAAAAAAATACAGTGGCGGTCGTATCGGACGGAACAGCGGTGCTAGGATTGGGAGATATCGGACCAGAGGCGGCTATGCCTGTGATGGAAGGTAAGGCGGTTCTGTTCAAACAATTTGCAGGTGTAGACGCATTTCCAATCTGCCTTAATACGAAGGACCCTGATGAAATTGTTCAAATTGTCAAAATGATTGCCCCTGCCTTTGGTGGTATTAATTTGGAGGATATCTCTTCACCGCGCTGCTTTGAGATTGAGAGACGATTAAAAGAGGAGCTGGACATTCCGGTATTTCATGATGATCAGCATGGTACGGCCGTCGTCGTGTTAGCAGGTCTGGTGAATGCATTGAAGGTATGTGGCAAAAAAATAGAGGATGTCAAAGTCGTATTTGCAGGTATCGGTGCGGCGGGTACGGCTTGCTCTCGGATGTTGCTCAAGGCGGGTGTACGCAATCTGATCGGCGTTGATCGACAGGGAGCCATTCATCGTGGCGTGGAATATAGCAATCCACATTGGACGGAGTATGCGAGCATGACCAATCCGTACAATTTGAGTGGCAGTTTATCCGAGGTGATTATAGGGGCCGATGTGTTCATCGGTCTGTCAGGCCCGGATTTACTGGGTGTGCAGGATATTCAGAGCATGGCTGCTGATTCTATCGTCTTCGCCATGGCGAATCCGAAGCCGGAGATTGACCCAGCCTTAGCAGTCCCTTATGTGCGTGTTCTGGCTACGGGCCGCTCTGATTATCCTAATCAGATTAACAATGTGCTGTGCTTTCCGGGAATTTTTCGGGGGGCGTTGGATTGTCATGCCTCGACAATTAATGAGGAAATGAAGCTGGCTGCCGGGCTTGCTATTGCTGATGCGATCAGTCCTGAGGAGCTAAGTGAAACTTATATCATACCTAATGTGTTTAATCCGAAGGTGGTCTCTAAGGTTCGTGATGCTGTCATTCGCGCTGCGTGGGAGACAGGAGTAGCCAAGGCAGGTAAAGCTCCTGCCGCTGCATTGCACCCGCAAAAGCTATAGTCTTCACAAACTACTTTCCAACCGTTTCAGCATACTAAACCGGTGTTGTTTGTTCCGTTCAGCCTTTGTGGGGAATATAAATCCGCGCCAATGAGCAGGATATAGCAAAGCGCAACTGTCTATGTTCTTGAACAGGAGGTTGCGCTCAATACCACACAGGGAGTTTTGGGGATGAGTGAAAAAAATATTTTGGCCTATTTCAAAAGCCCCGAGGAAGCACAAGGAGCAGCTAGAAAGCTGGAAGCTCTCCGGGCAGCAGATGTATCTATAGACCGATTTAGCCGCTATCCCCGACAGTCTATGGGCAACGCTGGATTACCTGTATTTGCGGGGCAAATTACCAGCTTGTCCTCACTGACGCAGGGAGTGGAGTTTACGGATGCAACTCCAGCGATACTGGCTGCGGCTGATCCATCTGCCAGCGGCATGAGTGACGGCGGGCAAGGTGGGCCGACAGGCCGCGATATATTGTTAACCGCTGTGGTGGATGAATCCATTCATCATCAGGCGATGTCTATTGTGGAACAAGCGGGTGGTATGCTATGAAAACGTTGGAAGGAGCTGTGACAGATGCCCACAAACAAACGGTTCGATAAAGTGCTGACCAAAACCGAGAAAATCAAGCGTGCACAATCTGCTAAAAATGAGGATGTTGAATTCTCGGCAGAGCAGGCAGATGCTCAAGATTTGGAAGCGATCCGGCGCGGTGAAGTAGCTGATCGTCGTCAAGAGCGCATCATAAACGACAGCGAGTAGAATTCAATAAGACGGGTCATCCCTATCATTAAATATGATTTGTGGGATTGCCCGTCTTATTTGTGTTTCATCCTCTTGTCTATTTAATTATCCGCTATAGGCTGTTGCGCTAAAAACAAGGGGACCGGAGACGAAAGCAGTAGTCGCAGGCGTTTGATTTTCAATAATCAGTTGATAGTTTTGCACGCCCAGAGGTGCAACATCTACCGTTTCGACATTAATGATAATGTTGTCGTCAAACAGATTAGTCTGTAGTCCGTAATAAATTTCCTTGCCAGCTCTCCATATACGTACAAGTGTTCTAATATTGCCCGCACCAACAAAACGCAAGCCTATGGATGCCTTTAATTCTACCCGATTGTTAACAGCTCCAGGAATAGTCGGATCAATAAATACGGAAGCAGTAGCAATCCCTAGTCCGGCTGGAGAAATAGGAACCGGAAGACTAATCCCATTGGTAATAGGTGTGATGACAGCAGCATTATAATCCAAAACGGTTTTGGCCATTATAAGTCACTCCTTCTTAGAATATACTATATTGTATGTACTAGAGTTAAGGAGGCTTGGACTAAAAGAGTGGGCAACATGCACAAGTTCTACAAAACATTTTGCACTTCGATGGTACTATCTTTTTTGAACTCCTATGCATGTATATAGTACAATATAGAGTATGCATGTGAAATGAGGAGGAAATGAAAACCATGTTGTGGCATGAAATTACAATACATACAACCGAAGAAGCCGTCGAAATGATTTCGAATTTTCTGCACGAAGCAGGTGCGGGAGGGGTTTCCATTGAAGAATCCGGTTCGCTGAACAAACCACGCGATACGTCCTACGGACAGTGGTATGATCGGCCCTTGAATGACATTCCTGAAGGACAAGCGACCATCAAGGGTTATTTTGCCGAAGAAGTTGAGATGGACAGCATCCGCTCGCAAATTGAGCCACGCGTCGAAGAATTGAGAACATTCGATATTGACCCTGGCGAGGTTCGGTATGAGCTGAAAACGGTCAATGAGGATGACTGGGCGAATGCCTGGAAGCAATATTTCAAGCCATTGCGTGTGTCGAATCGTCTAACGATCAAACCGACTTGGGAAGCCTATGAGCCTGCCAGTGAAGATGAAAAAATTATTGAGCTGGACCCCGGCATGGCCTTTGGCACCGGAACGCATCCCACCACATCACTTTGTCTGAGAGCGTTGGAGTCTGTGATTAAGGGTGGAGAGGAAGTCATTGATGTGGGCACAGGCTCCGGCATTTTGGCGATTGGAGCCGTGCAACTGGGAGCGAAGCATGTACTGGCTCTGGACCTTGATCCCGTAGCGGTATCCAGTGCGCGGGAAAATACCCATCTGAATGGGTTGGAGGATCGCATTACCATTAAAGAGAGCGATCTGCTGTCCGTGCTGAATGCGAGCGATCCGACGCTGGGTATCCAGTTGCCAGTCAAGCTGGTGGTTGCTAATATTCTGGCGGAAATTATTTTGCTGTTTATTGAGGATGTGTACAAGGCTCTGGAGCCAGGTGGTATTTATATCGCTTCAGGGATTTGGAAGAACAAAGAAGAGGTTGTCGAAAACGCATTGAAGGCGGCGGGCTTCGACATTGCCGAAACGTGCCGGGATGAGGATTGGCTGGCGTTTGTGGCGAGAAAGAGGTAACTATGGATTTTTTACAAAATATTTTTCGTGTGAAGTTAGAGGTTCTTCCTTTTTACTTGCTGGCTCTGATCATTTCTTTTACGGTGCATGAATTTGCGCATGCGTATTATGCCAATAAATTCGGTGACCCTACAGCCAAGCTGCTGGGACGCGTGACTTTAAATCCGGCAGTGCATATTGATCTGATGGGTATGTTGCTGCTGCTGATCGGGGGCTTTGGCTGGGCCAAACCGGTTCCGGTCAATCGCGACAATTTCAGTCGTCCACGTTCTATGGGGATTGTCGTGTCTGCCGCTGGGCCGCTGAGCAATTTGCTGCTTGCCTTTGTGGCTACCCTGATTTATGCGGTGCTGCTTCATTTTCAGGTGCTGCCGAATATCGAGAATCAGCGGGTGGCTCAGGCCATCAACTTGTTTATCAATTCACTGATTAGTTTGAATCTGTTTTTGTTTATTTTTAATTTAATTCCGCTGCCACCGTTGGATGGTTACCGGATTGTGGAGGATGTGGCCCCTACACCGTTGCGCCGCAAACTTCAGCATTTTGAGCAGTGGTCCATCTTTATTTTTCTGTTGATCCTTGTTATCCCGCAGGTGCGGGCGGTGACGATTGAGCCGCTGTATGTGCTATCCCAGACGATTTATGTACAGTTTTTGCAGTTCGCTTTTTACATCATCGGATTATTTGGAGCCTAACGGCTCCTTTTTTGCGGGTATGGACGGTAGTATAACAATTGGAGCAGCAACATACTGGTCATCCGGGCGCAAAAGATGATATGATGGTGCTTGGTGATTTATTCGGATATTGTACAGAACCCAATGGATAACAGTTATTTTCAGAATAGGTGTGAGAGACAATGCAGCGTTATTTTATTCCGGCAGAGCAGTTTCTGGAAGACCATGTGATCGTGGCAGGTGAGGATGCGCGACATATTGCCAAGGTCATGCGCGGTCGTAGCGGTGACAAAATTATAGTCAGCGATGGGGTATCGAGGGAAGCGTTGGCTGCGCTGGATACGATAGAACAGGATCGTGTGACGGCGACGATCGTCGAGCCGCTGGAGATGACCTCCGAACCACATGTGCAGGTCACCATTGCCCAAAGTCTTCCCAAGGGAGACAAGATGGAGACCGTTATGCAAAAATGTACAGAAATCGGAGCAGCGGGGTTTGTACCGTTTTTGTCCGAGCGTACGGTCGTGCAGTATGATGCCAAAAAGGAAGGCAAGCGGCTGGAGCGCTGGCGCAAGATTGTGAAGGAAGCGGCTGAGCAAAGCCACCGTAACCGGATTCCGGAAATTAGCGCGCCGATGACGTGGAAGGAGCTGCTGGCTTCTTTTTCGCAGTATGATTTGATATGCTATTGTTTTGAAAAAGAGCAGGGGCGGCAGCTACGGGACGTGATTCAGCCTTTGGCAGGACAATGGACGTCGATGGACAAGCCACGTGTTCTGCTGGTAGTGGGGCCGGAAGGCGGCTTCAGCGAATCGGAGAGCCTGGAGGCCGAGCAGGCCGGGGCGCAGTCTACGGGGTTGGGAAGACGCATTTTGCGTGCGGAAACCGCAGGTATGGCTGCATTGGCTTGCATTTTATATGAGTCAGGAGAAATGGGAGGGGTTTAATATGCCGTCAGTGGCATTTTACACATTGGGTTGTAAGGTAAACTTTTATGATACAGAAGCGATTTGGCAGCTGTTCAAAAATGAAGGCTATGAGCAGGTAGATTTTGATGAGCAGACAGCTGACGTCTACCTTATTAATACGTGCACCGTTACGAATACCGGCGATAAAAAGAGTCGTCAGATCATTCGCCGTGCGATTCGTCGGAACCCAGATGCCATTGTGGCAGTGACGGGCTGTTACGCCCAGACTTCTCCTGCCGAAATTATGGATATTCCCGGTGTCGATCTTGTGATTGGTACACAGGATCGCGACAAAATTATTCCGTTTGTTCAGGAGATTCAGGAGTCGCGTCAACCTGTGAACGCTGTGCGCAACATTATGAAAACGCGTGTGTTCGAGGAAATGGACGTACCTGATTTTGCTAACCACACACGTGCGTTTTTAAAAATTCAGGACGGCTGCAACAATTTCTGCACCTTCTGCATCATTCCGTGGTCGCGTGGTCTGTCCCGCAGCCGCGATGCCGCAAGCATTATGGCTCAGGCGCGTCAACTGGTTCATGCGGGCTACAAGGAAATTGTGCTCACAGGCATTCATACAGGCGGTTATGGTGACGACATGGACAATTATGATCTGTCCGATCTGCTGTGGGATCTGGAGAAGGTGGAAGGGCTGGCGCGTATCCGTATCAGCTCGATTGAAGCCAGCCAGATAGATGAAAAAATGCTCGATGTGCTGAATCGTTCCACCAAGCTGGTGCGTCATTTTCACATACCGCTTCAGGCGGGAGACGACACTGTGTTGAAACGGATGCGCCGCAAATACACAACAGAAGAGTTTTACAATAAAATGCTTATGATTCGCAAGGCGATGCCGGATGTGGCGATTACGACAGACGTTATTGTTGGCTTTCCTGGGGAAACGGACGAAATGTTCCGCAACGGCTATGAACTGATGAAAAAGATCGGCTTCTCGGAAATGCATGTGTTCCCTTATTCCAAGCGCAGTGGTACGCCTGCGGCGCGTATGGAGGATCAGGTGGATGAGGACGTGAAAAATGCACGTGTGCATGAGCTGATTGAACTGTCAGAGCAAATGCAGTTGGCTTATGCAGAAAAGTTTGTCGGTCAGGTGCTGGAGGTTATTCCGGAAGTTGCGCCGAAAGGGACCGAAGATAGCGGCATGCTTCACGGTTACAGTGACAATTACATTCAACTGGTGTTTGAAGGTAACAAGGATCTGGTTGGCAAGGTGTGCCGCGTGAAGCTGACGAAGGCGGGCGTTAATGAAAGTGAAGGCCAATTGGTCCGTGTTCTGGAGAATGGGTTGCAAACAGCTTTGTAAAAACAAAAAAACCTGAACAGGTATTAGAGATGGCAAACAAGGATTTCGCCTTTCCTTACAGGGAGGACGGAATCCTTGTTGCGCAAGGAAAGGGGATTACAGGATGGCAGCAAAAAAGGAAATTTCCGCCGGAGGTGTTGTGTACCGCAAACAGGGGGAGCAGCTTGAAATTCAACTGATTACCGACCGATACGGCAAGGTCTCCTTGGCTAAAGGTAAAATGGAGCAAGGAGAAACGATCGAACAGACAGCTTTACGTGAAATTCGTGAGGAAACAGGGCTGAACGGACGGATTATCCAGCATGTGGATATGATTGCTTATACGTATCAGCATCCTGAGTTTGGGGAAGTGGACAAGGAAGTCCATTATTTTCTCGTAGAGGCACTGGATGGGGATTTACAGGCACAAATTGAAGAAATCAAAGGTGTCGCGTGGCATATGCCTGAGGAAGCATGGCGGCTCCAGCACCAAGGCGGGTATGACAACAATGATGTCATTTTGAGCAAGGCGCTGTCCATGCTTGGAATTAACGTTTGATGATGTTGGAAGATATGCGATTCTCCAAACGTGTCCATACAGGTAAATAGCAGACTGGCAAGACAAGCAGAGAGCTGATCACGTTAAACAGGGTTTGGGCATGGGCGACCCTGGCTCCAGACTCAGCAGATATCCAGGCGGCTACCATTTCCAGCCCAGGGATCAGCGGCATAAACATTAACGCCCCGCCTACGTTCAGCAGTACATGGGACCAGGCCACAAATTTGCCGGATACGCTGCCGCCTACAGCCGCTATGAGAGCCGTCACGCAGGTGCCAACGTTGGAGCCAATGACGATGGCGATACCCACATCGGCTGGCAAAGCTCCCGCAGCCGCAAGGCTGATCGCCATGCCAATAACAGCGGCGCTGCTGTGAACCAGTGCGGTCAGGCAGGCCCCGGCAGCGAAGGCCCACCACATATTGGCCGCAGCGTGGTCCAGAAACCAGCGGAACAGCCCGGCCTGCTCAATCCACGGGCCGACTGTTTGCATCACGCGGATACCCGCAAGGATCAGCGAAAACCCGGCAAAGGCGAGGCTGATATATTGGACAGCCAGCGGACGACTGAGCTGAAGGGAACTGGATGGTGGCCCGGCAGACGCATACTGGCGGCTGGAGCCAGCCTCGCCCCACAAGACCGCGACGCTCCAGCAAAGCAGCGAGCCGCAGAGCAGCGGAACAGCCAGCTTGCCTAGCTGGAGACCCATTAGCTCGGTGGTCAGACAGGTACCAATATTGGTGCCGAGGATAATGCCGAGCGTACGGCCGTAGGTCAACAGCCCGGCGTTGACCAGTCCGATGGTCAGCACCGTGACAGCGGTGCTGCTTTGCAACAGGGCGGTAATGCCTGAGCTGAACAGCATGCCACGCCAAGGGGAAACGGTGGCCCGGTTCAGCCAGCGGGTGAGGAAGGGGCCAGCTAAATGCCGGAGGGCCGCTTCCATCAGCTTCATCCCGCCCAAGAAAATAAGCAGCCCACCGCACAGCGGCAAAATAACGTGTATAAACACAGGCATAGCCCCCTTTCTAAGGTTTTAATTGAATTGCGCTTATATCAGCATTTTGCATAATTTGATTCCCAACGCTTGAAAGAACAATATATAGACGGACTAAACCGTTTCGATCTCTATATTGCCGATTTAAAATCGATTTTGGGATTTATGCAAAATGCTCATGTAACAGCCTATGATTTGTCGAGGACAGCCATGACAAGCATGGCGGGCAGCAGCGGAGCGATTCATTTGAATCTGAAGAAGCGCCAGCGATGGTAAGATCAAATGAATCGCGGAGCCGCGCCCCATCGAACACCACGCTTTTAACACTTTGAGTAATCCAAGAATGGGAGTGAAGGACTTTGCCTTCAGTAATATTGGAACGCAGCCGCAAAAAAAGGCTGGAACACGCGCACCCCTGGGTCTTTAAAAATGAAATATCCAAGGTGGAGGGTGAGCCGGAGGCGGGTGATCTGGTCAATATCGTAAACCATCAGGGCCGTTATTTGGCAACGGGTTACTATAATCCGGCCTCACAAATTACGGTGCGTGTGATGTCCTACGAGCCGCTGGAAGCGATGGATCAAAGCTTTTTTGCCAAACGCTTCCGCGATTGCCTGGAGCACCGCGAACGTTTTGTGACCGGAGGAGACGCGTATCGGCTGGTATACGGCGAGGCTGATTTTTTACCCGGGCTGATTGTAGACCGTTTTGGCGACGTGTTGGTCGTACAATTATTAACGCTCGGTATGGATCGCCGCAGGGAAGAAATCAGGGATGCACTTGTTGAAGTGATTGGCCCTGTTGGTATATATGAGCGCAGCGATGTATCCATCCGCGAGTTGGAAGGACTGGAACAGACCAAAGGGCCTTTATATGGCGACTGCCCGCGTCATGTCGTGGTAACGGAAAATGGTTTGCGTATCAAGGTCGATATTGTAGAGGGCCAGAAGACAGGCTATTTCTTCGACCAGCGTGAGAATCGTGCGGCGATCGCTCCACTGATGACGGGCTGGGGAGGACGTAGCGGAATTACGTTGCAGGAAGTAGCAGCAGAGCAGGGTGACGCTGGCACAGCGGTCATGAAGCCTGTGAACAGAAGCGGCAAGGTTGTGGAGTTCCCATTCTGGGATGGCGCAACTGTGCTGGAGTGCTTCTCACATACGGGAAGCTTTACGCTCAATGCCTGCAAATACGGTGCGAAAAAAGTAACCTGTCTTGATATTTCCGAGCACGCGATAGAAAGCGCACGGGATAATGTCAAGCTGAACGGTTTTGAGGAACGCGTCGAGTTTGTCGTGGACGATGCTTTCCAATATTTGCGTAATCAGGTTAAAGGCGTAGAGGAACGCACTACGCGAGCCGGGGGAAAAGGAGATACTTCCAAGCCGCTCACAGCAGGGGGCGGACGTACCTTTGATGTAGTGATTCTTGATCCGCCAGCCTTTGCGAAAACAAAGAATGCGGTCAAAGGAGCTACGCGTGGATATAAGGATATTAATCTGCACGGGATGAAGCTGGTCAATGAGGGCGGCTATTTAGTGACTGCAAGCTGCTCATTCCATATGCGGCCGGAGCTGTTTCTGGACACGCTTAAGGAAGCGGCGGCAGATGCCGGAAAAATCCTCCGTCTGGTGGATTGGAGAGCGGCTGGCAAGGATCATCCCCAAATTCTGGGCGTAGAGGAAGGCCATTATTTGAAATTCGCTATTTTTGAGGTGCGCAGTCGAACACAACTGTAGAATTTATAGATTGTTAACCGCATATTAAGGTAGCGGATCAAGTAGATTAGGCTCGTTTTATCCATAAATCAGTCCTGTAGAGAAGGCATACAACAAGCCTGCTTGCGGGACTGTTTGTTTTTTGAGGGAGGATAAAATGCTACAAGATGGCAAACGTACGTTCTTTTCTCTCTTGCCTCATATGCTATACTGTTGAATAGAATGTTGTTCGTTGGAAAGGAGGCCGCATCATGTCGGTCCGTTTGTTAATTGGCCGCTCAGGCAGCGGGAAAAGCGCGTTAATCCGTCGCGAAATGACGGCTATGCTACGCAAGGAACCGCTAGGTAAGCCAATGCTGTTACTTGTGCCGGAGCAATCGTCATTTGCTTCAGAGCATGCATTGCTTACAGAAGCCGAAAACGGTATTCAGGGGACGGTGCGCGCACAGGTCATGGGATTTCATCGTCTTGCCTATTTGGTCATGCAGGAAACCGGGGGTTCGGCGCTGGTACCTGTGACGGAGGAAGGCAAGAAGATGCTTTTATATAAAATTATTCGTCGTCGCAAGGATGAACTGAGCTTATTTAAGGATTCGGGAGACCAACTGGGCTTTGTGGATCGGTTAAATACGCTGTTTACAGAGCTGAAGCAGTATGGGAATGATACTCGGTATGTCCCGGAGCAACTGGAGCGAATGAATGCGGCGGGGGAATCCACTCCGATTTTACGCGGCAAGCTCAAGGACATCAGTCTGATCTATGAGGATTTTGAAAGAGAGCTGACGCTTCAATATATTGATGGCGAGGATACGCTGCGTATGCTGGCTGAGCAGATTGCTGAGTCGTCCATTGTACGTGGAGCGGATATTTGGATGGATGGCTACCGCAGATTTACGCCGCATGAATACAAGGTGGTGGAGCAGCTCATGCTGCACGCTTCTTCGTTGACGGTCGCACTGACTTGCAATCGCAGCTACGAGAGGGGACAGCTTCCGCATGAGCTGGATTTGTTTCATCCTTCGGCGGCTACCTATGTAAAGCTTAAAGGGATGGCGGACGAGCTGATGATCGAGACGCAGACACAACTGCTGCGCTCTGATCCGCTTCCGAGATTTAAGGACCGCCCGGCGTTGGCGTATCTGGAGGCAGAGTTTGAACGACGTGCGGGATATCGGAACCAGGGACGACCCATGCCGCAGCAACAGATGCCGGAGCAATGGAAAGATAAGCAGCCTGAAGAAATCAAACTGTATGCCGCAGCGAACCGACGTGTCGAGCTGGAGGGAGCAGTGCGCGAAATGCGCCGTCTGGCCCGAGATGAGGGGGCACGTTATCGGGAAATGGCTCTGTTTGTACGCCATATTGAGGATTATGAGCCGTGGGTGGAGCCGATATTCAAGCAATATGAGGTTCCGGTGTTTCTCGATCAGCGCAGAAGCATTTTGCATCATCCCTTGGTGGAAATGATTCGGGCTTCGCTGGATATCGTCCAGCGGCGTTGGCGGTACGAGGATGTATTTCGTGCGGTTAAAACGGATCTGCTGTTGCCACAGGGTGGACGAGTCAGCCGCGAGGATATGGATCGTCTGGAAAATTACGCATTGGCCTGCGGGATACAGGGCAGCCGCTGGACAGACGGACGGCCATGGCAGGCTGTACCCAGCCTTTCGCTGGAGCTGGAGGAACAGGAGCGGAATCGTCAGCGGGACGAAACGTTGGATCTAATGGAGCTGTGCCGTGATGTGATCGTGACGCCTTTACGTGCGTTTGAGAAACGTTTGGGTAAGGCCCGGACTGCACTTGAGAAGTGTGAAGCGGTGTACTTGTTGCTGGAGGATGCGGAAATTGGGCATAAGCTGGATGACTTGATCCATCAGGCCGAGGAAGCGGGAAATCCCGAGCAGGCGAAGGAGCATCGTCAGGTATGGGATGCGGTGCTTGAGCTGTTGGATCAGATCGTCGAAATGATGGGTGACGAGAAGCTGGACACTTCTTTATTTGCAGGTGTGCTGGAAACGGGGCTGATAGAGTACCGTATGGGTCTTGTTCCGCCAGCTCTGGATCAGGTACTGGTCGGAAACACAGACCGTACTCGTGTAGCTGGTATTCAACATGTCTTTGTACTGGGTATGAACGAAGGTGTGATGCCAGCTGTATTTCATGAGGATGGCGTGCTGAACGAGCAGGAACGTACCGCGTTGAATGAACGGGGCGTTGAACTGGCACCGAATATGACAAGACGTCTGCTGGATGAACGTTTTCTTGCGTATACGGCGCTCACATCAGCCGGAAGCAGTCTGTGGATGAGCTACGCGGTAACCGACGAAGAGGGCAAGTCGTTGCTGCCGTCAGAGTTGGTACGCCATGTCCGTCAACTGTTCCCTGCTCTGGAAGAGCACCCGTTGGCTGCCTATCCATTGCCTCGGGACCTATGGGCGACGCAATGGGAGTATGCTTCCCATCCGTCCGAGGCATTGCCGCAACTGATCGCGCAATTCCGGCAATGGCGGCATGGTGGAGAGATTTTATCTCCCTGGTGGGAGGTATACAACTGGTATGCGGGCCAGCAAGGGCGTGAAAAGGACAAGCTGCGTCAGTTGCTAACCTCACTTTTTTACGAAAATCATGCCGAAATGCGGAAGGAAACGAGTCGCCGTCTGTACGGTAGCAAGCTGCGTACCAGCGTTTCTCGTATGGAACGTTTTGTCGCTTGTCCGTTTTCGCATTTTGCTTCCCATGGTCTTCGCTTGAAGGAGCGCCAAATGTATCGGCTAAAGGCACCGGATATCGGACAATTGTTCCATGCGGCGCTCGGAGAGATGGCGATGAATTTACGTAAACGGAACGTGAGCTGGGGCAGTCTCAGCACAGAGGAATGCCGACAAGAGGCGGAATCGACGGTGGAGCGTTTGGCTCCCCGCCTGCAAGGCGAGATTTTAATGAGCTCCAAGCGGTACGGGTACATTTTGCGCAAGCTGAAAGATATTGTGAGTCGGGCTTCGCTGATTTTGGGTGAACATGCGCGTAGAGGCAGCTTTGAGCCGCTGGAGCTTGAGCTGGGTTTTGGGCCGGGAGAAAAGCTTCCTCCTCTGACCTTTCGGCTGGACAATGGTGTGGTGATGGAAATCGTCGGACGAATTGACCGCGTGGATGTGGCAGAGGGAGAACAAGGCTTGCTTTTACGCGTCATTGATTACAAATCCAGCCAAAAGGATCTCAAGCTGCATGAAGTGTATTATGGCCTGTCCTTGCAAATGCTCACATACTTGGACGTGCTGCTGAATGCGGCAGAGGAATGGTTGGGCGAGACGGCTTATCCGGCGGGGACGCTGTATTTTCACGTCCATAATCCGATGTTGCAATCACCGAATGGTCTGAGCGCGGAACAGGCCCGTCAGGAGCTTCTAAAACGCTTCAAGATGAAAGGGCTATTGCTCGCGGATCGGGATGTGGTCGGACAAATGGACACAGCACTGGACAAGGGGTATTCCTCGATTTTGCCAGTTGCGGTCAAGGCGGATGGCAGCTTTTACAGCAGTGCGTCTGTCGCTTCGCCGGAACAGTGGGACAGCCTGCTGGCTTCGGTGCGCGATAATATCCGAACGATTGGGACACGCATGACAGAGGGCGATGTGGCGATTGAGCCTTATCGTATCCAGCAAGAGACGGCATGTACCTTCTGTTCTTTCAAACCTGTTTGTCAATTTGACGACAGTCTGGAGGGCAGCGGCTACAACCAATGGGGGAAACCCGGCAAGGATCAGATATGGGATTTGCTTGGGTCTGCACAGGAAGGGAAAGGAGGAATGGACCAATGATAAGCACATCAAGCACTAACGGAATACCCAAGCCGGAAGGCAGTATGTGGAGTGATGACCAGTGGCGTGCGATCTATGAATCTGGCAACAACATGCTGGTAGCGGCAGCGGCGGGGTCTGGTAAAACAGCGGTGCTTGTAGAGCGCATTATTCGTAAAATCGCCGATCCGCGGCTCGGTTTCAGCGTGGATCGGCTGCTGGTAGCGACCTTTACAAAGGCTGCTGCCGCCGAAATGCGCCAACGTATACGTGAAGCTTTGGAACGTGTGCTGGAACAGGAGCCGGATAGTGAGCATGTACGTCGTCAGTTATCGCTGTTAAATCGGGCGTCGATTACGACGCTCCACTCTTTTTGTATGGAGGTTATTCGCAGGCATTATCAGGCCATTCCCCTTGATCCCGGTTTTCGGATTATGAATGAGCATGAGACGGAATTGCTGCGGCAGGAGCTGCTGGAAGAACTGTTTGAGGAAAAGTATGAGGCTAACGATGAAGGCAGTACATTCCGCAGACTGGTGGACTGGTTTAGCGGTGAGCGTACAGATGATGCGATGTATGTGCTTGTTCAGCGCTTGTACGATTTTTCGCAAAGTCATCCCTGGCCGGAGCACTGGCTGAGGGAGACCGCAGCCACGTTCCGTGTAGAAGATGTGACGGCTTTGGGAGAGACGCCTTGGGTTCGCAGCATTTTGGTGGATGCGGCCCTTTCGCTGCGCGGAGCAGCAAGCCTGCTGGAGCAGGCTTATGAGACAGCTATGCAGCCCGGCGGCCCTGCGCCCTATGCAGTGACGCTGCAAGAGGATACCGCGATGGTGAAGGGACTATTGCAGGAACTGGAGACACAGCCGTGGGCCTCGCTGTATGATCACTTTCAAATAGCGGCCTTCGGCAAGCTCAAGCCAGTCAAAAAGGATCAGACTGAGCCTGCATTGCAGGAACGGGTCAAGGCGCTCCGTGAGGCAGCCAAAAAAATGATCACGGATATGAAGGCTTCCCTGTTCGGCAGGAGGGCGGAAGCCTATTTGGAGGAACTACATGGGGCGGCTCCTCTGATGGAGGAACTGGTGGAGACCGTAATTGCCTTCGGGGAACGATTTCAACAGCACAAGCAGTCCAAAGGGCTGGTGGATTTCGGGGATTTGGAGCACTATTGTCTGAAAATATTACGTCATCCCGACTCTACTCCGCACAGACTGCTGCCTTCGGACGCTGCACTCGAATACAAGGAGCAATTCGACGAGGTACTGCTGGATGAGTATCAGGATACGAATACGGTACAGGAGGATATCGTCAGGCTGGTATCCCGTGAAGAACCGGGCAACCGGTTTATGGTAGGGGACGTGAAGCAGAGTATTTATCGGTTTCGGCTGGCGGAGCCGGGTCTGTTTCTGAACAAATACCAACGATACGGTATGCAGGAGCAGGAAGATGGCTTTTTAATTGATCTGGCGCGTAATTTTCGTAGTCGGGTGGAAGTCGTTGATGCGGTCAATCTGGTGTTCCGGCAAATCATGAGCGTGGATGTGGCGGAAATTGAATACGATGAACGGGCATGGCTGGCGCATGGTGCTTCCTATCCTGAGCAGACGGAAATGGAAAAGGATGCTACATCCCCGTATGCACCTGAATTGTTGTTGGTTGATAAAGGCGGGCGCGGTCTTTCGGAGGCTTCGGAACTGTCCGAAACGGGTGATGAGTCCGCTTTACAGGAAGGCGAAATGGCTGAACTTGCGGAGCTGGAAACGGCACAACTGGAAGCTCGTGCAATCGCGCAACGGATTAAGGAGCTGACGGGAGATACAGGCCAACCGCTGTTGATTTATGACAGAGGGTTAAAAGCGATGCGTCCGGCAGTCTTCGGTGATATTGTCATTTTGCTCCGTTCGGCGAGCGTATGGGCACCGTTGATTGTAGAGGAGCTGCGTCTTGAGGGCATTCCGGCATCCGGCGAGCAGACGACAGGCTTTTTCAAAGCAACGGAAGTGGAGGTCATGCTGTCTCTGCTACACATTATTGATAATCCGCAGCAGGACATCCAGCTGGCATCGGTGCTTCGTTCACCGATTGTAGGCTTGACCGAGGATGAGCTGGCACAAATCCGGCTGCAAAAGCCGGACGGATTGTTTTATGGCGCTCTGTTGGCGGCGGCTGAGGCTGACCATACAGAGGAGAGCAAAAATGGAACGTCCAGGGATATGCAGGAATGGGACCTTTTCGCAGGAGATTCAACAACAGATGCCTCAGATATGGATGACGGGAATAGCGAAAATACGTTGCCTGCCCGATTGCGTTCGTTTTTGCGCGATTTGGAAGCGTGGCGGCAGGAAGCCAGACAAGGTAGCTTGAGTGCATTGATTTGGCGTTTGCTGGAGGAAACGGGATATCTGGATTGGGTAGGTGGATTGCCTGGAGGCTCCCAACGTCAAAGCAATTTGCGGGTGCTGTATGACCGGGCGAGACAGTATGAGACTGCAACCTCTAACCGGGGCTTGTTCCGATTTTTAACCTTTATTTCTCGCTTGCGAGAGCGAGGCGGTGATTTAGGCTCATCCAGTGGCGCTACTGAACCTGATCAGGCTGTCCGTATTATGACGATTCACAAGAGTAAAGGACTTGAATTTCCCGTCGTGTTCATCGCCGGAACGGCTAAAATGTTCAATCAGCAGGATCTGAATGCGCCGTTTCTCATGCATAAGGAGCTGGGGTTCGGTCCCAAATATGTGGAGGAACAAAATCGGGTCAGCTACCCGACGCTGCCTAATTTGGCGATCCGTCGACGTTCCCAGCTGGAGCTATTGGCTGAGGAAATGCGGGTGCTATATGTGGCGCTTACGCGTCCGCGTGAGAAGCTTATTATGACCGGAACCGTTAAGGATCTCACTTCACGCGCAACGGGTTGGGCACGGGCCAAAGAGCATACGGAAACGGTTTTACCTGATTATATGCTGGCAGCAGGCCGCAGTTATCTGGACTGGGTAGGTCCTGCGTTGATCCGACATCCTTCTGCCGCTGTACTGAGGGAAGCGGCAGGGGATCAGGAGGGGTACTATCACAGGCTGGAAACGATGCCGGGCGGGGATTGGCTATTCAGAATGATAGCTTCGGAGACTCTTTCCGGCTCTCGTTTGAATTTGGGCCCTGGGGAAGAGACTGTTAATGAAGAGCGTCAGCAGAAGACGGTAGCGTTGAAAAATGCCAAGCCGATCGACAAAAGGTGGCTCTCATCCGATTTCGTATCCAATAGCCCAGCAGATATGACAACAAGGACTGATGCAGATATTGCCGCTGCGCTTTCCTGGTCCTATCCGTATGAACGGGCAAGCAAGACGGCGGCGAATACATCGGTTACCGAAATGAAAAGATGGCTAGCGATGCAGGAAACTGGATCGGAAGATTGGCTAAATTTGTCTTCTTTTCAAGTAGCCGAGTTACCAGAGGAGATGGAAGATTCTCAGACTGGGGGAAGTCGACTGCACTTGCGCAGACCCAAATTTATGGGTGACCGGGGATTGACGCCGACGGAACGTGGAACGGTGTACCATACGCTATTTCTGCATTTGCCGCTGGGGGGTGCGATGAACGCCGAGGTGATTGAGGAAACGAAGGCTCGTCTGCTGAACCAGCGCTTATTGCTGGATGTTCAGGCGAAGGCGTTAGATACGGATAAAATATTGCGCTTCTTCACCAGCGAGCTGGGTCGCAGATTGCTGGAGGCAACCCATGTGCAGCGTGAGCTTCCATTTACCTATACGATAGGAGCCGCTGATTTTTGGAGCCGCAGCTTGCCGTCGATGCTGTCCGCACAGGTAGCAGAGCCGGGATCGGCCGGGCAACAGCAGGAAAGCATGATGTCAGAGCCTGGCCACAATGACAGAGTGCTGATGCACGGGATCATTGACTGCTTGTTTGAAGGGCCGAAGGGGTTGGTTTTGCTAGATTACAAAACAGACCGGGTATCCGAATTTCGGACGGTGTCTCATTTAACGGAGCAATATCGTTTTCAACTGGAGCTGTACGCCCACGTGATCGAAGATATTACAGGTACAAGGGTTGCTGAGAAGTGGTTGTATTTTCTGGAGGCTGGAGAAAGTGTGAGATTGTAGCTATTTAATATTTAATGGACGAAATAGATAGGGAGAGAGGAGGAACAGCATGCGGATTTTGCATACGGGAGATTGGCATTTGGGGAGAACGCTGGAAGGGCGTAGCCGTTTGAAGGAGCAGGAGGCGTTTCTGGAAGAATTGGCGAAAATGGCCGACGATCAGCAGGCAGATCTGATTATGATGGCTGGAGACGTGTACGACTCGGTCAATCCTCCAGCCGCCGCCGAGCAGCTATTTTATGAAACGTCTGCCCGTTTAACGGCTGGAGGAAGACCGCTGGTCGTTATTGCGGGGAATCATGATCAGCCGGAACGGGTATCCTCGGTTACGCCGCTGGTGAGTCAGCGCGGAATTACGTTGCTGGGGCTGCCCAGCGGGGAAGCGGTGCGGATTCATACACCGCGTACAGGAGAAATGGCATGTATCGCAGCCTTGCCTTATCCTTCGGAGTCCCGTCTGAACGAATTGTTGTCCGAGGACGGAGACGAAACGGTGTTGCGAGAGGCTTACAGCCGTCGTGTGGGGATGCTGATGGCACAGCTCGGTACGGCGTTTCGGCCTAATACCGTTAATCTGTCCATGAGCCACATTTATGTGCTTGGCGGACTGGAGTCCGATTCGGAGCGTCCGATTCAGGTCGGGGGAGCCTATACGGTAGACCCGTCTGCACTAAGCATCGGGGCGCAATATACGGCTTTGGGGCATTTGCACCGCCCCCAATATGTGAAGGGTGACGGGCTGATGCGCTATAGCGGATCTCCGCTGGCTTATAGCTTTTCCGAAGCAGGGCAGGCCAAATCGGTCACGCTCATTGACGTGGTCGCAGGCAAGCCCGCACAGGTCGAGGAGCTGTATATTACGAGTGGACGCCCTTTAGTAAAATGGCGCGCACGGGGAGGTTTGGAAGAGGTGTACCGATGGCTAGACGAAGGGCTGGATGCGGACGCCTTTATTGACCTGGAAATTACGCTGGAGGAAGCGATGTCTCTGGGAGATATTCAGCGGCTGCGCAAAAGCCGCGAAGGCATTATTCACATCCGCCCGATGTATCCTGAAATGGCGGCGGCACAGCTGGAGCATCAGCGCTCAGAGCTGCCGGTTCACGAGCTGTTTCGGGCTTTTTATCAACGGCAAACGGGCGGAGCACAGCCGGATGACGGATTGGTGCAGCTATTTTTGGAGTTGGTGGAGCAGGATGATGCAAGGGACCAGGCCGAGGAGGAGGATGTATGAAACCGATTCTTCTGAAATTGGCGGGGTTGCAAAGCTACCGGGAGTCGCAGGAAATCCATTTTGAGGAGTTGACCGAAACCGGACTATTCGGGATCTTTGGCCCGACAGGCAGTGGTAAATCGACGTTGCTGGACGCGATTACGCTGGCTATGTACGGCAAGGTGGAGCGGGCGGTGAATGGAACACAGGGCATTATGAATCATGCAGAGGATACGCTGTCCGTGGCGTTTACGTTCGAGCTGATGTCAGCCCAAGGACCTCGTCGTTATCGTGTGGAGCGCCGATTCAAACGTGCTGGTGGCGTATCGGTGAATAATACGCTTAGTCGATTTATCGCGTTCACAGCGGACGGCGAGGAAGTCCTTGCTGACAAGGTGCAGGATGTGACGCGTTGTGTGGAGGAGTATATTGGCCTGAAAATGGACGATTTCACACGAGCTGTCGTATTGCCACAGGGGAAGTTTGCTGAATTTTTATCATTAAAGGGCAGTGAACGCAGGCAGATGCTACAGCGTTTGTTTCATTTGGAAAAGTACGGAGACCAGCTCGCACAGAAGCTGAGCCGCCGTGTGAAGGACAATGACGCTGCACTGAAAGCGCTGGAAGCGGAGCAGCAGGGACTCGGCGATGCGGGTGCCGAAGCGCTTGAACAGGCAGAGCAGCGTCTTAAAGAGGCTTTTGCCCATGCAGAGGCCTCACGCCGCGAGCTGGAGCGGGTGTCGCGCGAGACGGAAGCACTGACTAAAATTCGTGATCTCGTCCTAGAGCGCAGCCGCCGGGGGAACGAGCTGGAACAACTGGCGGCATTGGAGCCGGACATTGCTTCGCTGGAGTGCAAGCTCCGTCAGGCCTCCGCAGCCGAGGCATTGCTGCCTGCGCTGACAGATTGGAAGGAAGCTGTTGCCGAAGCGGATAAGCGACGGAAGGCAGCCGAAGAAGCGGCGGTGCAGGCGACATCGGCGCAGGAGGCTGCGGTTGTGTCTATGCAAGCAGATGAGCAGGCCCGGCAAGCTCTGGGTGCAGAGGAACCGAAGCTGTTGCTTCGAATCGACCAGTTGGAGCAGGCGCTGCAATTGGAGCGTGATACGGAAGCGTCGCGGACAGAACGGGACCGTCTGGCGTTAGAGCTTGCACAGAGTGTGCAAACCCTTGCTACATATGCCGAAGGACTCGCCAAGGAACAAGAGCTACAGGCGCGAGGATCGAAGCGGCAGCAGGAGCTTCAACAGGAATTGAAGCAAAATGAAGTGCGTGCAGATGAACGACGAATGCTTCAAGAGGCCATGCAACGGCTGCAACAGCTGGAGACGGCGGATGAGCAGCTACGCGAAGCAGAGCAGGATTGTGTCACACAGGAACAAAGGCTTGGCCAGGCTGACGAACGCCTGAAGCTGACGGAGCAGGAGACACTTGAGACGGAGGGACGTCGTTCCGCCCTTGCCGCACAGGCGGCTGAGGGCATCGAGGCGCTGCTCACGCTGGAGGCAGAGGTCACCGCCGATGTGTCGGCGCTGGCTGCCGAGGAAGAGCAGCTGCGCCATGAGCTGCGCGCCGAAGAGCTAGGCCGCCTCGCGCAGCACCTCGCAACCGAGCTACGCGAGGGCGAGCCGTGCGCGGTGTGCGGCTCGCTGCACCACCCCGCACCCGCCGCCACCGCGGCCCACGGTGCGGATGCCGCTGCGCCGGACGAGCTGCATCGCCTGCGGCTGAGCTTGCAGGAGCTGCGCCTTACGCTGCGCCAGCAGCTGCACGAGCAGCGCAGCTTGCTGGCGCAGCAGCCCGCCGCCGTAGACGCCAGCGGCGCGGCCGCCACGGGCGAGCCGGCCGCGCTCACCGCAGCGGCAACGAGCGGTGCCGCTGCTTGGGCGGAGCGCTGCGCGGCGCTGGAGCGGGCGGCCGCCAAGCTTGCCGCCCGTGCGCGTGCGCTGCCTGCGGAGGCGCACGCGCTACGCGAGGAGGACGCCGCCGGAAAGTAGCGGCGTATTCGCGCAACCAAC
>NZ_JBITPI010000028.1:0-9448 GCF_050467745.1 Paenibacillus sp. NRS-1781
ACTTGGCTTGACAATCCGTCAAAAGAATAAATGAAGTGAAATCAAGGATGCCGCTGAAATCATATGACAATGCATCTAAGCTGTGAGGCTTTTGCCCTTTGGTTATCAGGTGTCAAGCACAGAAGCATATTCAGATAACACACGGCCGGACCTAAGATAAGAGCTATCTAAGGTCCGGTCACGTCATAGATGCGGAAACGTTATAAGAAATCCCCCAAAATAATCGAAATGAAAGGAGGACATATCATAGAACACTTTTCGTTTATTTATCAAGTTGAAACGGCAAGTTTAAATAAATAAATTAAAGAACTAGAAAGACTTATTCATTCCCTAAACCTGTCGGACCAATTAGAATTGCACGGAAAATTAAGTATACAGACATTACAAGTCATCAAGGATCATAAGGATCAGATTAGTATTCATAAGCATGTTAAAGAGCATATGATTTGGTACTACTTTAGACAGCAAGAGTGGACAGAAGCTGTTTTGGAAGAAGTAATTAAAATCTATGAGCAGGAAAGATTTATTGCAATGGAAAGCATTATTGTAAGTTCGTTAAAGGAAGATAAAGTAGAAGAACATCAGATTGAAAAGATAAGAAGAGCATTCAACACAAAAGAAGTTAAAAAGCAGATTGATAGATGGCTTAAAAGAAATAAGAAAGAATAATGCAACATAATCAATGAAGAAGAGGACATCTTATAGCATTATATTCACGCGTTGGACATTCGTCCTAGGTCCGGTAGTCGCCGGACACCCAGCATACGCTGGGTTCATGAATACAACAACGTTATGTGAAATACCATGCAACAATTTTAAAAATCTATTAAAACAAAAACAAGAAAATGAGGGAAACGCCCAATGACGTTGCAAGACTTATTTAATGACAAACCAACCAAACTATGGAACAAAAGAATGATTGAATATGGAGATGACCTTTTTACAGAAGAGAGATTATTAATGTGTGATAAAGTCCTAGATAACTATCTAAACCAATTAATATTATTACAAGAAACCAAATATCCTGAAAGTATTATGAAGGCTGTTGAAGAAATTGTAATTACGTTTAATGAATTGAATGATACGAACGATTATTTTATTGAAACAATGGAACGTGAAGAATTGGCTGAATTTATAGATAAGGCAGCAAGACTAGCTGGATTAGAAATTGAGGAGGATCAAGATATTACAGAAGAATGGAGAGAATGGTGATGCTGAATTAAACAGGATTTGTAAGTTGTTTCAATGAAGTCATGGTACTTCACATGACATAATATCCTCGCATCGGGTATATGCCCTCGGTCCGGCATTTAAGCATTTCGGAGAAGTAGCAGGCAGCTGGACACATCCGACTTCGCCGGACGTCGTGAATACAGAAACGTTAAGTGAAATTCTATTGCGAAAATGTAAATAAATAACAAGGAGAACAATAATGTACGTAATAAGAGCGACACAAAAACTGCTAAAAGAAATGGATTGTAAAGTACAAAAAACAGATATATCTATTCCGTTAAATACATGGCATGCCAATATGTTCACTTTGAATAGAAGAAAAACAATCGTATTCATGAATGACTTATCAAGATTAAGTTTAACGATCGTAGGAGTTAAAAAGGCACAATTAAAAAATGTAGAAGAGTTATTCGTTAATGAACTAAGGAATTATTTAATGAGTGAGGAAATCGAAGAAAAAGTAATCAGCAGATATATCGAAGACAATGAAGGTATGATTATCACAACTACTAATAATCGAAGTGTGATAGGAACATTAAATGAAATTATCTATACGATGAAAATCATAGAGCAAGAATTTAATGAAGGAATAGAAAGAAATCAATGGAATAACCGATTCATCTATAAAGCTATAAAATATGAGTATCCCATCGAGGTGTTTAAGAAGGCGATGGAAGAAAACTACGGAGGATAAATGAAAGTAAGCGTAAAGAGGCAATGGAATCAGATAACATACTATTCAAGCAGCGGCTCCTTGTGGAGCCTGGATTTGCGAGAAGGATTTCGAAGGAGGCATTTCAGCAGACAACCCTTCGGGTTCATGAATACAGAAACGTTAGACGAAACCTGTGCGAGATAAAATAATCAAAAACAAAAAAAGATAACTTAATATAGAATCAACTCAATGGAGGTGTAACTAATGTTGAAACTAGAACGAGCCATAAAAAATGATGCACAAAAACTTGCGGAAATACAAAAGGCCAGCTTTGATGAAGAATCAAAACATTTCAATAATAACGAAATCGGTGGTCCACTAGGATATGATTTCATAAGCTGGCAAGAAGAAATGATGCAAAATTGTGAATATTTCAAGGTGCTTTTTAATGGAGAAATAATAGGGGGGGCTTTGATATTTATAGAAAGCAACCAAGTTCATATATGGTCGAGTAAGATTTCCAAAGTATTGTTGAACATAATTTCATCAGTTCGAATGTTTAAGTCAAGACATGTCGAATATGTTTTTGATAAAGAAAATTAAAGAAAAATTCACTTCATGTGTAAAAGGGATATCAGCTGATTAGTTATAAACCTTTTCAAAAAGATGACAGGGATTTCGTCTGCTACTATGTAATTCAAGCAAAGGCTAAAAAAAATATCAGAGGCGATGAATATGATGAATTTAGAGTCAGAAAGATTACTTATTGAAGGGATTCCAAAAGGTCTTTATAACACAAGAAGAAAATCAAAAAACAAGGATTATGCAATTAAGGCTGTTAAATTAATAAAGGTACAACCAAATCTATTAGAAGACATTAAAGAACTATGGAACAAGGTTACTAATAATAGTGGAATATCACACAATCATCAAATGGATGTTGTAAAGGTGCCCTATAAGAAGAATTACATACAAGGATAATCCTCATGGTATTTTCAGGGATGGAATTGCAACGCATAACATAATATTCAAGCAACGGCACTGGAGGCGACTCAAAACGTCAGTATGTTGTCCGTGGCAGCGCGGTTGATGAAGGATCGCAGAGTATGGCGCTTAGTCTTGCCTGTTTAGCGCTTTACGGAATCGAAGCCACGCTGATCGACCTTGTGCTCACGGTATTCTGCATATTTGTCATCCTGCTGGGTATCGGCATAGCTCTTCCAAACTTGTCTGAGCATGGCCCTCGTGGATTACCATGATGTCCTAGGGACCTCAGGAGCTATGTTTGGACTCGGCTATTATTTGCTGGTGAGTATGATTACGAGCGGCATGAGTTTGATTCATAACGGTGCGCTACTTACGATGCCTTTATACTTTCTTGTACTGGTTCTGTCCATGCTGTTGGTCAGTTTGATGCAAAATCCCAAGGAACAACAGGCAGCAACATAGCCGAGCGTTTCCTATGCAGCAAGGAGCCATCCAACCAGCCTTCCTGCAATGTGAAGGAAACACAAAAGCCCGCGTCGGACGCGGGCTTTTCGTATTTATTTTCCCCTGATCAGCACGGGGTTCTTCATAATCAATTGTGGCGGATTCCCGATTAAGTGTTCATATCCTTTATTGCCGGAATATTAATTTCTTTAACGCAGGCTGCCTTGGACAGGTTGACTATGCATTTTACAATGGAAACCATATCCGCTAGGGGGATACGTGTCCCATTATATTCGTCAAGTGCCCGTTCACTTCCCTCTTCATATGGAATTTCAGCTGCCAGCTCCCCCGGGTTGATACACGTAACGGCAATGCCGTCGTGTCTTGTATGTTCTCTCAAGGCCTCCGTGATCCCTCGAATCGCAAATTTGGAGGCGACAAAAGCAACCTGGGTGTTGTTTGCATTATTCAGACCAGCTGTAGAGCCAATGAGAATGATTTTTCCAGCTTTCGATTGACGAAGGTGAGGTAATAACGATTGAATACATACAATGGCTGAGGTGACATTTACATGTATCAGTTGACTTATATCAGCAGGCTCATCTTTGTCGAATGTGTAGTGATCTTCAAATCCTTCCTTTTCCCAGATTCCGACATTGTAAATGAGAACATCCAGTGTGCCATTCCCGAGTTTATTGACGACAAGTGTGGCTGCGTTGAGATCAGACAGATCTGCCTGTATCCATATTCGTTCTACACCATCGTTCAGCTTCAAGTTGTCAGGCTTGGTGCGAGAAACTACCCAGACCTTATCGCCCTGTTGGGGCACACCCCTGACAAATGCATCTCCTAATCCTTTGCTTGCACCGAACACAAGATAGGTTTTCACTTCTAATTCTCCTTTTTTACGCACTTAATAGCAAAAATATGTTTCTGCGCCTATTCCTCCCCGGTAGCCAGCGGATTATCCTCATAGCTAATCCAATCGCTCCAGCTTCCATAATACAGCACTTGCAAATTTTACGTCCAGTTTGAAGTGATTGAGTGATATCTGAAGATCCCCACCGACTGATATTTTAACTTGCTAAAATTTAAGTTGATGTCCTTAAAAGTTAGATTTCTTGCTTCATCCGTACAACTTTCGCAGAGCCAAAATCAGCTCAATAGTACATGAAGCTAAGGTTTGATATCAGAGTCAACTCCAGCAATGGGGTGCTGCTTTGCCCAACTATATCTTGCACACTTGCCAGCATCTGAGGCTGTACGTTCACCTCAAAGGAAGACGGAATCTGAACGGGTACATCCGTAGTCACCGGAAACTTGGCATTTTGCCAAGCGGAGAAGCTTTCGTCCATGACATACACCTGTTCATGACCGATGTAGCGAAGCAGCCACCATAGCAGAGATGCATTCATCCCGCTTTGATCGTCATAAGCAACAATACGACTATTGGAGCCGATGCCAGCTTTGACAAGGCGGTTTGCAAGTGCAACCGGATCAGGAAGCAGGTGACGTCCTCCGTGCGCAGATCCCATGGGTTACAAGTGCCCTTCCCAGCGGTCAGACGAAGGGGTAATGGAGGAATCCATCATCAGAACACCGATGCCTGCACCAAAGTTGGCCATATACAGGAAAAAACTTTTCTCTGCCAGTAATCATTTTATACTAAAATTTGGGAATTGAAATTGAAATTGAAATCGAAATCGAGAGGGAATGATTGTGTTATATGTAAATGTAATTTACAATAATGACTGTAGAAAAATACATATTTTAAGGAGAGTTAGATGAGAAAAAAGTATATAATAGCGTTGTTAAGTGTGATTATGTTGTTTGGAGTAGTACCCGCATACGGGGTGGGAGCTCCTTGAGATTCTCTAGTTTGGGATAGTGATATTGAGTTTAAAAGATTCTTTGGAATTAACATTACGACATTCACAGATAACAAAAGCACAACAAAGACGATTTATCCTAAGTCTGTTCGAGATTCAAAAATGGTTGGAGAGTGGATATATTTCTTGGTAGCGGATGGGACAGATGAGTGGTTTTATAAGATTGCTAAAATTAAAAAAGATGGTTCAGCGTTTACTTATATAAGCCAGGATGCAGATTTTTCAAGTTTTGAAGTTGTAGGAGATACGATTAACTTTTTGAAAAGGAGAAAAGGCGAGGATTTTCAAACTCCATTGTCTTTTGGCTCAATGAGAACAGATGGCACAAAGGAAAAGATTGTTATGTCTAAACCTCCTTTTAACGATATCGGAATTAATAACTTTATCAGGATTAACAAAGGGTATATATACTATAAAGACTATGGTAATGGCAAATTGTATCGTATGAAGAAAGATGGTACAGGAGCTAAGGTAATATCCTCAAAAGGTGTGTCGACATACGAATTTTATGGCGATGTTTTGTTTTTTTCGGAGGTGGTGAAAGGACGCTATAATGACAGTTATATAGGTGTCCTTGCAGATCTGAATGGAACTAGAAAAATAACATTTGTCTCGAAGGAGGATAGTCTTTACCCTATAGCATATGTCGATAATAAGTTCTATTATACAACTGATAAGCCCCAAGACAACTTAGGCAATTTTAAGAGTGATATGCATGTTTATAATCGCTATACAGGTAAAAAGAACAAGTTGCTTTCTTTGGATACTAATGATCGGTTTTTGGGAAAAGTAGAGGGTGGTTTTGCATTCCTGTCTTTTAAGAAAGAAACCGTGTATAAGGTTGGATTTGATGGGAAAGTGAAAAAATAATAATTAGCCCTGATCCATGAAAAAACAGATAGACTATTGCAGCAGAGATATTAGACACTAGTGAAAGCCCACGGTGAGCGTGAGCTTTTTGTACTTTCCTACACTTATTTTATAATTCCCCGGTAGCCACCAGATTCTTCTCATAACTAATCCAATCGCTCCAGCTACCGGAATACAACTTCACATTTGAGCATCCCGCTTCTTTCAACGCAATCACATTCGGGCAGGCGGAGACACCGGAGCCGCAATACACAATAATTGCACCATCTTTGTCCAGCTTGCTGAAACGTTCTTCCAACGCATTGGTACCAGACCAGCGTCCTTCCGAGTCCAGTAGATCTCAAGGAATTCTGAGATATCTATCCGTTTAATAAACTGTAAAGGGAGAGTGGAAATAAACCATCCGACCTTCCCAATTTGTTTCTTGTTTTTTTGGTGGATATTCTAATTATAAAGAATAACAAAGATGCGAAGAAGAGGAGTTGTGATATCTTAACAGTCCAGAGGGACGAAAAGTCCATAATTACTATGCTAGTCATAGAAGGGGAGGCATAAGTATTTTTGGTTAAGTACACTGACAGACATTGGTTACGTATTTTGTAGACCATATGAGGGTGTACCCGTAAAAAAATGCACAATATAGTCGGTTTACCCTTATATGTTTATTATTGTCTATACTTTTATAGGGATATTTGGTATGATATCTAACATAAGTGAATTGAATATACCCTGTCAGGAGGTTTGTAATGGTTAATCTAATACATAAAAATGAAGTCAAAGTGGTTTTTATCGGTGAGTCAGGTTGTGGTAAAAGCACTTTAATAAGACATTTGTCATTGGACCCAGACGCCATAAAAGAAGCTTCATCTAGCAAAGGTCATGCAGGAACTACAAAAGTTACAATTGAATATCTTCTTGGAGAATATGACAAAATTGAAATTGATTCTGTGTTCTGTACTATTGTTAGCCCAAGAGATCCTAATTTTAAATTTGTGGGCGATACAGATTTCGAAAAATTTTTAGGTGACATTGGTGAGTTAGAGAGGTTGGATAGAACCGATGAAGAGTTTGAAAAAAACGTTAATGAATTAGCTAAAGAATATTTAAGCAATATGTCTCTTGAAGATGTCTTTTTTTTAATAAACAAACCAAACACATTTTTCAACCGTATAACAATTTCACTGCCTGTTAACAGACAATTATTACATGAGATGAAAGAAAATAATATAGATATACTAAGACTAATCGATACAAGAGGGATCGGTGACGAAGATAACATTGAAAGAGTTATTCCTTTTGCTGGTGCAGATGCAATAATGATAGTGGGCAAAGCCACAACACCATCGCCCTACATCTTAAAAGGGTTAACTGAAATATGTGAGAGATATAAACATATCCCAGTTTTATTTATCGGTACACATGCAATGAATGAGGATGAAGTCGATATTTCATCAAGCGATTCAGTAGAGACATACCTGACCAAATTAAACGAGTTCAATACAAATGAAGATTGCCAAATTAGACATCTATACGCAGATGTCTTTGAGAAACATCTGGATGTAATTGAGCCTGTTCAAAAGGTTATGAAAGAATGTCGAATTAATAATGTGCCGTATCTTAAGTCACTTGCAATTCCTGGAACTAAGCCCTCAAATTACTATAAGTTTTATATTCCTGCGTGTATTCAAACTTTCAGTAACTGCATTAAAACAATCAGTTCCTATCAGGTTGCTCAAAAAGAGGTTTCAAACCAAATAAATACAAGTAAAAATAGTCTTTACATGGCACTATGTAGTCAACATATTTTAGAGATGGTTGAAAAGTGCTTGGAGCCTACGCCCAGTAGCAGATATGAATGGTATGTGGATTTTATATCAGTTGCTAAAGGACTTTCTCAAAGATCTGGCTCCCCTGTTGAATATTCATACAATTGTGTTGCCGCAACCTTGAGGACTATGTTGAGGCTGTCTATCAATTCAGCGTCTTTTAGCAACAATACAATCAGTAATGACATTCTTGGATTTTTCTTTAATAGAATCTTGGAGCATCATTCGTACAGTTGGTATTGGGGATATAATAATGGATACTATTACAATAATATAAATTTCTGCGAAGAAATTGTATGGAGTTGTAAAAAGAGACTGCGTAAAGAAAATCTATCATTGGATCAAGTAGTATGTACAAGACATAACAAGCAGTATGATCGATACAAAACAATTCAGATCTTGCTGTATGAAGAATGTGTAAGATATCTCATAAACAAATTTGACAAAGACACAGAATTTAACAATTTCATCAATAGCAACATCGAAGCTATTCCTGACGTGGTGACAGAGTAGGCACTAACTTTGCTCACCCTTATAGAGGTGGATTCAGTACCATCCTCTAGTAAAGCGAGTAAGAAGAATAATGGATCGGCTACACTTAGTTGGACAATAAAAATAGTGGCTTGTAGAATAGATCTAACTGATGAAGCAGCGGATCTCTACCATGTCCAAACAACAACGACGGACATTTAAGGTGGAGTTTAAAAAGCAAATGGTGCAACTCTATGAAAATGGGAAGTCCAGAGCCAAAATTGTCGAGGAATACGACCTCACCGCTTCGGCTTTAGACCGCTGGATCAAGCAATCAAGGGCAAGCGGTTCCTTCAAAGAAAAGGACAATCGTTCACAACTCAACGTTATATTATCTACCTGCGAAGGTTACTTTCAATATTATGAGCCCAGACTTGGGGCATATCTTAGGAATTTGTAAAATTTATTACGCACGGTGGAGAAAAATGAATAGATTACTGGCATCGATCAAAAAAAGAATACACCAGAATAATTAGTTCCCAGTTGTCTGCCAGTGAGCAGACTATACTGTTCTATCACGCCTGTTGATTAACCATAATAAGTAATTTAATTAATAAAACCAGAGGTACTCTGAAGAAGAACGCGCTGAATTTGAATCAGCCATTCAACAGGTAGGTTTTGAAGAAGAAATAGACGGGAAAAACGCGCAAAGGAAAGAACGGCATGTTTTGGCCATGAAGTCTGAGCAGCAACAAATAGCCAATTGAGCAGGACATAGACGATTAGAGCACAAAAGAGTTGCCCATAGACCGCATTTTCGGTTGTGCCAAACAGCGTTGGAATATTCAAATGTTGCTTGATCCAACGGAAAAAGACTTCAATCTGCCACCGAGCTTTATACATCTGTGCGATTTGTTCTGCGGTCATCTGCATTAAATCGGTAACCACCCGAATTTCCCGACCTTCAAAATCTCGAAACATCACCACACGATGACGTTGCCTGGAACGACACTGAGGGGTTCCCAACTGGCAAGGATATCTCGAATGACGGATGAATCTGGCTTCTGGAGGCG
>NZ_JBITPI010000029.1:0-1251 GCF_050467745.1 Paenibacillus sp. NRS-1781
CTGAAGAAGAACGCGCTGAATTTGAATCAGCCATTCAACAGGTAGGTTTTGAAGAAGAAATAGACGGGAAAAACGCGCAAAGGAAAGAACGGCATGTTTTGGCCATGGAGTCTGGGCAGCATCAAATAGCCATTTGAGCAGGACATAGACGATCAGAGCGCAGAATAGTTGCCCATAGACCGCATTTTCGGTCGTACCAAACAGGGTTGGAATATTCAAATGTTGCTTGATCCAACGGAAGAAGACTTCAATCTGCCACCGAGCTTTATACATCTGCGCGATGTGTTCTGCGGTCACCTGCATTAAATCGGTAACCACCCGAATTTCCCGACCTTCAAAATCTCGAAACATCACCACACGATGACGTTGCCTGGAACGACACTGAGGGGTTCCCAACTGGCACGTGATATCTCGAATGACAGATGAATCCGGCTTCTGGAGGCGGCGTAGCGCATGGGGTTTTTCTAAATGGACGTTGTCGCGAAGCCGTATGACAAACGATTGCCCATGGGTTTTGAAGTCGTCCAGACGCTCCAGTTTCCCATAAGCACGGTCCATCACCACAATGTAGTCCGGTTGAGCCAACGCTTCACTTACGGGGCCATCATGCCTTGAACCCAGCGTTTGTATCACCTGAAGAGGTTGCGCACTTTCAGCTCGTAAAGCCACATGAAGCTTAATGCCCGCACGCTCTCCGTGATACGGAGCCCAGGGTAGCCGTGTTTTTCCCACCGTCATGGTGGTTGAATCGATGAGGAGCAATTCTTTGGGAAACGTAAGTTTTCGGCGTGTTTCTCGGCTACATTTGTGAATGACCCGATGAAAAAGCTCCTTAAATATAGCAAAGGGGACTTCGGCTGCTTTGGTGGAAAACCGTGAATAATGAACGACAGGCAAACCACTAGAAGCAGCAAAATCTACGCCAGAGCGGTAACTGTCCCATTGCTCCAAAGCAGAAACACACCAGTATTGAAGTAAACGGGTTACCGTGAATTTGCGAGCCTTGTCTTCATAACCTGTATCCTCGGCAACCGTTTGCACTTCTTCGGGAGTCAGGATGGATTGAAGGATGGATGTAAACATGATAGAATTTTTCATGAGATCGTCCTCTTTCTGAATCGCTTGTTGGTACAAACGATTCTACAGAAAAGACGGTCTTTTTTCTACTATTTTTTGGTTATTCAACAGGCGTGCTTAGCTTTAAGTGTAGAAGCAGAATGCTTGTCATGATTATCTACATCATGTAGCACA
>NZ_JBITPI010000030.1:0-43821 GCF_050467745.1 Paenibacillus sp. NRS-1781
AAATCCCGAAACATCACCACACGATGACGTTGTCTGGAACGACACTGAGGGGTTCCCAACTGGCAAGGATATCTCGAATGACGGATGAATCTGGCTTTGTAAGGCGACGTAGCGCATGAGGCTTTTCCAAATGGACGTTGTCGCGAAGCCGAATGACAAACGATTGTCCATGGGTTTTGAAGTAATCCAGACGCTCCAGTTTCCCATAAGCACGATCCATCACCACAATGTAGTCCGGTTGAGCCAACGCTTCACTCATGGGGCCATCATGCTTGGAACCTAGCGATTCGAGCACCTGAAGAGGTTGCCCATTTTCGGCTCGTAAAGCGACATGAAGCTTAATACCCGCACGCTCTCCGTGATAAGGAGCCCAAGGCAACCGCGTTTTCCCCACCGTCATCGTAGTTGAATCGATAAGTAATAGTTCTTTGGGGAAAGTCAGCTTCCGACGAGCTTCCCGGTTGCATTTGCTAACAAGTAGATGGAAAAGTTCCTTAAATACGGAAAACGGGACTTCGGCGGCTTTGGTTGAAAAGCGTGAGTAATGGACGACGGGCAAGCCACAGAGAGCCGCATAATCTACGCTGGATCGATAGCTACCCCATTGTTCCAACGCAGCCATGCACCAGTATTGGAGTAAATGGTACACCGTAAACTTGCGGGCTTTGTCTTCATAACCTATGAACTTCACAACCCTTTGAACTTCTTCAGGAGTCAGCATGGATTGAAGGATAGATGTAATCGTGATAGAATTCTTCATGAGATCGTCTTCTTTCGGATGGTACCAACGATTCTACAGAAAAGACGATCTTTTTTCTACCATTTTGTGGTTATTCAACAGGCGTGATTTAACATCATAGTTTTTGTTGGATGTCCGTTGATAGAGCCACACACTTATATGGCTTTGTTGATTTTAAAAAAATGAGAAAACAATTTGGCTAGTGTGCCGCTAATTTAAACATCTTTTGTCCCATTGAAAACGTATAATGCCACTGTCATAGAAGATGCTTTCTGTGAACCGATGTTGATCCCTTGTTGATTTTCAATCAATGAAAACACCGCCATTAGCACTAAGCCTAAATGGCGGTCTATTCATATAGTTGATCCTGTATTGTATTCCTTTGTCTTATTCCTCTTCCGTAGCCACCGGATTCTCTTCATAACTTATCCAATCGCTCCAGCTTCCCGGATATAACCGCACCTTACTAAATCCTGTCTCATTCAAGGCCAGAACATTCGGGCAGGCGGATACGCCTGAGCCGCAATATACGATAATTTCTGCATTCCGATCAAGGCTGGTAAAGTGCTGTTCCAGTTGTTTCGCATTTTTAAATGTACCCTTTTCGTCCAAGACCCCTTTCCAAAAATAATTCAATGCACCGGGGATATGCCCCGCTGCTTGATCTATGGGCTCTTCCAGTCCCAGGTAGCGCGGCCGTTCTCTGGAGTCGATCAATGTATAGGAGCCGACAGGAACCGAACCTTCGGACACACGTCGCACTTCTTCCATACTTGTGAGCATTTGCGGCTGTACCTTCGCTACAAAGGTTGAGGGAATGCGAATCGGCTGGTCTGCCGTGACCGGGAACTTCGCTTCCTTCCAGGCGCTGTAGCCTTCTTCCAGCACGTACACCTGCTCATGGCCCAAATAGCGCAGCAGCCACCAGAAGCGGGAGGCCATCATGCCGCCTTGATCATCGTAGGCGATGATGCGTGAATCTGCGTTAATTCCGGCGCGACTCAGGCGGGCGGCTAATGTGTCAGCATCCGGTAAAGGATGGCGTCCACCATGCTCACCTAGAGGAGCCGTGAGGTCTTCCTCCAGATCGAAGTGAACAGCCCCCGGGATATGATCTTCATTAAATTGAGCCCGTCCCGCTCCGGCTTGTCCGAGCAGAGAACGGCAGTCGGCAATGATGATATCTGGCTCATATAGTCGAGCTAATAGCCAGCGTTTGGATACGATGGATTTCATAAGGGATTCCGCCTTTCCTTTTTATCATTAAGATCGTTCACTTGAGTACTGTTCATGAAAATGGGGTAAATAAGTTATGAGCCTGTCTTAAGGGGAAGCTCGCTGTCGGGCAATTCACTTTGGTGGACGAATTGCTTCTTGAAATCTGTTCCGTACCGGATAAAAATCCATACCCCGAACAGGATGAAGAAGCCCGCGCCAAATTGTAAGGCAGAAAGTTTTTCTCCCAGCAACATCCAGGCTAGCAAGGAAGAAATAACGGGTTCGCCGAGTACCGCCATCGACACCGCGGTGGCGTTGATGTATTTGAGCAGCCAGTTAAACAGGTAGTGACCGAACAAGGTGGGCACTATGGCGAGCAACAGGAACAGTCCCCATTCCCGCGGAGCGTATCCGGTAAAAGGAATTGCGTTGACCACATTATACAGCGCAAGCGATGTGGCCGCGATGGCGAATACCCAAAAGTTATACACAAAGGCGCTCAAATGCTCGCGCAAATGCTTGCCCATCAGCATATGGATAGAGACGGCGATCATCCCCAGAAAAGATAAGGCATCTCCAAGCAAGGCTTGTCCCGAGGCATGAAAATCCCCGGCTCCGATCGCCAGCGAGCCAACAAGAGCCAGGCCCATTCCGATGAGCATAGCACGGTTTGTGCGTGTACGGAAAAATAAAAAAGAACCGAGCATGACAAGGATCGGCTCCAATGTCATAATAACGGTAGAGCTTGCAACGGTGGTCAGTCGCAGCGAGCCCATCCAGAGCAAGAAGTGCAGCCCTAGTGCAATACCGGACCAAAGGATCAGTATCCATTGCTTGCGGCTCAGGCTGAATAGCTCGGCACGGTATTTCCAGACCAAAGGCAGCATGACGAGATTGGTCAGGTACAAACGGTACATAGCGATGACGGACACCTCGGCTTCAGACCATCTTACGAAGATCGAGGAGAACGAAATAGCGATAATACCTACGATGTACAGTAATTCAAAGGAAAATGACGGTTTGTGCGCTTGATTCATGTGACAGCTTCATCCAGTACGGAGGAAGAATATTACGTGTATGATTCCTTCCATCGGTATCTCGAAAATTAGGTTTAATACAGCCCATTATACCGTACCTGACATCCGCGTAGAATATAAAAAGCGATGCAGGAAGAAGGATTTTAAGTATGGAGCTGCGTAGAACTTTTGCCGCACAAGCTCGTCTATCATAGTGGAGGTGGATTTTATGAAAAAACGCAGCACCTTTTCAATTATACTGTTAACTGTAGTGGCAGTGCTGGCTCTGTCAGCCTGTGGAACGAAACCGCAAACCAATAATACCGCACCTCAAGGGGGAGACCAACCACAGACGCAACAGCCACAAGTGAAACCGGAGCCAAGCGCCGAGTCGGAGGCCAAAAAGGGAACAGGCGTATACAACGGAGCCGCTGACCCGCACACGGTTGAAATTGAAACCAATGGCCAAGCCCAATCTTTCCAACTGGGTGAAGGACTGGACACGGTGGTAGCCGGACTTGAGGAAGGCGATTCAGTCGCATTTGAATACAACGAAAAAGCAGTGGAGGGCGACGCGGTTGCCAAGCAACTGATTTTGACGAAAATACAAAAAGTAGAAGCTGCAACAGACAGCACGCCAAACGGCAGCTCTAGTCAGGCAGTAGGCGGTGAACGCTCGAAAACGCAAGCTTTTGAGCTTAGCCTTGAAGGGAAAAAGGAAAAGCAGACAGCTACATTGGCAAAAGGAGAGGGATATACACTGTATGTGTTTGATCCCATGTCCCTGTTTCCTGATCAAAACCGTGTAGCCTTGGCTGTTGATGATAACTATTACGCTGAAATTACGAAGCTGCCCTCCGATGTAAATCTGGACGAGCTTCAAAAGAAAGGCGAAAAGGATCTGGCTTCCGTCGGTAAAGCGGTGAAGGTAGATAAAGCCGAAGTGCCTCAAGCGCTGACCAGCAGCCGTCTGTTCCTGCAAGCGAACGGTTCGAAGGTCACACGCCAATATATTGTTGTAGAACATAAACCAGGCGGCTTCATCCTGAAGGTAAACATTCCTCACGGCGAGCCTGCCGAGGGCTTCGAATCCTTCATTTATACATCGCTGGAGAGCCTGCAAGCCAACAAGTAACTCGAATCTGTAATTGCGGGACCTGTACTTTTGTGCTATAAAGGATGAGAGAATAAGATCATTCCGGCTTGCGAAGTCGTATGAAGCGATGAAGGAGTTGTTCGATTTACTATGTCCATCGAAATGAACACACAAGAAGTCATCAACGTGATTAAAAACAGTAAGAAAAAAACACCTGTTAAAGTATATGTAAAAGGGGCTTTGGCTTCCGCAGCATTCGGCGAGAATGTTCAAGCTTTTATTTCCGGAGACAGCGGCGTTGTATTTGGCGATTGGGCCGACATCAAGCCTGTTCTGGACAGTGTTAACGCTAATGAAGAAGACTATGTGGTGGAAAACGACCGCCGCAATTCCGCAGTGCCTATGCTCGATCTGAAAGGCATTAATGCCCGCATCGAGCCAGGCGCGTATATTCGCGATATGGTTGGTATCGGTAATAACGCAGTCATTATGATGGGTGCAGTCATTAACATCGGTGTCACCATTGGTGAAGGCACAATGATTGATATGAATGCTGTACTGGGCGGCCGTGTTAAAGTAGGTAACATGTGTCACATCGGTGCAGGCGTAGTCCTTGCGGGTGTTATTGAACCTCCATCTGCACAGCCTGTTGTGGTAGAAGACGATGTATTGATCGGTGCGAACGCGGTCGTATTGGAAGGTGTGCGAATTGGTAAAGGTGCAGTCGTTGCAGCCGGAGCTGTCGTAACCGAAGATGTACCTGAATACTCCGTAGTTGCCGGTACACCTGCACGCGTGATCAAACAGGTCGACGATAAGACTAAATCAAAAACTGAAATCTTGAAGGATTTGCGCGTTCTGTAAGACTGAAAAAGAGTTTTAAATGCACAATGGGTGAACGATACCTTGTCAGTGGCATGATGCATTGACAGCACAATTTAGGGACGAAGCACAACGGACAAGGCTCGGCGGCTGCGCCGGGCTTTTGTCCTTTTGTTCTTTTGTCTGATAAACCTGATGAGTTAGGAAAAGGAGGCGGATCAGCGGAATGAGCACGGTCGATTATCGTTCTTTTGTTCAAATACGAAGAGATTTGCATCAAATTCCTGAGCCTGGCTTTGAGGAATTTAAAACGCAGCAATATCTGCTGAATTATTTGGCAACGCTCCCTCAGGAGCATCTGGACATTCGTACATGGCGTACTGGCGTACTGGTGTTGATTCATGGAACGGCTCCTGTGCGCCGCTATGGATATCGCTGTGATATGGATGGTTTGCCAATTGTGGAAGAGACGGGCTATGATTTCCGTTCGACCCATCCCGGCTACATGCATGCTTGCGGTCATGATTTACATATGACAATTGGATTGGGGATTGTTTCTCACTTTGCAAGCCACCCGATCAAGGATGACCTGGTTGTATTGTTTCAGCCTGCCGAGGAAGGGCCTGGCGGAGCATTGCCTATGCGGGACAGCACGGAATTTGCAGATTGGATACCGGATGAAATGGTTGCGCTGCATGTTGCACCGGAATATCCGGTTGGCACGATTGCGACTCGCCCGGGCATCCTATTTGCCAATACATCAGAGCTTTTCATTGACTTGAAGGGTACAGGCGGACATGCTGCGTATCCACACAAGGCGAATGACATGGTAGTAGCTGCTTGTCAGCTGGTCGGACAACTGCAAACGGTTGTAGCCCGTAATGTGAACCCACTGGATTCAGCGGTCATTACGATTGGCAAGGTCGGCGGTGGTACGAAGCAGAACATTATTGCTGAAACAGCCCGTTTGGAGGGTACGATCCGAACGTTGTCAGCCGATACGATGACACTGGTCAAATCAAGGATTGAAGCGCTGGTGCGCGGTGTTGAAGCTGGGTTTGAATGCCATGCAGAAATTCATTATGGCTCGAATTATTTACAAGTGTTCAATGAGGCCAAGGTGACAGAGGAATTTATGAACTGGGTCCGTGAACGGCAGGATGTACAACTCATTGAATGCGGTGAAGCGATGACCGGAGAGGACTTCGGATATTTTCTGGAGCGGATTCCGGGTCTAATGTTCTGGCTTGGCGTGGATACGCCTTATGGTCTGCACCATGCCAAGCTGGAGCCTGCGGAGGAAGCCATTGGGGTGGCGATTCGTGTGCTGACAGACTATTTCACATGGAAATCCCAAGGTTCAAGGATATAGTCTGAATAAATAGGTTTAATGAAATGAATGAAATGAATGAAATGGAATGAAGTCGAATGTTGAGGGAGGGTGTTATGGGAGAGCAAACCATCATCCGATTCGAACGGGTGACCAAGCAATATGACAACGATCCACCGGTGCTGGCTGATGTCAGCTTTGAGATTGAACGTGGCAAATTCTATACGCTGCTGGGGCCCTCCGGCTGCGGTAAAACAACAATTTTGCGTATGATTGCGGGTTTTGCAGAGCCGACGGAAGGCTCGATTTATTTGAATGACAAGCTGATTAATCGTGTTCCAGCCAATGAACGGCAGGTCAATACGGTTTTTCAGGACTATGCCTTATTTCCACATCTGAATGTGTTTGAAAATGTGGCTTTCGGTCTGCGGATCAAAAAGATGAACCAAAAGGCCATTCAGGAGAAGGTTGCGCAGGCATTGTCGTTTGTCAATCTGGAGGGCTACGACGAACGGGAAATTTCTGAGATGTCTGGAGGGCAACGCCAGCGTGTTGCCATTGCACGGGCTATAGTCAATGAGCCGGACGTTCTGCTGCTGGATGAGCCGCTGTCTGCACTGGATTTAAAGCTGCGGACAGAAATGCAGTACATTTTGCGTGAAATGCAGCAGCGTCTTGGGATCACCTTTATTTTCGTTACGCATGATCAGGAGGAAGCGCTGGCGATGTCGGACGAAATTTTTGTTGTGAATAAAGGAAAGATCGAGCAGAGCGGTACACCGAATGATATTTATGATGAGCCGATCAATCGGTTTGTTGCTGATTTTATCGGGGAATCCAATATTGTGCCAGGACGCATGATCGCGGATTATCAGGTGGAGTTTAACGGTCGACAGTTTGAATGTGTCGATGGAGGATTGCGTCCGAATGAACCGATTGAAATTGTCATTCGACCCGAGGACTTGGAGATTACAACTGTTACAGAGGGCAAGCTGCGAGTAAAGGTGGATACCCAACTGTTCCGTGGTGTTCACTATGAAATTAGCTGCTATGATGATTCAGGCCAGGAGTGGCTGGTGCATTCTACCAAAAAGGCGGAGCTGGGTAGTGAAATCGGCCTCCATTTTGACCCGGAAGCGATCCATGTGATGCGGTTCGGGGAAACAGAGGAAGAATTTGATCGCCGTCTGGAAGCCTATGAAGAGGTGGAGCAGCATGTCCGGTAATACGAGAGCAGCGTATCTGCTGCCTTACTATTTATGGATTGTGCTGTTCGTAGCAGCTCCGGTCGTGCTTGTGTTTTACTATTCGCTATTTGATGTAGACGGTCATTTCACGTTCAGTAACTATGTACAATTTCTGACACCTGTCTATTTGAGCATGACGCTTAGCTCGTTTTGGTATGCGCTGTTGATTACGGTATTTTCGCTGTTAGTGGCTTATCCGGCGGCGTATTTGCTGACCCGAACCAAGCATAAGCAACTGTGGCTGTTGCTCATTATTTTGCCGACGTGGATTAACCTACTGCTTAAAACATATGCTTTTATCGGGATTTTTGGTACTTATGGTCCGGTGAATGCTGTGTTGGGCTTGGTCGGGTTGGGTGGTCAGCAATTATTGTTTACCAGCTCCAGCTTTGTGTTTGTATCGGTTTATATTTTTGTGCCGTTTATGATTTTGCCCATCTACAACGCGCTGGAAGGGCTGAACCCTTCACTGCTAGACGCCGCGCGTGATCTGGGCGCTTCCAAGTGGACGGCGTTTCGCCGGGTTATTTTCCCATTAACGCTATCTGGTGTGCGATCCGGGTGTATGGCGGTATTCATCCCGGCGCTGTCGCTGTTTATGATTACCCGTCTGATTGCGGGCAACCGCGTCATTACATTGGGAACGGCGATTGAGCAGCATTTTCTGGTCACACAGGATTGGGGCATGGGCTCTACGGTGGCGGTGTTCCTGATTTTGGCGATGGCAATCCTTATGCTGATAACCTCGGGAACGAAACAGAGGGTGCGGCATGGCAAATAAAAACCGGTTCGGGAATATTTATTTGGTGCTCATCTTTCTCGTGTTGTATGCGCCTATTCTGTACTTGATGTATTATTCGTTCAATAGCGGAGGGACGATGCACCAATTTGAAGGCTTTACGCTCCAATACTACAAAGAGGTGTTTGCCGACACTCGGCTGATTATCATTGTCATAAACACCTTGGTCATTGCGTTGTTGTCCTCTGCTCTGGCCACGATTATTGGCATCATGGGAGCGCTGGCTATTCACCAGATGCAGAACCGTCGGGTTAAAAATACACTGTTGTCGCTCAACAATGTGCTGATCGTGAACCCGGACGTCATTATTGGCGCATCCTTCCTCATTTTGTTCACGATGGTGGGGATCAAGCTGGGTTTTTACTCGGTGCTGCTGTCCCATATTGCATTTAGTGTGCCGATTGCGGTCATTATGATTCTGCCGCGGCTTCAGGAGATGAGTCCATCGCTGGTGGATGCGGCGCGGGATTTGGGTGCCAGCCGGATGGATGTGCTAACCAAGGTCATTTTACCTTTTATCAAGCCGGGGATTTACGCGGGCTTCTTTATGGCGTTAACGTACTCGCTGGACGATTTTGCGGTGACCTTTTTTGTGACAGGCAGCGGCTATTCGACCTTATCAGTGGAAATTTACTCGCGTGCCCGCCAAGGGGTTTCCCTGTCCATTAATGCGCTGTCCACGCTCATTTTTCTGTTTACCGTGCTGCTGGTTGTGGGTTACTACTTTATTATGCGCAAGGCGAACCGGAATGGGAAAAAGGAGCCTGCGGCGGAAATGGGGGTACCTAGATGAAGTCGCTTGTGCGCGTGTTTTTGTCGATTATTATCATCTCGTTCAGTCTGATGGGGGTGGCGGCATGGCTCAATTCCAGTCAGGGCTATTCCGGTGGCAATACGCTGACGGTCTACAACTGGGGAGACTATATCGACCCTGAGCTGCTGGCAAGGTTCCAGAAGGAGACGGGAATTACCGTCATTTATCAGACGTTTGACTCCAATGAGGCGATGCTGACGAAAATTGAGCAGGGTGGAACATCGTTTGATGTAGCGGTTCCTTCGGAGTATGCTCTGGCTAAAATGAAGCAGGAGCACCTGTTGCTCCCGCTGGATCACAGCAAGCTGCCGAATTTGAAGCATGTGGATGATCATTTTCTGAACCTTTCGTTTGACCCCAAAAACCAATACTCTGTGCCGTATTTTTGGGGTACGGTTGGGATTGTGTTCAACCCGGAGCTAACGAAGGGCGTTGATTTTCATAGCTGGGATGGTCTGTGGAATCCAAAGCTGCGTAACAACCTCCTGCTGGTCGATGGTGCGAGGGAAATCGTAGGTATGTCGCTGAACAGCCTCCACTATTCCTTGAACGATACGAATGAGGCGCATTTGCAGCAGGCTTTAACGAAGCTGGAGAAATTAGCGCCCAATGTCAAGGCCGTTGTCGGTGACGAGATTAAAATGCTGCTGGCCAACGAGGAAGCTGCTGCCGGGGTTGTATGGTCCGGCGATGCATCCGAAATCATGGATGAGAACGACAAGCTGGATTACATCGTGCCGGATGAAGGCTCCAACCTGTGGTTTGATAACATGGTTATTCCAAAAACCGCTACCCATGTGGACGCGGCCCATAAGTTTATCAATTTCATGATGCAGCCCGATGTAGCTGCTCAAAATGCCGAATTTGTAGGCTATTCCACACCTAACGAGGATGGAAAGAAGCTGTTGCCAGAGGATATATCCGGTGACGAGCGCTTCTATCCTCCATCTGAGATTACAGATAAGCTGGAGGTCTACGACAACCTTGGCAAGCGGATGCTGGCTCATTATAATGAATTGTTCCTGCAATTCAAAATGCATTTAAAGTAGGAGAGTGGAGGGGCGCGTGGATTCAGGTTTGAGCTTTAGAGGCCGCTGCGGGGGCGGATGATGCTTCCCATCGCCACCGCCCCCGGATTTCCGGAATGAAGCCAGGTTTTAGGGGGAAATCCGGGGACAAAAGCGACCGCATCGCTTGTCCAGCACCATTCCGCCCCCTCCGCTGTGCCGTGCTTCAAGCTACACGAATGAATCCACACGCCCATGTGGGAGTAGTAGTCGAACAAACAAGCTCTTGAATCACCTGTACGGGTGATTCAAGAGCCTGTTTTATTTTACTCACCGCGCAAAGCGGTGAGAGGGGTACTTCTTTTCCCCTGCGCCCCACACACGTTAGAGACTTGTGGGACTTTAAGGCGGGCAGTGAGCGAAGCGGGCTATTTGAATCTGAAGAAGCGACAGCGTTCGCCTTTGCAGGGGGATTCTTACCTCTAAATGTCTTACACAATCCAAAGAATCCCCCTGCAACAGCGATCGGAAGATCAAATGGACCGCGAAGCGCCTCCCCCACCTTAACTCCTCACAATTCCTCTAACAAACCCTTCTATTTTATCCAATCCCTGCTCCAGCACATTCTGCCCATAAGCATAGGACAACCGAATGTACCCTTCGCCATAGGAGGAAAAGGCATCTCCGGGCACGACAGCCACCCCATGCTCTTCCAGCAGCTTCATGGTGAAATCCATCGAGCTTAAGCCAAAATGGGCGATGGAAGGAAAAAGATAAAAGGCCCCCTCCGGCTTTTCAAGCGGAATGCCCATGTCGGTTAGCCTTCCGTGCACATAATCACGGCGCTTGCGGTATTCCTCGCGCATCGGAAGTGCATCGTCGACACCGACGGTCAAGGCTTCCAGCGCAGCATATTGGCTAATCGAACTGGCACAAGTCACGTTGTATTGATGAACCTTGACCATGTGCTGTGTAATTGCCGCAGGTGCAAGTGTGAAACCAATACGCCAGCCTGTCATGGAGTGCGATTTGGATAAGCCGTTGATGACGATGGTACGCTCTTGCATGCCGGGAAGGGCTGCAAGAGACACGTGTGGCGCATCGTAAATCAGTTCACTATATATTTCATCTGAAATGATAAACAGATCACGGCCTCTCAGCAAATCTGCGACGGCTTCCAGCTCTTCGCGGCTCATCACTCGTCCGGTTGGGTTTGAAGGATATCCGAGGATGACGGCTTTCGTCCGTTCGGTCAAATAAGGCTCCAGCACCTCTGCGGTCAGCTTAAAGCCGCTGTTGCGGGTGTCAGCCAGCACGGGTACGCCACCTGACAAGCGAATCAATGGCTCATATCCGGGGTAGATGGGCACAGGCAAAATGACCTCGTCACCAGGTGACAAAATGGTACGCAGGGCAATATCCAGCGCTTCGCTGGCTCCATTCGTTATGATAACCTCATCCTGTCCACGGTAATTCAGTCCGTATTTATGAGCTACAAACGCCGCTGCTGCTTCCCGCAGCTCGGGTAGTCCCGGATTTGGCGTATAGGAGGTGCGTCCTTCGTTAATTGCCCGATGGGCAGCCTCCATAATATGCGAAGGGGTAGGAAAATCAGGCTGCCCAATTGTTAAGGACAGGGTTCCGGGCAATGCGGCAACTTTATTGGCAATTTTGCGGATGCCACTGATTTGAATGTTTTTAACCTGATCGTTAAGCAAGTGCTCCATAGCGTATATGCCACCTTTTTCTGTATTAGAACAAGTTTACAATAATTTGATCAGATTATGCTACGGCGGGAAGCATTCATTTTACATAATTCAGGTACTGGTTTGACTATTTTATGGTATGTTTAAACATGGAATATATATTGTAAGCGTGACCATAGCTAAAATTGGGAGGAGCGCGTCTTTTAATGAAACAAGAATACATAGCAGTAACGTTACCCAGGAAATTAAAAAGGTTTGGGGTCACATGGCTCAGTGTGGCATTGGTGCTGTCGGGTGGAGGGCCGGGGTTACTGTCCGATGGAAAAGCTTCAGCAGAGCCTGCATCTTTAGTAGAAACGGGGGTACCATCATCACCCACGTCTGTTGGGACAAGCGTATACGTAGATGTCTACGTGCCGGGTAAGCTCCGTATCCATGATATACAAGGAGCGGCTCATCGTTCACCTTATGAGGGGCAAAAGGTAACGGATGTTGAAGGAATAGTGACGATGGTGAAGGGAAGCAACTTCTTTATCCAGGAGGCGGACGATAGGGTGGATCAGGATGAAAAAACATCCGAGGCCATTTTAGTGTACAAGTCTGGCAGCGGTGTGCAGGTTGGGGATGAGGTATGGGTCAGCGGCTCTGTGAAGGAATATACAGAAAGAACCTATGCCAGCAAGCCAGTCGACCTGACGACCACGGAAATTGTTGCTTCTTCGGTTTCGGTGATCGCCAAGGATCGTCCACTGCCGACTCCGATTTTGCTTGGAAAAGAGGGGCGCGTGATGCCGACATCTGTTGTGGATAATGACGGAATGACGGTGTTTGATCCGCAGGAGGATGGATTGGACTTTTTCGAAAGTCTGGAGGCCATGCGCGTAGAGTTGAAGGATGCACGAGTCATCGGCCCTTATGGTTATGAAATTCCGGTCAGGATTGATAACGGGGCGAACACAGGCGAGGTATTGACCGAAGCAGGCGGCTTGATGCTGACCGAAGAAAGTCTGAATCCGCAGCGGATTTTGATCGACGCCAAACCTTCGGTTCCGTTGAAAACAGGGGATCGTTTTGCGGGTCCCATCACGGGAATTGTGAGCTATAGCTTTAGCAATTTCAAGCTGTTGCCGGAGCGTCTGCCGGATATTGTGTCAGGTGGTCTCCAGCCAGCCAACACACGTCTGGTACAGGATGATCGTAAGCTGACGGTCGCTTCCTTTAACGTGGAAAATTTCGATCCCGGTGATGGAAAACGGATTGATCAGCTCGGACAGGCCATCGCCGTGAATTTGAACCACCCGGATATTGTAGGACTGTTAGAGGTTCAGGACAATAACGGTGAGAAGGATGACGGCACCACAGATGCTTCGGAAAGCTTTCGGGTGCTGATTGAGGCGATTCGTGCTCATGGAGGACCGGAGTATGCTTTTACAGATATAGCACCTGAAAATAATAAGGATGGCGGCGCTCCTGGCGGCAATATCCGGGTCGGCTTCCTCTACAATCCGCAACGTGTCACGCTGATGGACAAGCCGAAGGGAGATTCGGTTACATCTGTGACCTATGGAGAGCAGGGGCTTTCACTCAATCCCGGTCGTATTGATCCGCTGCATGCGGCATTTGAATACTCACGCAAGCCGTTGGCTGCTGAATTTGAGTTTGACGGTCAGCAGGTGATCGTGATCGCGAACCATTTTAATTCCAAAGGAGGCGATCAGGCGCCATTCGGAGGGATTCAGCCCCCCGTACGAAGCAGCGAAATACAGCGGGCGAAGATTGCAACGATTGTGAATGGTTTTGTGAAGTCGGTACTGGCTCAAAACCATCAGGCGAATATCGTCATATTGGGAGATTTAAATGATTTTCAATTTTCCGAAACGCTCGCTTGGGTCCGGGGACAGGAATTGACGAATCTGGTAGATAAGCTGGATGAGAAGGAGCGGTATTCGTATATTTATGAGGGGAATTCGCAAACACTGGATCATTTGCTGGTCAGTCCGTCCATAAGTGAATCATCCGTGCTGGATATTGTTCATATCAATGCGGATTTTAGCGCGGCGGACGGGCGGGTAAGTGATCATGATCCATTGGTTGCTCAAATTGGCTTGCCACGCCAAACAGTGGAACCGCCAACAGATGGCGAGAGTGGTCGGAATAAAGATGATGACGATGATCAGCAGGAGAGCAATGGCAGCAACAACACCGGGAATCATAGTGGAACGACGAATAACGGACAGGGTGAGACTGCGAATAGCGGGCAGAATGGTAACGGTTCGTCAGGTGTTAATGTGGTGCAAGCCAAGTCCATAGTAACAGAGCAAAACGGACTGAAAAGAGCAGTCGCACAGGTACCAGCCGCTGACATACACAATGCGATTCGGAACGGGGCGAATGGTACGCTCGTAGTCCGTGCAGGAGAGCAAGCGGATGCTAAGCTATTCGAAGTGAATCTAAACGGAGATGCTTTGGGTGCCGTCTTGAACGACCGTATTCACACCCTGCGAGTAGAAACGCCACAGGGCGGCTATGAAATAGCAACAGGTCGTTTGTCTGTTCAAAAGCTGGCTGACACCTGGCAGGTGCCTGTACAACAAATTTCCCTGAGCTTTACGGTTACGTCGAACGAAGGATTGACTAATCGCACAGATTTTCCGACAGGGCGCAAGCTGGTGCGGGCTGTTGATGTTGTGGCCGAGTTACGAAGCGAAGATGGACGCAAGCAGCCGTTGGCAGGTAGCGATAATTTCAGTAAAGGGTATGAACGTTATCTGCTACGTGTTCCTGCAACGGTAGCTATGAGCCAGCTTGCTGTAGTAAAGGTATCCACCAACCAAGCCGGACAGTTGTCCTATCATCCGGTTCCGTTTACCGCTTCTGGCGAGGAACTGACTGTGTATGGACGTTCGGGTGGAACCTATGTCGTGCTGGATGGCGGAGAAGCTAATGCAAGCAGATCGCATGGTGACGGGCTTTGACGATGTGCAATCGGAATCGTGGTATGCGGATTCTGTGCGTATCGCGGCCTCTGCTGGACTGATCAACGGTTATGCTGACGGCAGCTTCAGACCTGATGCTCCGGTATCGAGGGAGGAGCTGGCTGTGATTGTAGAGCGAGCCCTGCGCTTCGCCGGGACTGTAGAAGATACAACGGCAGGAAGTGCCTCAGCGTCATTAACGGATACACAAGCCATTTCTATATGGCAGCTCCGGCTGTCAACACGCTGTCCGGCTTAGGCATTATGAAGGGAGACGTGAAGGGACGTTTTGCTCCAGCTGCATCGGTGACGAGGGCAGAAGCAGCGGCTGTATTATCTCGAACTCTGGATAAGTTGAATTGGGAACAGTAGTATAATAATTGAAATGTCAGATTGATTGACTTTCTACGGTAGTTAAGTTATCTTTTGTTGGAGAAGCAGCATGAAAATTTGATTTTATAACTGATGAAGAGGTGAAATGTCATGGCAGTAACAGCCAAACAAATTTTTGTGAATTTACCAGTAAAAAATCTGCAACAGTCCATTGATTTTTTCTCAGCAATCGGATTTGAATTTAACGCGCAGTTCACCGATGAGCATGCAACCTGTATGATTGTCAGTGAGCAAATATTTGTTATGTTGCTGGTTGAAGAGCGTTTTAAAGCATTCACTACAAAAGAAATTTCGGATGCAACGAAAACAACAGAAGCGATTGTTGCCTTATCGGTGGAGAGTCGAGAAAAGGTGGATGAAATTGTCCACAAGGCTCTGGCAGCGGGCGGCAAGCCTTCAAACGAACCTCAGGATCACGGCTTTATGTACGGATGGAGCTTTCAGGATATAGATGGGCACCTGTGGGAGCTCTTTTATATGGCAGAGCAATAAGATGAAATAAAGCCAGACATACAGAAATTAAAGTAACACCATGGAAAGTAAGCGATCCTTAAAGGATGGTTTGCTTTCTTTATTATTATCAACATCACCGGGGAGGAATCACCATGTCTAATGAAATAGCAGTCTATCCCGTTCAAGCTCTGAACGATGCACTGACAGATACACTGACCCGGTTGTTGATCGATGTGGTGGCGGACGGTGCTTCTATTGGATTTTTACCGCCAATGGCTTATCAGGAAGCAGCAACTTATTGGAATAGCGTCCTTCAGGACGGTGTAGTCCTGTAGATTGCGGAGAAGGACGGCGTGCTTGTGGGGACTGTGCAGCTTCATCTGGCTACTAAGGCCAACGCCGCTCACCGTGCGGAAAACCACTTAATCCGTACCTGAGCCGTGGCTGAGTATTTGACGAATAACGGAGACATATACAGGTAATAATAGATTGTTATACGATTATATTTGCTTTTTTAACTATTTGACTGGAAAAGTAAGGGAATGAGAACGTATAATGAAGTGGAGATCGTCTAAAGGTTATCTTGATGCCAATTCGGCGGTCGGATTGAAGATCGTAGTATATATAGCGGAGGAATCGAAGAATATGAGGCTGGAGCATGATTTTCTAGGTACCAAGGAAGTGCCGTCAGACGCCTATTACGGTGTACAAACACTGAGGGCAAAAGAGAATTTTCCAATTACCGGTCAACGGCTGCATCCTGAGCTGATTAAAGCCATGGCGATTGTCAAAAAGGCAGCAGCAACGGTAAATATGGAGCTGACCCGCTTGCATCGTCCTAAGGCGGAGGCCATCATTCAGGCAGCTGACGAGGTTATTCAAGGGCAGTTGCACGACCATTTCATCGTCGATCCGATTCAGGGCGGCGCAGGCACGTCCATTAATATGAATACAAATGAAGTGATTGCGAACCGGGCGCTGGAGCTAATCGGCAAGCAGCGTGGAGATTATCAGGAGATCAGTCCCAACAACCATGTCAACATGGCACAATCGACAAACGATGCTTTTCCTACGGCTGTCCATTTGGCTGTACTAAGTATGATTGACAAGCTGTTGGTCACCATGAGCGAGCTTCAGGAGGCGTTTTCCCGTAAGGCGAAAGAGTTTGACAGTGTGATTAAAATGGGACGAACCCACTTGCAGGATGCAGTACCGATCCGGCTGGGACAGGAGTTTCAGGCTTATGCGCGTGTGTTGGGTCGTGATATCGGACGTGTCCGTGCCACGAAGCAGCATTTGCTGACAGTCAATATGGGGGCAACTGCAGTTGGCACTGGTTTGAACGCGGATCGCCGTTATATTCAGCGTGTCGCCGAGGTGCTGGCGGAAATAAGTGGTTTCCCTGTGGAGGCTGACGAAAATCTCGTCGATGCCACTCAAAACACAGATGCCTATACGGAAGTGTCTGCTGCGTTAAAAATTTGCATGATGAACATGTCCAAAGTAGCAAATGACATCCGCCTGATGGCCTCAGGGCCGCGTGCCGGTCTCGGAGAGCTGAGCCTGCCCGCCCGTCAGCCGGGTTCATCCATTATGCCGGGTAAAGTAAATCCGGTCATGTGTGAGGTCATCAACCAGATTGCTTTTCAGGTCATTGGAAATGATCATACGATCTGTCTCGCTTCCGAGTCTGGTCAGCTAGAGTTGAACGTGATGGAGCCTGTGCTTGTCTACAACCTGCTGCAATCGCTGGAAATTATGAAGCAGGGCTTTCATGTTTTCCGCATTCATTGTGTGGACGGAATTGAAGCGAACGTGGAGCGGTGCCGTGAATATGTCGAAAACAGCGTAGGTATTATTACCGCGCTCAATCCCCACCTCGGATATGAGGTCGTATCACGCATCGCCCGTGAGGCGATTACAACTGGCAAATCGGTACGCGAGTTGTGTCTGTTGTATAATGTGCTAACTGAGGAAGAACTGGACATTATTTTGGACCCGTATCAAATGACTCAGCCGGGTATTGCCGGAGAGTCGCTGCTGAATAGGGAATAATAGTGCGGAGTTTAGAATGCAGGCAGCATTGAGGCAAAATGAAGACAGCCCCGTCGAATCCGGCGGGGCTGTCCTTGTGTAACACGGTGTCAGCGTGAAATGTGGAATGCCCTGCTAAGGAGAATACACCGACCGCTGCACGCCTATTGTAGAAAAGGGGAAGAGGAATGCTGCTGGAGCAATTATCCGCATATAAGGAATTAGGAATAGGATTCATTATACTACTACTGTTACTTGTACTCATCATCAGAGGACTGATACGTCGGCGCAGAAATCGGATTTTACGTGATCTGGACCCGCGAAAAATTGGGATTCAGGATATAGACCGCATGGAGGATGGCTCGGAATTTGAGCTTTATCTGCAACGGTTGTTATCTGCGCTTGGCTATAAGGACATTTACAAAACGACCAGTAGCCGGGATTTTGGAGCGGATCTGGTGTTCACAGACCGTGAAGGGGTCAGAGTCGTGATTCAGGCCAAGCGTTATGCAGTACAAAATCCGGTCGGTTTGGGCGCAGTGCAGGAAATTTATACCTCCATGCGTTATTATGCCGCTGACAAGTCTGTCGTCATCACTTCCGGGCGCTACACGGAATCCTGTAAAACACTCGCTGCTGTCAACGGAGTTAAGCTATTGGACCGCAACGACTTGGTGGACATGATGGATTGGTTCAAGGCTAAACGCCGTGAGGAGGTCATGGATCTATTAGAAAGCAAAGCCGACGTGATTGCCTCCAAATGGAGCAGGAGCAAATGATAAAAGGGACTTTACTAGGCGGCGAGATGAAGCCTGGAAGTTCAGTCCCTTTTATTTTTAACATGATGCCGTACTTATAAGAGACTCTGTTTACAATGAATTTACAGAAAATCTTATGAAAAAAAATGACTTTATAACCGATATAAAGATGTTGGGGATTTGCAAATTATGCTGAGGTGATATGTCATGAAGAAACAGGTTCAGTTATTAACATTGAGGTGGGTTCCCATTGTCACTATTTTTGCTTTACTGCTGGGTGCATGTGGACAGCCGGCAGCACAAACCAAGGCGCAACCGATTAAGGTAGGAATTGTACTGTCAGATATTGGTCTGGGTGATCAGTCTTATAGCGACGCGGCTTTTCGGGGTTTGGTCAAGGCACGGGACGAGGGGAAAATCGTTTTTGAATATCGGGAAATTTCCGAGACCAAAACATATGATGCTGCTTTTGAACAGCTTGTTCAAGAAAAAGCCGATTTGATTATCGGGCTGGGGTACATGGTGAAAGAAAGTTTGGAAACCGTTGCGAAAAAATATCCGGATCTTAAATTTGTAATTGTAGATGAAAAATCCGATTTACCGAATGTGGCTTCCATTATTTTTAAAGAAGAAGAGGGCAGCTTTTTGGCAGGGGTCATTGCAGGAATGGCGAGCCGTACCGATCACGTAGGCTTTATCGGGGGAGTAGAGTCTCCGCTGTTGAAAAAGTTTGAGGTTGGATATCTGGCAGGGGTTCGCTCCGTTAAGCCTGATGCCAAGGTTACCGCTACGTATGCGGGAGATTTCGGCAAGGCGGAGTTGGGCTCGGAGATTGCACGCGATATGATCAATCGGGATCGAATTGATGTGATCTATGCGGCGGCCGGTCTTACAGGTGTAGGTGCGTTACAGGAGGCACAAAAGCAGGAAAAGTTCGCAATCGGGGTCGACAGCGACCAGTTTTTCATTGCGGAAAAAGCAGTAGTGACCTCGATGATTAAAAATGTGGATATCGCCATTTATACAGCAGTCAAAAGCTTTGCAGATCATCAAAGAAAATTTACGGACCAGAATATGGTGTTCGGTCTTGCGAAAGAAGGCATCGGTTTGGCGCCTATTCGTGTTTTGACATTGAACCCGGATCAGCAAAAGCTGCTGGATGACTTGAAGGAAAAGGTCAAGTCCGGCAGTCTTACTGTGCCCACCCAATAAATTTTCGTAAAACGGAGGATGATTCCTGATGAAACTGCAAGGTAAACTGGTGCTTAACGCGATGGTTTCCCTGATCGCATGCCTGGCTTTAGTGGCCTATATTATTTTTCAATTGATCCGTATCAACTCGCAAAGCAGTAGTCTCGTTCCAGCTATGCTGAATGTACAGCAGCTCAATGCTTATTTGATTCAGTCAGGACAGGCGCTGCAAAACTACTCTTCTTCCATGACAGAGAGCAATAAAACGGATGTGCAAAACCAACTGGGACAGGCGGAAAAAACGATCACTTTGCTTTCGCAAGGCATGATGCAGACCGAAGCGCAGCAAAAGCGTCTGAATACCGTTAAAACCAAATTCAGCGAATTGAAGGCTGCGACGGATAAAGCGATGAGCAACGGAAGCAGCCCTGAATCCAAACGTAATGCGATGCGTGTACAGGGTATCCAGAACGATGTGTTCATGCTGGATATTCTAACGAAGACGCGTTATGACGAATATACAGAGGAATTGACCAAGAGTATCCGCTTTACTTGGCAATTGGCCTTGGCAGGTGCTGTTCTGCTTCTAGTGGCGGTGGGACTATATAATACATATACATCCAGGCAGCTTGCCCTTAGAACCCGCAAATTGACGGATGCCGCGAAGCAAATTGCCGATGGAAATTTGACGGTGCAGCTTGCGCAAACGAAGGGACGTGATGAGCTGGACGAGCTCAACGAATCGTTCCGGTTCATGATCGGGAACTTGCGTAACATTGTGCTCTCTATTGACCAGTCGGGGAATCGTGTTGATCTGATGGCTAGGGATATTGACCAGCATAATGTGGCCATGAAGGAAATTGTGACGCAAGTTAGCACCTCAACAGAGGAACTGGCGATTGGTAGTCAAAAGATTGCCGAGGATCTGTCGACCACCGTTGGCGTTGTGGATGAGATGCAGCAGAAGTTTGAAGCGAATTTACTGGAAACCACGCAGTCCTCTACATATAGCGAAGACGCATTGCGTGTCATTGAGCAAGGTGCGCGTGTGATGAGCGATCAGCTACGCATTGTAGCGGAAAATCGTTCAGCGATGTCTGAGGTGGAGCAGACGGTCATGGAGCTGGAGGCCAATGCAGCCGAGATTACAATCATGACCGGCTATGTATCCGAGATTGCCAGTCAGACGTCGCTGCTATCCTTGAATGCTTCAATTGAGGCTGCGCGTGCGGGTGAGGCTGGAAAAGGCTTTGCTGTCGTTGCTGATGAAGTCAAAAAGCTGGCGAATCAATCGGAGTCGGCTGTGAAGCAAATTTATAACGCTGTCGAGGGCATTACGCAGGCTATGAATAAGGTGAAGAACTCTGTGGCGCAAAGTCAGGGACTGTTCCGTGAGCAGGAGAAGGCAACTTCGTCTACCGGGGAATCGTTCACGGAGATTAGCGGCAAAGTACAGCAAATTGCCAGCCAAGTCAGCAAGCTGTCGGTGGATATGAATGTATCTCGGGAACTGAGTGTACAGGTACAGCAAGCCATTGAGAACATTAGCGCGATTACCCAGCAATCCGCCGCAGGCAGTGAGGAAATTACCGCCTCTACGGTGGAACAGAAGCGTTCCTTTGAGGAATCGGCAGAGAAGGTGAAAGAGCTTCGTCAGATTCGTGAGGAGATGCAACGAGAGCTGGATCGTTTTCAGGTGGAAAAAACAGGATAAGCAACATAAAACCAACACCCGAAGAAGAAGTCTTACCCATGCAGGGAGGCTTCTTCTTTTTTTGAAAAGCGTCTAACGATTTATAATAATATCCATATTTTATTACTCTCCGTAGAGCTAAATAGGCAGGGAATTCCACATCTTACGTCAAATAGATTTAGGGAGTATATGTTAGCACACACGTTGTTGGCAAGAGATCATGGAAAACGAAGTCCGGAAGGATGAAGTTACGGGAATGCTACGATTAAAGCTTCGATTAATCCTGAAAAATAAACAGACAAGGCTGATTCTGCTGCTCACACTAAGCGTATCACTCATTATTAGTGTGATCGGCTTGCTATCGTATTCGGGATACCGCAAGGGTTTGGATACCGAATTAAACACACCAAACATAGAACTGCTGCAAATTAATCTGGATGTGACTAATAGGGCATTTCGTGAGTCCGATAATAAGGCACTGGATGCGGCCTATTCCCGGGATGTTGAGGCATTTGCACGTTTGCAAACGGATGAAAAATCGCAATCAAACAACGCTTCCGTTATCAAACGGCTTCAAAAATACTTGAAAGCCCTTTCTTCGCATGAAGAGATTCATTCGGCTGAAGTTATTTCTTTTGAAAATCATGCTCTCGTATCCAGCGAATACGGCTACTTGTCCGATTGGGACCAAGCGCCGGATACGACTTGGGTTCCCTGGATTCGGGACATTCAAAGGAAGCCATTACTGATTAAGCGAAGATGGTACGGCACGAATCATGAAAATGGAACAGTAGAACTGCTTTCGCTGGCAAGACCCGTGGTAAAGGATGGGCAGGTCATCGGTGCGGTGCTGGTCGATCTGGATTACGACCGCTTTTTCTCCAAGCTGTATATTCATTTATCCAACTCGCAATATGTGTACGATCTGGAGGGCGAACTGATCTATCCCAAGTTAAAATCATCAGTGCCCTTAAACGAAATGGACAGGGTTTTGAAAGAATTGGATGTGAGCCCCTATGCTTATGTGAAGGTAGGGGGGATGGAGTATATGGTGAACCAGACTTTTTCCGATGTGACGGGCTGGCGTCTGGTGTCACTTGTTCCTATGGACAAGCTGCTGAAGCATGTTAAGCTGGCCCGCAACATGATGTTGTGGTTGGCCTTTATTTCTATACTGGCGGGTTGCTCAGCGGTCTACTATTACAATTATGCGGCGTTTCGCCCTATGAAAAGAATTAATAGCCTACTGAATTCGGGCTACAAAGGAACGCGTCAAGGTGGATTGTATGATCTGGAGCCGGTCATTGGCAAGCTGGTTGGGGAGTTCCATCGCAAATCACTTGTGGTGGAGCGAAGTTTACCCGAGCTGCGTTCCAAATATATTGAAGATGTCATCCAGCGTAGAATGGGCATACAGGAAATGCGTATGAAATGGGAACAGTATTTTTCCGATTGGGACGGCAGCTCTTTGGCTGTGATGATCGTGTCGATTGATCGGTATTCTACTTGGGCAGCAAGCTTTCCAGAGGAAGATAAAATGCTGCTCAAATATGCGCTGAATAATATTTTGCTGGAATGGCTTGAACCTCACTGGAAGGCGGTAAGCGCGCCAGAGGAGCAAAGCGGGTTCGTTGTACTGCTACAGTTCAGTGAGCACGAGGATGAAGCTGTAGATGGGACTAGGACTGAGACTGATGCTGATGCTGATGCCAATGCCAAAGCCAATGTCCAAGAAAGTGTTCTGCTCCGCAAAAGCGCAGACAGGCTGATTCAGGTTGTGGGTGAGCATCTTCCCCTGACTATTTCTATAGGAATTGGTTATATATTCTCGGATATCTATGAGGCACGTCAGTCTTTTGTAACAGGGAGAGAAGCCCTTGGTCTGCGTTTGTATGAGGGATATGGACGTTCGCATATGAGTACCTACAGCATAGGGGAGGGCGCTCACGTCTCATCAGCGGTGGGAAACCGGAATGTGGAAATCATTCGTGCCATAGAGTCACAGGAAGCCGGAGCAAGTATAAAGCTGATCAGTCAATGGGGAGAAGAACTTCGTCTTCACAGGACCTCCCCGATGCAGGTTTACTTGTCTGTACATGAGTTGATGGAGGAATTGCTGAAATGGTGCATGACTCATAGTGTGACGCCGCCAGATCAGCTGGTAGATCACCACTGGAATCAGATTCTGACGCTTGATCTTCCAGACATGGAGAAGCAAATGTTTTCGATTGTGGCTGATATCGAGGAAGAGCTTATTGGACACAGACAGTCCAAGGAGTTTGTACGTGTACAGGAGATGATGGATTACATGCAACATCATTTGCATTTAAATATCGGGCTTCAGGAAATTGCAGATCAGGTCCATATGAGCGTGTCATCGGTGAGCAGTATGTTCAAGGAAGAGACAGGTTGCACTGTATACGACTACTTGACTGGTTTGCGAATGAAAAAAGCGTGCGCTTTACTGTGTGAAACACATCTGAAAATTGCAGAGATTGCAGATCAGGTCGGCTACCGGAATGAAAACAGCTTTATCCGTGTATTCCGCAAACATAAACAAGTGACACCTGGGAAATTCAGGGAAATAAACAGATGTTCCAATGGATATGCAGATCCGCCAAAAGGTCGACATTTTGGGGATTTGGAAGATAAATTCGAAGATTAAGCGATAGCTGTGCCCCCTGCGTTGCGGTACATTGACTTCATGTAAACGCAAAAATCATGGCTGAAAACGTCTGGGGGTGAAAACGGGTGCGTGACTGGCCCAGTTCATTTTTCGGAAAAGAGGAAACGTAATGAAGAACAAGCCATGGCAAAAATATGTGCTGGTTGCGGCGGGAGTGGCTTTTCTTTCTGCCTTGAGTATCAGTGAATATGTGGATCAACACGCTTTGCATGACCACAGTGGTGCATTTCCTGTGAAGCCTATTACCCTCGTCGTTCCTTATGCGGCGGGTGGCGGGACGGATATCACGGCAAGAGCATTGGCGAAAGCCGCCGAAAAGCATCTCGGTCAGCCGATCATCGTCGTTAACCGGACGGGTGGAGGCGGTTCGGTCGGGCTGATGGAAGGGGCTGAGGCGCAGGCGGACGGCTACACTGTAACGTATCTGGTTGCGGAGCTGACCACACTGCCACATCTGGGACTGCTGCCGCTCACCTATGAGCGCTTTAAACCGCTGGTCCAAACCAATATGGACCCTTCTGCCATCACGGTTAGAGCGGATGCGCCCTGGACGACGGCCGAAGCATTTCTGGAGGACGCTCATGCTCATCCCGGCAAGCTGAAAATGGGCAATGCAGGCACAGGGAGCATCTGGCACCTCGCTGCTGCGATGCTGGAGCAAAAAAGCGGAGTCCGCTTTACCCATATCCCTTATGAGGGAGCAGGGCCAGCCGTTTCAGCGTTGATGAGCGGCTTCGTGGATGCTGTGCCGGTCAGTCCTGCGGAAGTGAAAAAGGATGTGGACCAAGGGAAGCTACGCATACTGGCGATACAGGCAGATAGCATTTCGGAAGCGTTTCCAAATGTGCCGACGTTACAGCAGGCTACTGGGCTGCGTGTACATTTTATCGGGACTTGGAGAGGGCTGGCTGTGCCCAAGGATACGCCGGATGAGATTGCTCAAACCCTGGCGGACGCACTGATCAAGGGGACGAAAGAGGAGGAATTCAGGGAAGAAATGCGTAGGCATGGATTGGGGCTGCGTGTTAAGGATGCTGAAGCATTCGCACGACAGTTGAAGGAAAGCCATGACACCTTCGCAAGCCTAATTCCCGAACTTGGCTTGAGCCGCAAGTAAAACGGCCTTGTTTTTGCACTGGCAAAGACGAAAGGGTTGAATGAAGCTATGAAAATCAAACAACGCATTGATAAAATTCCAGGGGGCATTATGCTGGTGCCGCTGTTTATAGGCGCATTGGTTCATACTTTTATGCCTTGGTCCGGAGACTACTTTGGATCGTTCACCAAGGGGCTAATGACGGGGACGGTACCGATTTTGGCGGTGTGGTTTTTTTGTATGGGTGCTTCGATTGATGTACGAGCTACAGGTACCGTATTGCGTAAATCAGGTACACTCGTATTGACTAAAATTGCAGTCGCTTGGGTGGTGGCGATCATTGCGTCTAAACTGCTGCCCGTTGGTGGCGTGGAAAGCGGGCTTTTTGCCGGACTGTCGGTATTGGCGCTGATTTCCTCCATGGATATGACGAATGGCGGGCTATACGCCTCCATTATGCAGCAATATGGTTCCAAGGAAGAGGCGGGGGCATTCGTACTGATGTCGCTGGAATCCGGTCCATTAGTGACCATGCTTATTTTGGGCAGTACCGGACTGGCTGTTTTTGAGCCGCAGGCCTTTGTGGGGGCGGTATTACCATTTCTGGTCGGGTTCATGCTGGGGAATCTGGATCACGATTTCCGTAAATATTTTGGTAGCGCTACGCATGCGCTTATTCCCTTCTTCGGTTTTGCACTGGGCTGTTCCATTGATCTGAGTGTGATTGTTCAAACCGGCTTGCTCGGAATAATATTAGGTATTTTCGTTATTATCATTACAGGCATTCCGCTGATCCTGGCGGACAAATATATCGGCGGTGGCAACGGCACTGCGGGAATCGCAGCCTCCAGCACGGCAGGTGCAGCGGTAGCGAATCCGGTCATTGTGGCCAATATAAAGCCAGAATTTCTGCCAGTAGCGCAATCAGCAACAGCATTAGTTGCTGCTTCGGTCATCGTTACCTCTATTTTGGTACCTATTCTCACGGCTTACTGGGCCAAATATATGAAACATAAGGAAAAATCCAAGGGAGCGGGGCCTGTAAACCCAGGTGCCAATGTGCCTAAATAAAGCTCGGATGATCTTTAGTCTCTCCATTACCCGGGAAATGCTTTTGCAGATACGTCTCCTATCCTAACATCACAAACTTGTCCTAAAACGCTACTGCAAACATACATATGTAAGCAGAGGAGCGTGATGGAATTGGAAAACAAGGTGCGTCGCTACTATCAGTTAAAGCAGAAGCAAAAAGAAATTGAGGGTGAACTGACTGATTTGCGTAATGACATTACAGCTCATTGTGCACAGCAGGGAGTGGCAGATTGGGAAATTGGCAGTTATCGGGTTAAAGTTGTACAGCAGCACCGTAAGGAATATGACCATACCAAGCTGTATGATTCACTACCTGATCCGCAGCTATGGCGCTTGTTTTCCAAACCGGATACTTCGAAGATTGCCAGTTTGCTTAAACTCAAGGTCATCGCAGAGGAGCAATTAAAAGATGCTGTTTCTCTCAAAACGGTGACCCTATTACAGGTGGATAAAAAATAAAATGTAGATCATAGCGTTACTTTACAAAGTGCTGTAGCCTCAGAAAGGTTATTCGGTATGCGTCCGAATAGCCTTTTTCGCCTTTCCAATTTGCGTGATAGCTTTGGAGTGGCGTACTCTAGTAAAAGTTGGTTGAGACGGAGGAAGTATACATTGAACATGGAGACTGCTGTCAGTAAAGTATTTTTATATGTTTTCTCAATTTTAGTTGCGTTGGCTTCCTGTCATGGATTCATGTTGTACTGGATGTGGCAGTTACCGGAGCTTACGGACGAATTTTCTGATCTGGAAAATGGACTTGCTCTATTTGCCGCGGGTATCGTGTTTGCCTTCATTGCTTTTGTTGTTCACCTCATTCTACAACTCCTAATTTTCGCTCATCTACTTCATCGTAACGGCTACTCTATACATGTGAAAACAGTGCTATTCCCCTAGGAAACAAACAACAATACAATCCTCCGTATTTGTCTGTTGGTGGTTCTGTTGATTTGGATCGTTTATGCTACCATTTTACATACAATTCCGCTGTTTTCGGTCATTAGCTTTACGCTGGTTTTTATCAATTATAGTATTTGGCTGTTGCAATTTTTGACGGAGAGACGAGGCAGGGAGGTTTGATTGTTGGGGAAGTATCAAAGGAACATGAAAAGGGCTGACTCCCGTTTGCGGTGGGGCCAGCTCTCTTTTACTGTTGTTATCCTTGGCCGTTAAGCACCTGCCGAAAGTAAAACCGATACGTATTATAAAGGAACGTTTGAAGTGGAAGCTGAACCTCCAACTCTGTATCCACCTCCACGCTATATTCAGCTACTTATCGGACAAGCCTTTTCCCAGCCCTTTGAGAAAATGAATGCCAAAACCCATCGCCCGGTTTACATCCGGATCGTTCATGGCCTTCATGAGATCGCGCAGGCGGATCTTTTTGTTCTGTTTTAAATGCTCTTCCGCTTCGTTCAGGCCGGAAGTGACGCTGCCTACCAGCTTTTTCATCTGCTCGGGGTCTACCTCGGACAGCATACCGGCTGCTCCCATCAGATTATTAATGATATTCGTTACAGGCTTGCGCGTCGCTTGTCCTACAGCAATTTTGGCAATGCTTTCCTTGGCTTTCAGCATAGACTGAGCCGCTTCGAGAAGACCGCTATCGTGCAGCTCACGCACAATTTCGAGCGTCTTCTGCAATGCCGCCCCGTTGTCCGCCAGATCAGCAGTAAGCTGATCCAGCGATTGCTTTTGTCGTTCTTCTTCTGTCAACACACGTTTTCGCACGATTGAAATAGGCTTAGCCATGAGTCTGACCTCCTTTATTATTGATCCACCAGATCGACGTAACCGGGGCGATTCCATTTCCGCTCCACTTCAACCCCATTTTGCGGATGACGCTTTTTGTAGCGAGGGTTGATACGTGGCAGCGGATTTTGACCATCGACCTCCAAAATGTGCATTCGTACCTTGTTTTGCTTATAAGCCGGTGTGTTGGTGATTACATCGAATGCTCCGCCAGTTAACAGGTTCACGGCGCTGTCATGGCTGCTGGAGTGCATAGGTACGTAGACATCGGTTCCCTGCATCCGGTCGGTGACGAGAACACGCAGCTTCACGGCACCATATGGCGACTCCAGACGAACCAGCGATCCGTCCCTGACTCCGCGCTCCTCGGCTAATTCCGGCGACACCTCCACAAATACACTTGGAAGCTTGAGCTGGATACCCGGCGATTTGGTCGTCAGATTTCCTTCATGGAATTGTTCGAGCAGTCGACCATTGTTTAAGGTCAGATCGAACTCAGCCGGGTATTGTTTAGGCGGTACATATTCGAAAAGACCAAGACGCGCCTTTTTATCCGGGAAGTTAAAGCCGTTGGTGTGTAAAAGCGGTGTGCTGCTGCCATCCGGCGATCCCCAGTGGAAGCTGTTCCAGCCTTCCAATACGTCATAATTACACTGGGAGAAAAATGGAGTGAGTGATGCCATTTCCTCAAATATTTCACTTGGATGGCTGTAGCTCCAATCAAATCCCATGTGCTTGGCAAATTGGCTGAAAATCCACCAGTCCGGTTTGCTGTCTCCTACAGGCTTGAGCGCCTCATATAAACGCTGTACACGACGCTCGGTGTTCGTAAAGGTTCCGTCTTTTTCAAGCGAAGGTACGGCTGGCAAAATGACATCTGCGAATTCTGCTGTTTTGCTCAGGAATACATCCTGAACGACGAGGAAATCCAGGTTCGCCAGCATTTCCTGTGTATGGTTGGAGTCCGCATCCACCCACGCCATTTCTTCTCCGGCGATATACATGGCTTTTAGCTCACCTGTCTCAATGGCCTCCAGCATTTGGATATTGTCCAGTCCGCGCTGGCCTGGAATTTGTACGCCGTAGGCCGCTTCGAACTTGGCACGAATGTCATCGTTGGTGACAGGCTGATAACCCGGAAAAATATCCGGCATCGTACCCATATCAGCAGCACCCTGAACATTGTTATGTCCGCGAAGCGGATACGCGCCTGCACCTGGACGCATAAAGTTTCCGGTCACCAGCAGCAGGTTGGCAATCGCAATAGACGTATAGGAGCCTGCGATGTTTTGCGTCACACCCATGCCCCAGCAAATGGCAGTACCGTCGGCTTCATGGACCATAGTCGCGACCTCAATCAGCGTTTCTTTGGAAATGCCCGTTTCCTGCTCTGCAAATTCCAAGGTGAAGCTCTCCAGCAACTTCAAATATTCGGGATAAAAGTTTACATGCTCTTCAATGAATGCTGCGTCATGCCAGTTTTGATCAATGATGTACTTGGTTACTGCGGATAACCATACATAATCTGTACCCTGCCTTGGACGAATGAACAGGTCCGCACGATCCGCCATTTCATGCTTGCGCAGGTCGACCGCGATCAGCTTTTGACCGTGCAGCTTATGCGCACGTTTAATACGGGTAGCCAGCACCGGATGTCCTTCTCCCGGCGCACAGCCGACCAGCATGACCAGACCTGCTTGGGCAATGTCTTTAATCGTACCGCTGTCGCCGCCAATGCCTCCAGTGTGTTGCAGCCCCCATGAGGCGGGGGATTGGCAATACCGCGAACAGTTATCGACGTTATTCGTTTGGAATACCTGACGCGCCAACTTTTGCATCAGATAGTTTTCTTCATTCGTAAATTTGGACGAGGAAATAAAGCCGAGCGCTTCACCGCCATACGTTTCTTTAATAGCACCCATTTTGCTGGCCATCAGGCTTAATGCTTCTTCCCAGGTCGCTTCTACAAATTCGTCACCTTGGCGAATCAAAGGGGTAGTCAAGCGTTGATCACTGTTCACAAAATCCCAGCCGAATTTCCCTTTAACGCATGTCGAGATGCCGTTCACAGGTCCTTCAGAGGTAGGCTGTACCTTCAGAATTTTGCGGCCTTTGGTCCAAACCTCAAAGCTGCAACCTACGCCGCAAAAGGTGCAAACGGTTTTGGTTTTTTTCGTACGGGTTTCACGCATCGCTGCTTCTGCTTCGGAAATGGCAAAAATACCGCTATAGCCCGGCTCCACTTCCTTAATTAAATCTACCATCGGATTTAACAAGTCCTTCTCCATGCCACTCATGAAGCCTGCTTCACCCAGCATGGATTTCTCCATCAAGGCGTTACAAGGACAGACCGTTACACACTGACCGCAGCTGACGCACGAGGAATCGTTAATTGCAACACCATCATCCCAAATGACGCGAGGACGTTCTGCTTCCCAGTCGAGGGACAGGGTTTCATTGACCTGAAGGTTTTGACATACCTCTACGCATTGGCCGCAGGCAATGCACTGATTCGGGTCATAACGGTAAAACGGATGGGACATATCGACTTCCGTCGGATCAGCCTTGGGCCGATATGGATATTTTTGATGCTCAATTTCCATAAGCTCTGCCGTATTATGCAAGGAACAATTACCATTGTTGTTATCACATACGGTGCAGTAGAGGAGGTGATTTTCCAGCAACCGATCCATGGCTTCTGTTTGGGCTGCTTTGGCGCGATCCGAGTTTAATTGAATATGCATTCCGTCCGCAGCAAGTGTGGAGCAGGAGCGAACGAGCTTGCCGTTAACTTCCACGATGCAGGTATCACAGGTGCGGATCGGATCGACCTCGGGAACATAACATAGTTGGGGATGGGCGATATTGTTTTCGTTAATGACTTTAAGAATCGTTGTGCTATCTTTGGTCTTCAGTTCCTGTCCGTTTAATGTAATTTTGATCGTACTATCAATCACGGTTCAGACTCCTTTCAGATTTGAAATGTAAAAATTAGAAATAAAAAAACTCCACCATAAACACAAGTGCTCGTGATGAAGCACTTGTGTTTATGGTGGAGTAGTGACCAAGCTCTAGGTCCTGGAGGCCAATCCGCCATATGCGTATGTATTAATAACAGACGGTACACACCGCTTGTATATCAATAACCTGAATATGTCATTTTCTGCATGTCATCAGGTGTAACTATAACGTAAAATTTAAGATAGTTCAATGGTACATTATTAAAATTTTAATTGATAATGATTATCGTTTGAGAAAACGAAAAAGCATTGACAAACGTTCGAGGATTGCTAACAATAAGAATGTAATCTATTGCAGAGCATTCGTGAATGGAGTGTGCGTGGGGAATCGCGTATACTTTATTTGTCGCAGCGCTTGTTAGCTTGATTTTTCTATATCACATGATGTGAGGATTCGTAGAATCCTGATGTAGATAAATTAACCGGCATTTAGCAGATTCTTCGATGTGTTCGATGGCGAAGGATTTGTTGTGATGTCGGTTTTTTGGTTCTGGATAAAATGAATTGAAGACGGATTGAGGTGAGCGGGATGGCGAACCGGAGCGAAGATCAATGGAATCGTCCGTTACGGGACTTGAGAATATCCGTCATAGACCGGTGTAATTTTCGGTGTCGGTATTGTATGCCGGAAGAAATCTTTGGCCATGACTATCCGTTTTTGCCAAAAGAAAAAATATTGACCTTTGAGGAAATTATCCGGCTTTCCCGTATTTTTGTCTCTCTGGGAGTTACCAAGCTGCGCATTACGGGCGGCGAGCCGTTGCTGAGAAAGGACCTGGCTTCGCTCATTCATTCGTTAACTCAGCTCGAAGGAGTTGAAGATATGGCGATGACCACGAATGGCGTATTTCTTCCTAAATATGCAGCGACGCTTCGAGAGGCAGGATTGAAGAGAGTGACAGTCAGTTTGGATTCGCTCGATGATGATCGCTTCCGTCGGATGAACGGGGGAAGAAGCAGCGTGCAAGCCGTGCTGGATGGTATTGATGCGGCAGCACAAGCGGGAATGCAGGTGAAAATCAATATGGTTGTGCAAAAGGGCTTCAACGATCAGGATATTGTGCCCATGGCCGACTATTTTCAAAAGAAAAAGCATATTTTGCGGTTTGTTGAGTTTATGGATGTAGGTAACACCAATGGCTGGAAATTGGATCAGGTCGTCTCCAAGCAGCAGATCATCGAAGCCATCCATAAGCAAATGCCGCTAGAGCCTGTCCCGCCCCATTACAAAGGTGAGGTAGCGACGCGTTACAGGTATCAGAACGGCGAAGGGGAAGTTGGCATTATTTCGTCTGTTACAGATGCCTTTTGCTCCACATGTACACGGGCGAGGATTTCCGCTGAAGGCTCCTTGTACACATGCTTATTTGCTTCTCAAGGGTACGAGCTGCGGGGGATGTTACGTTCTGAACAGTCCGATGACGAGATAAGAGCTTACATGGAGCGGGTGTGGAGAGGGCGTACAGACCGCTATTCGGAGGAACGGCTGAACCATACGCAGCAATTAGCATCCAAAATTGAAATGTCACACATCGGTGGGTGAACCGAAACGCCAGCCTGCCCAAAACAAGGGAGTGGAGCACATGGAAAAGCCAGCTGAGGTCAAACGCGAGATTCTCCGTTATCGTGACGGTCAGATCAAGCGTGATGAGGACACTGTGGTGACGGAGCATCCGGTGACGATCAAAATCAATCAGCAGGAATTTGCCACCATGGTTTGTACACCGGAGTATGTGGAGGATATGGCAGTAGGCTTTTTGGCCTCGGAAGGTGTCATTCAACGGTATGATGATATCGAAGATATTTGGGTTCAGGAAAAAGAAGGCTTTGTTCATATTAAAACCCGGCGGATGAATGAGTTCTATCAAAACTTTCACTCCAAAAGGTACATTACCTCCTGCTGTGGGAAAAGCAGACAGGGCTTCTACTTTATGAATGATGCCAAAGTGGCAAAAAGAATGAACGACACCCATGTCATGCTGTCTTTTGACGACTGCTTCCGGCTGATGAATTTGATGCAACATTCGGCGCACACGTTTCAGGAGACGGGAGGCGTCCATAATGCCGCACTGTGTGACAAGGACGGAATCATCCTGTCGAGAATGGATATTGGCCGCCACAATGCGCTGGATAAAATCTATGGGTATTGCCTCAAGCATGATATTGTATTACAAGATAAAATTATTGTATTCAGTGGGCGTATTTCGTCTGAAATTTTGTTGAAGGTCGCCAAGATTGGCTGTGAGGTAGTGTTGTCCAAGTCGGCTCCGACAGAGCTTGCGCTTGAATTGGCTGAGGATTTGGGCATTACTACGGTAGGCTTTATACGAAATCATTCTCTGAATGTATATACGCATCCCCAGCGGATTGAGGAACTGGTTGAATCTAAAATATAGTGTGAACATTTCTGGGGGTGAACATTTAAATGAAATATCATATTCAAGTATTTGCCGGTCTTGCGGAACAGATGGGAGGGCCCATCATCACAGTACCCACCGATCAGGAAACGATGACCATTTCCGCGTTAAAAGACCTGCTATCCGAGCGCTTTCCAGAAGTAGCCGCGCAGTTGCGGGGTTCTTTTGTTGCCAAAAACCAGGCTTATGCCGCACCGGAGGATCTGGTGAGTATAGCTGACGAAATTGCGATCATTCCCCCGGTTTCAGGAGGGTAAATTCGATATAGGCTAAGCGAGTTCGATAGGATAGGTGCAGAGGGGGGTCAAATGGTTATGCAATACCGTATTCAACTATTCGCGGGTATGGCAGAGCAGCTTGGTCAATCCGTGATCACGCTGGAGTTTCCGCAGGAAACAGTGACCATTGCAGATATTCGAAAAAAGCTGAATGAGCAATATTCGGAAGCGGCTTCACAGCTGCAAGGTTCTTTTTTTACGAATAATAAAAAACTGGCTTCTCCAGAGGAACTAATACATCCATCAGATACAATCACGCTTCTTCAGTCCGCACCAGGGATGGAAACGGTCGTTTCGCCATGTGGCTTGTTTGCGATTACGTACGATCCGATTGATGCCGATGAGGTGACCGCGAAGGTGCAGGACCCCTCCCATGGAGCTTCCCTGACCTTTAATGGAACGACTCGGGAATATACACAAGGTCAGCGTACGGTGTTGCTGGAATATGAGGCGTATGTCCCGATGGCGATGAACACGATGAAGCAGATTGGTGACGAGATTGCAGAGCGTTGGCCGTCTACACGTACGGCGATTACACATCGGCTGGGTACGGTGAGGATTGGAGAGACGAGCGTTGTGATTGCTGTTTCTGCTGCACACCGCGATACTTGCTACGAAGCCAGCCGCCATGCGATTGAACGCTTGAAGCAAATCGTGCCGATCTGGAAAAAGGAAGTGTGGGAGGACGGCTCGGAATGGAAGGGGCATCAGCTAGGAGGTTGGAACCCTCATGGGGCGAAAAATCACGATGTCTGAAATGAAGAAGGATCAGAACATGGACGTCGATGTAGAAGTAGAAGCGCAGCCGCACGCGTCTCATGCCCGATATTCGAGACAAGAGCTGTTTACGAAAATTGGGCCGGCCGGACAGCAACATATCCGCAGCAAGCACGTGCTTATCATTGGGGCTGGAGCGCTGGGTACCGCTAATGCGGACATGCTGGTGCGAGCGGGCATCGGGCGACTGACGCTGGTGGATCGCGATTATGTAGATTGGAGCAATTTGCAACGCCAACAGCTCTACGATGAAGCGGACGCTCGTGATCATATGCCGAAGGCGGTGGCAGCACAGAAGCGATTGCAGCAAGTCAATTCCGACGTGGACATCCGCGCGCTAATTCGGGACGTATCGCTGGAGGAAATCGACGAGATTGCAGCAGGTGTGGACCTCATCGTAGATGCCACTGACAATTTTGATACACGCCTGCTCATGAACGATTACGCGGTCAAGCACCAAATTCCCTGGATTTACGGGGCTTGTGTAGGTAGCTACGGGACGACCTTTACCATCGTGCCGGGACAGACACCGTGCCTGTATTGCCTGCTCGGAACCGTACCGCTAGGCGGCGCGACCTGCGATACGGTGGGTGTGATTAGCCCGGCTGTACAGATGGTGGCAGCCTACCAAAGCGCCGAAGCACTGAAGCTCCTCACCGGGGACGACTCAGCGCTGCAAGGCAAGCTGATTTCCTTTGATCTGTGGAACAATCAGCATCAGGCGATCCAGATCAGCGCCATGAAGAAAGCCGACTGCCCAACGTGTGGGGAGCATCCGGTGTATCCTTTTTTACAATCGGAGTATCAATCCAAGTCGGCTGTTTTGTGTGGACGTGATACGGTTCAAATCCGCCCTGCCTCCGGTGCTGTGCGCGATCTGAATGAAGCGGCGCGTCTACTGTCCCGTCAGGGAGGCAAAGTTGAGCATAATCCATATCTGGTATCCGTAGTGATTGGAGCGCATCGGCTGGTTCTATTTCAGGATGGACGCGTTCTGATCCATGGCACCAAGGATATCGCTGAGGCGAGATCTATTGTTCACAAATATTTGGGCTGACCCAATAGAGTTGAACCGTTATGAGGTGTACATCGTTAGACCCATTTCGGAATTTATAGGACAGGGGAAGAGTAGGTTGAAAATGAGATTCGGGTACATATTCACGTTGGTTGGATTGTTGGCATGGGTGTTGGCTGGTTGCTCGTCTTCGGCTGCTGTACAGCCGACACAGTCTGCGCCAAAAACAGAGATCATCGTATCTGCCGCAGCGAGCCTTCAGGATAGTCTGAATACACTCAAGGATCAGTATGAAAAGCAGCATACGGATATCAAACTTACCTTTAACTATGCTTCATCCGGCACATTGCAAAAACAAATTGAGCAAGGCGCACCCGCTGACGTATTTATTTCGGCAGGTATGAAGCAAATGAAGGCATTGACCGATGCTTCTTTAGTAGAAAAGGATAGCGTACTGCTCCAAAATAAACTGGTTGTAGTCGTTCCACAGGATAAGTCGAAAAGCACGGATAGCAAAAGCATTACACTCCATGATCTGACAAGCCCGTCCTTCCTGAAAGTAGCTGTCGGGGAGCCAACTACCGTTCCTGCTGGACAGTATTCCAAAGAAGCGCTGACGAAAGCCGGACTATGGGACAAGCTGGAGCCGAAGCTGGTATTCGCCAAGGACGTAAGACAGGTATTAAACTATGTGGAAACAGGCAACGTCGATGCGGGACTCGTCTACCTGACGGATGCCAAATCATCGGATAAAGCAGTCGTTGCACTGGAAGTGCCTGAGGAACTGCATGCTCCGATTCTATATCCAGAAGGTATTGTAAAAGCAACGAAACACAGCAAGGAAGCTGGTGAGTTTCTCGATTTTCTGCGTACGGATGAAGCGATGAGCGTATTCAGCAAGGACGGATTTTCAGCTCCTAGAGAAACGACTGGAAAATAGCATCCATCTATAAAGGAGGGGGTCCCGTTGGATTGGTCAGCTTTTCTTCCTCCGGTTATGGTATCCGTCAAAGTCGCAGTCGTCGCCAGCATCTTTGTATTTCTGTTAGCTACCGTGGTGGCTCGGATGATGGCGAACTGCAAGCTGCGGAGGGGAACCAGCGTGATCGAGACGGTCTTGCTTCTTCCGCTCGTCTTGCCCCCCACGGTCGTTGGCTTTATTTTGCTCATCCTGCTGGGGAGGAAAAGCTGGATCGGAACAGCCTTCGAAAGCCTGTTCCAGCAGACGATTGTATTTACGTGGGGAGCTGCGGTGGTGGCAGCTGTAGTTGTGGCTTTTCCACTGACTTATCGGACGATCAAGGCAGGCTTTGAAGCCGTCGATCCCGAGGTAGAGCAGGCTGCACGCGCGCAAGGCGCCAACGAGTGGCAAGTGTTTCGCTACATCACGATGCCTCTCGCCTACCGCCCGCTTATCTCGGGATACATTCTCGGATTTGCCCGGGGGTTAGGAGAATTTGGCGCTACGCTGATGCTTGCGGGTAACATTCCTGAACAGACCCAAACCCTGTCTACGGCGATTTACACCGCATCCGAGGCCGGGAATATGACACTCTCTTGGAGCTGGGTAGCCGTCATCATACTGTTCTCTTTTATCATGTTGATGCTTTCAAACCGATTGGTGAGGGATTAGCTCGTTTGAAATATGAAACCTACGCAGTCTGCCGATGGGGCAGGCTGTGTTTTATTTGCTTAAGTTCAGGATATATCACAAAGCATGTTCCAAAAATCACTTTCCTTCGATCTCTGTTTTATATGAGAGAAATCGGTTATGATGGAAATAGTAACAAGGATTTTAGTAGATTTAGGAGAGCGGTGCGATATGAGAAAGGAAACAGGTTTTAACGAAATTATTCGCAAAGTACGTAAAGAGCTATTTGGAAAAGGCCCGGAACGTATACATACAACCTTTGTAGATAACATGGCCATCACGATGCTGTACGGTAATTTAACCCCCTCTGAAAAGTTTCTGGCACAAGAGGTTGCCGGGAAAGAGATGGTGCATGCAGCCCGAACCAAAATGGTTCAAAAAATCTATCCCGTACAGTTCAACAAAGAACTGGAGGATTACATGGATTCCCGACTGCTGCACCTCTTTTCGGATATTAAGGTGGAGGAAGATATAGCTATTTCTGTTTTTGTATTTGAGGATACGATTGTTGCAAAATAGGATGAAGGAGGGGCAATCTATACGTGATTTCTTCTCCGATGTTGATATTGGGACCATTGGTAGAGAATAAAGCATCCGACACAAAAGCCCAGAATAGCCACCAAGGCCGCCACCAGCACCATCGCCGAGAACACATAAGCGACAATACTCCATTGGAACGTAAATCCTGCCAGAGCCACCAGCAGAAAAAAGACGGCAAGGAGCTGATTAAATCTTTGCTGTCCCCGGTCCTCCTGCACATATGAGGAAGGGCTTTTCTTTAAAAATAGCTTGGCTACACGCATCACCGGATTGAAGTTGAAAAGCACACCAAGCAACCCCGCAACCAGTGGAATAGCTAACACCCCATACGCCCCTGTAATCCAGGTAAAGACTACAGACAGCACAATTACCCATTGATTAGTCCTGACCAGCGGACGCGGAATCGAGGCTGGAACTTGATTCATATATATCATCCTTTTCACATCGGAATAAAATAATTGAGATCATTATAACGTAATGCTTGGGGAATAGATAGCTGAAAAATGGCTTGTATGACTGTCACTATAGACCCATTACCAAAGACATGGTAAAGTTTTGGTATATATTCGGTAAAGGGGTCAGTTTATGAAAAAGGTATTGTTATATTTATGCGTAGCAGGAGTCGTTCTATCGGGCTGTACTACTTCCAAGAGCGGTACCACAAGTACAGAGAGTGCTCCAAGTTCAAATGCATCAGGAGGCTCCGCCAGTTCAACTGTACATGAGACGGTAGCGTCTGAAAATAAGGGATATCAAGGTAAAATTTCATTTCGCAACGTAGGCTGGGGGATGAGTAAAGAGCAAGTAAAGGCATCTGAAGATATGAAGGTTGAGGAAGAAGATCAAGAGGCGATTGCCTATTATTCCAAGATATTGGGACTGGAAAGCGGACTCATGTACTTTTTTGTGGATGATCAATTGGTTCGTGCAGGTTATTTAGGGGCCTCACTTGCAAAACTAACGGGCGCTACTGAAAGTAAATAAAAGAGAAGCAGACAATATTGCAGATGCTGCAACTTTTTTTATGTTTTAACTACCAAAATATGGTATAACATCATTAGATATTAATGTATTGTATATTTATATGTAAAATATAATTAAAATTGGAGGTATATTCTATGATTAATGAATTATTTCTTCATGAAATGTCTATACTTTTTCTCTTAGGAAGTGAAGTTCTGCTCTTCATTTTTGCGCTTATATTTATCATTAACATTTTTAAAAAAAACAAAGCAATGCATCGTTTGGATGAGATTTTAACAGAAACAACCCAACTAACAAAATCGAAGTAAGGAGAGGATTCTAATAGGGACCTGGACTATATCTGTAACCATGATCTACTGGTTCTGCTTTATTCATATTTTTATATGTTCATGTGCGTTGATCTACCTTTTCAAAATAAGAAAAACAAATCAATTATTCCATAGAAAAATAGAATTGCTCAGTAAGCATTTAGAAAAACTAAAAGAGCAGCTTGACAAAAAGTATTAAATTGCCAGAGAGGTCATTTTGAAATGAAATCAAGTTGGGTTCAGATGGGCGTTGCTCCCTATAATGAAATTTTGAATTTTAACTCAGCTTGTGGCGCTATACCCGCATCTGCAAGTTCGTCGTTTCTTAGAGGGCGATGTATGGTAAGATAATTAGACTTATAATTTGGTGCGAACCCCAAGCGCACATGAAATACCCGGGACATTCGCACCCCGCGCCAGATAAGGGATTCAGCGATTTTGAGGTGTGGTTTTTAACATTTATTGGTGAGTTGGAAAGAGATTCGCGAAAAAGCGTTTACAAAGCCTTGCTGGGTAAGGCTTTGTAACGCGTGCTGTCGCTCCTTATGTAGGAGCGTGGATTGAAATAAATCTGCAAGTCTCGTCACCATCATAATCCCCAGTCGCTCCTTATGTAGGAGCGTGGATTGAAATAACCTTTTCAGCCCATTTTGCTAATTCCAATGTGAGGTCGCTCCTTATGTAGGAGCGTGGATTGAAATTTCTTACAGAGCAGCTCCCATTTACCCAATGTGCGCAAGTCGCTCCTTATGTAGGAACGTGAATTGAAAGCACGTATTTCTCATACCACACATGTATCACAGCTATGACGTTCCTCATTTTTCTTTGAAACATAAAAAAGGTTTGCTGTAGAACTTGGCAAGCCTTTTTTGTGTTGGTTAAAATGCTAATGGACTCATCTTGATGAACTAATTTTTTTATAGTTGTGGAACTGCTCGGACTACCACCCTAAAAAGCTGAACACCAAAAAAGAAGCCTGTTTTAAAACAGACTCCTTAATCTATTCCTACGCTTAACATGCACAAACCACGCTATTCTGTTTCTTCAAACTGCATTAGCACGGAAATGTCCTTGATCTCCAGAGCATGAGCGATCTTTTCAAGCATAAGCAAGTTTACTTCTTGTCTCCCATTTTTACAAAGCTGTGAAATTCTCGCTTGATTAACACCTGATTTTTCCGAAAGTTGCATTTGTGTCATATTGCGCTCTTTTAACACTTCTTTAAGTCTTATATTTAATTTTAGCAAGAAAAAGAAACCTCCTAAAAACTCATTGACATTATTCATTTATGCGAATAATATAATGCATATACGATTTATTCGCCAATGCGAATATATTACCAACCCAAAGGGATGTAACGAACATACCCTTAGCTTTGCTATTGCTATTTTACCAGAATTTCAATGGAGGATGATACCTGTGACTGAAAAACGGAAAGCGAATGTGCAAGCGATCAAGGATATTGTACGCATGAATCAGGTGTGGGAGCAAGAAAAGGGAGAGCAGGGAGCAGCAGAGCTACACTATTATCATATTGTGGATGCACTTCAACGAAAATGGAAAACCATCGGTGTCAATGTTTCGGACGCGATTGAGGTTTTTGAAAGAGGGCATAACGATGCATGGACACGGATTATTGAGCCAGCTCCTTGGAACCCTAATTTAACCACTAATGATTTAATTCACCTGCTCAAAATCAGTCCCGAAGCTGTGCAGATTCGTCATGCTATGCAAATCATACTGAATACCGTTGAAAGACGCAATGCGTTCATCCGTCGTATCATCAATGTGAATGAACAGGCAATCCAGCAGCTACTCTACCTGATGAAAGACGAATACCTGCGTTATGAGCAACTCTCGAATAAAGCCTTTATGGCGATGTATGCTATGAATCCGGTCGAAGCCTTATCTGTATATTTTCTGGAATCCGTAGATGTGCATATGTACTGGGAATGGTGTGATGCTGGCGGTACAGGCGAACAGGCCATTCAGTATAAGCATGAGGACCCTCACATGACGTTGATTCAAGCGATTGAAAGAGTAGAAGAGAAAATGTATGCCCGTACATAACAAACCATAGGTGTAGTTGCTACGCTAACGACAAAATGGCTTGGGTGGGCAGTTGGCTAGTCTCCTGCAAAGGATGTGAGGGCTGTGGAGGTTAAAGATGCTTTGACATTAATGATGATGTTCGGTACGCTGCTGGTTGCGTTGATCGGATTAATTGTCACCATCTTAATCGCATTGAACCAACACAACAGAAAGTAGACGGCCCACTTATAGCGAATTTCAAACCCGTTTGTTACCATTCAATGAAATGGGTATAGACCATACAACATAGAGGAGGATATATATAAGGTGGATATTCAACAAAAGAAAAAAGGGTTGATGCCAAAGAGTCTGTAGAAGAACTCACCCGTGATTTTTGAGGAAAAGAAATCCAGCGGTTGGGGAGTGAGTTTTACTGAAATCAACGGTATATTGGATGATATCGCATTTCAGTCCGAAGAGGCCCAAAGCTATATAAAGGAATATGGTGAATCTATCGAAGAGTTACTCCAGTTCGAACAGCCGAACTTTAGACGAACTTACTTCATGTACCTAAACGCGCCAGCGGCAAGACTTTTACCTATATCGGTTCCTTTACCGGATATTATTTTCAAGCGTTCGGGGCAGATTCCGTCTATTTATTTTATGATAGAGAATTGGGTAAAGCGGTTATTTGCTTCCAGTATTGGTAGGGATATAGAAAAAGCTCCCCTGATGGGAGCTTTAAATCTTAATTTTTTTTCATTTCCACATCATGCTTTTTGGCAAGTGTGTTGAGTTGTTCTTGAAAATCTCTGCTTAGCTTTCTACTCTCGCTGAGCTTGGCGTTACTTTCATTGACTAAGTTCAGATCCTGTTTATCCAACGCATCTACCATCGTAATCATGGCTTCATTCTGGATATTAACGGCCTTGATGTAGATTTCGTGAAGGGCTCTTACCTCAGGAGTTTCCGTTTTTACAGCTTCTACTTTTTCGACAAATTTGCTGTATTCCGGTATGATTTCATCATTTAAAGTATTATATAGTGTTAGATCATCTGCGTTATCATCTTTAGTCATGGCTTCATACTTGTCAGTTACTGCTGTTTCATCTTTTGCCAAGGGAAGCATCCCATCATTGATATACGTAATTAAATCTTTTTTAACCGGATCAGTAGAGCAGGCTGCCAAAATGGAAAAGCAACATAATACCAACATAAATACGCTAAGTTTTTTCATCTGTATTCCCCTTTTTATGTATGTTATGGATAATTCGATGTGACTGTAGTCCAAAAGAACTATCCATATCTTTTATTATATCGTATAAATAAGAAAATGGTAGGGTTTTTATGGTAAAACAGTGTCGAAACTAAGTTGATTGATCTGCTCACTAAAAATAGGGTATCATATAGAAGACGCTTCGGTGCGAACCCCAAGCGCACATGAAAACCCCGGGTCCTTCGCACCTCGAAATTTGTCGAAAAGTGTTGGAATGGCTATTTAACCTTAAAAGTCAATAGTTGATTCAAGCTTATTGGGCATCAGTTTTTACGATAATGTGTGGAATTGATATCGTTAGGGTATGAATTACTGCATTTTCGCTGTCGCACTCTATATGAGTGCGTGGATTGAAATTAATATAATTCTCAATCGAACCAAAGTTTTTAATGTCGCACTCTATATGAGTGCGTGGATTGAAATAATTAAAACACCTTGATACGCATAATTAGACTCATCGTCGCACTCTATATGAGTGCGTGGATTGAAATAACTTCCTCGCCCGAATGACCAAAAATATCATTTGGAGTCGCACTCTATATGAGTGCGTGGATTGAAATCTACCCCTCCCTGAAGAGTATCAAGCAACGTCAAGTCGCACTCTATATGAGTGCGTGGATTGAAATTTAATGCTCTATCTCATTTTGATAATGGCTCTGTGTCGCACTCTATATGAGTGCGTGGATTGAAATCTATCTGACGACTTTATTGACGGTGGAATGATCAAAGGTCGCACTCTATATGAGTGCGTGGATTGAAATTATGACGGTTCTGCTGAAATCATTCCAACGGACAACGTCGCACTCTATATGAGTGCGTGGATTGAAATTTCCTCCTTCGTACTTACAGTAACTTTTTTAATCCGTCGCACTCTATATGAGTGCGTGGATTGAAATCATCTACCTGCCAAGTCCTGTTTCTCTTTTCGAACGTCGCACTCTATATGAGTGCGTGGATTGAAATCCACTGACGGCAACCCTGACCGGAGAACTGTACATGCGTCGCACTCTATATGAGTGCGTGGATTGAAATTTTAATGCTCACCTTCTCTGTTATAAACAACTCGTCGCACTCTATATGAGTGCGTGGATTGAAATACTTTTAAATTCAGCCATTTCCTCGATCCACAAAAAGTCGCACTCTATATGAGTGCGTGGATTGAAATTTTAGTCGAGTAACTTTTACCTTGGTTGTAGTGAAGTCGCACTCTATATGAGTGCGTGGATTGAAATAAACCATAAATCAGCTGAACGATCGAATTGCAGAGTCGCACTCTATATGAGTGCGTGGATTGAAATCACAATCACCCGAGCGGAGATACCCGGCCGTCTGAGGAAGTCGCACTCTATATGAGTGCGTGGATTGAAATCAGCAGTAATTCAAAACGCATCAGCGGCAGTAACAAGTCGCACTCTATATGAGTGCGTGGATTGAAATTAATGCCTCAGCAATCGGAAAATACATAATAGCAAAGTCGCACTCTATATGAGTGCGTGGATTGAAATATCACGGTCTGCATGAATCGAATCAATTGATCGTCGGGTCGCACTCTATATGAGTGCGTGGATTGAAATTTCCATAAATACATGGGCTCTTCGCTCTACTGGATG
>NZ_JBITPI010000031.1:0-15568 GCF_050467745.1 Paenibacillus sp. NRS-1781
TAACCTTGAAGGTATGTAGAAAATACATACGACAAGCGCATGGATATTCATTCACACAATTAGTGATGAATTGAATACCCGTACGGAAGAATTTACGATGTAAATTCATGTTTGGTGGCGATAGCGGAGGGGTTCCACACGTACCCATCCCGAACACGACCGTTAAGCCCTCCAGCGCCGATGGTACTTGGACCGCAGGGTCCTGGGAGAGTAGGACGTCGCCAAGCGAATCCTTATGATTACTATTCCCTGATAGCTCAGTTGGTAGAGCACTCGACTGTTAATCGAGTTGTCACAGGTTCGAGTCCTGTTCGGGGAGCCATTTGCTCTCATAGCTCAGCAGGTAGAGTGCATCCATGGTAAGGATGAGGTCACCGGTTCGAACCCGGTTGAGAGCTTGTGTTATGGCCCGTTGGTCAAGCGGTTAAGACACCTCCCTTTCACGGAGGTAACAGGGGTTCGATTCCCCTACGGGTCATAGGGTAGTATGGAGGCTTAGCTCAGCTGGGAGAGCATCTGCCTTACAAGCAGAGGGTCGGGGGTTCGAGCCCCTCAGCCTCCACCATATTTCATCCTCTTACCTGGTTGAAATGTTGGGGAATTGTGAATCATATGCATATTGGGGATTAGCCAAGCGGTAAGGCAACGGACTTTGACTCCGTCATGCATAGGTTCAAATCCTATATCCCCAGCCATTAAGAGCCATTAGCTCAGCTGGTAGAGCACCTGACTTTTAATCAGGGTGTCGAAGGTTCGAATCCTTCATGGCTCACCATTTTATTACATGCGCGTGTGGCGGAATTGGCAGACGCACTAGACTTAGGATCTAGCGTCTTTGACGTGGGGGTTCAAGTCCCTCCACGCGCATCTTGTTTTTGCGGACGTGGCTCAGCGGTAGAGCATCGCCTTGCCAAGGCGAGGGTCGCGGGTTCGATTCCCGTCGTCCGCTCCATATTTGCGCCCTTAGCTCAGCTGGATAGAGCGTTTGACTACGAATCAAAAGGCCGGGAGTTCGAATCTCTCAGGGCGCGCCATTTTCTAAAAAATTATATGTCGGGATGTAGCTCAGCTTGGTAGAGCACCTGGTTTGGGACCAGGGGGTCGCATGTTCAAATCGTGTCATCCCGATACTAATTTGCGGGTGTAGTTCAATGGTAGAACTTCAGCCTTCCAAGCTGATAGCGTGGGTTCGATTCCCATCACCCGCTTACTGATTACAGAGAAGCCGAGAGGCTTCTTTTTATTTTGTCCACATGACATGAACTTTCTCTGTGTATAGGTTATTGCGAAAATCTCCTGTCATGCACAGTTGGGGATGACTTGTGCATATTGTACATAGGCGCTTGTTTTTTAACACCCAGTTCCCGCATTCCCCCTTTTACGTATCCCTTTCTCCTGTAGTAAGGCTAATTTTGTGATCAAATCCTTCGATATAGGAATCCTATGACCATTAACGATCTGAATTCATGATGATAACTCCAAGGCTGCTGTATTGAGTTGTACACAATGGCTTCTTTTTTTGTAGATATATCTGAGTCTGGAAGGAAAAATAGCTCGAAAATATTGAAATTATGGCTGAATTGTGTATATCTTTGTGGATAGAAGCCTATTGGGTTTCACTTTGTCAACAAATAATAAACATATGCACATAATGATGCATAATTTTTTGTTTCGGAAATCATGCTGTTTATAACACCTGTGCATAAATTTTCATGATCTCTAGGCTATAAAGTAATTTCATTTATTAAATTTCATTTTTGTGCATAAAAAACCAATATATTCTCAAAAAAAGTATTTTAAAAACATGACTTTTTACTGTAAATTTTGCAGCTTTTCACTCGTTTTTATTGTATGATGTTAAGAAAGTGTCAATTTTCGTGTGTATACGTACCTTTGCAACAAAGCTGTATTTGGTGTGAACAGATCAGATGGGGGGAAAAGCATGACTGAGCTTACGTTAACCGCTAACAAAAACCAATCCAACAATCTGCTACGGCGGGACGTTCGTTTTCTGGGGAATATTCTTGGTGAGGTTTTGGTTCATCAGGGTGGCAACGAACTTTTGGATATCGTGGAAAAGATACGTGAGACAAGTAAATCGTTACGTGCCGGGTATCAGCCGGAGTTGTATGAGAATTTTAAACAAATCGTTAGTGGACTGGATACGGACATTCGTCACCAGGTTATTCGCGCGTTTGCGATTTATTTTCAGTTAGTGAATATTGCCGAGCAAAATCATCGTATCCGCCGCAAACGGGACTATGAGCATTCTGCTGGTGAAGATGTTCAACGTGGTTCCATTGAAAGTTCTGTTCAGGAGCTTAAGCAGGGTGGATTTTCTGCTGAGGACGTTAGCAATCTGCTGGAGGAGCTTTCTCTGGAGCTGGTTATGACTGCACATCCTACAGAAGCCACGAGACGGGTGATTTTGGACATTCACAAGCGCATTTCCGAGGACGTCATGCTGTTGGATAATCCTATGCTCACCTTGAGGGAGCGGGAACTGGTGCGGGAAAATCTGCTGAATGAAGTGATTACGCTATGGCAGACAGACGAGCTACGTGATCGAAAACCAACTGTGTTAGATGAAGTTAGAAACGGGATGTATTTTTTTCATGAGACTTTGTTTCATGTGCTGCCTGACGTATACCAAGAATTGGAACGATGTTTAGGCAAATATTATCCTGAGCAGAAATGGCATATTCCGACCTATTTGAGATTTGGCTCCTGGATCGGTGGGGACCGGGACGGCAACCCGTCTGTTACGGCTGATGTTACTTGGGAAACGTTACGTATGCAGCGTAAGCTGGCTGTGAGAGAATATCAGCACACGCTGAAGGAATTTATGGGTTATCTGAGCTTTAGCACGAGCATTATACGTGTCTCTGATGATTTGCTGGCTTCTATTGAGGAAGACCGGAACCATATTACGCTTAAAAAGATGGAAGTGTGGCATAACGAGAAAGAGCCTTACCGCATCAAGCTGGCCTATATGATAGCCAAGGTGAATAATATCCTGGATGAAAGTAAGCAGGGCACGAAGGAACGTTATAGTTCTGCTGAAGAGCTTATTGCGGATCTGAACGTTATTGATGACAGCTTGCGTCATCATTTTGCGGATTATGTGGCAGATACTTATATTCAGAAGATGATTCGTCAGGTAGAGCTGTTCGGCTTCCATACGGCTACGCTGGATGTACGTCAGCATAGTCAGGAGCATGAAAATGCAATGACTGAAATCCTTTCTAAAATGAATATTGTTGCGGATTATGGCAAGCTGCCTGAGGAAGAGAAGATAGACCTGCTGGAAAAGCTGCTGAACGAGCCTCGTCCGATTACGTCGCCGTATTTGAAATATAGTGACAGCACTCAGGAGTGTCTTGATGTGTATCGTACGATTTATCTGGCTCAGGAGGAATTTGGAAATAAATCCATTACAAGCTACTTGATCAGTATGACTCAGGGAGCAAGCGACTTACTGGAAGTTATGGTGCTGTCTAAAGAAGTGGGTTTGTTCCGTATCGAGAAAGATGGCACAGTCGTATGTACACTGCAATCCGTTCCTTTGTTTGAAACGATAGACGATCTGCATGCTGCCCCTAGTATTATGAAAAGGCTGCTGAACTTGCCTGTATATCGCAAATCTGTAGCAGCAATGGATCAGCTCCAAGAGATCATGCTGGGATATTCAGATAGTAACAAGGACGGCGGTGTGGTTACTGCGAACTGGGAGCTTCGGGTTGCGATGAACAGCATTACGGAAGTGGTTAATGAGTTCGGCGTAAAAGTGAAGTTCTTCCATGGACGCGGAGGAGCACTGGGACGCGGAGGAATGCCGCTTAACCGTAGCATTTTGGCCCAACCTCCACATACAATCGGAGGCGGCATCAAGATTACGGAGCAGGGTGAGGTACTCTCATCCAGATACTCGCTCAAGGGTATCGCTTATCGAAGCTTGGAGCAGGCAACGTCAGCTCTGATTACCGCAGTGGCGTATAACCGTTCCGGTAAGAAGGAAGTGTTCGAGGAGAGCTGGGAGGAGATCATTGCCCGTATTTCCGAGGTATCGCTGGAGAAGTATCAGGATTTGATTTTCCGCGATCCGGATTGCTTCAATTTCTTCAAGGAATCAACGCCATTGCCTGAGGTGGGCGAACTGAACATCGGCTCTCGCCCATCCAAACGTAAGAACAGTGATCGTTTTGAGGACTTGCGGGCCATTCCATGGGTTTTTGCATGGACACAAAGCCGTTACTTGCTACCTGCTTGGTACGCGGCTGGAACAGGGCTGCAAAGCTTCTATCAGAACAATGAGGATAACCTCAAGGTGCTGCAAACGATGTTCAAGGAATCAGCTTTCTTCCGCTCCCTTATTGATACACTGCAAATGGCAATTGCGAAGGCGGATTTGCTGATTGCAGAGGAATATGCAGGGATGTCCAATAATGAAGAGGCTCGCCAGCGTATTTTCGGACAAATTTCAGCGGAATTCAAGCTGACATCCGAGCTGATTTTGAAAATAACAGGACAATCGGAAATTCTGGACGATGTGCCGGTAATTCAAGAGTCCATCCGATTGCGTAATCCTTATGTCGATCCGTTAAGCTACTTGCAGGTTCAGTTGCTTAGTGAGCTACGCGAACTACGTGACCAGAACGGGGACGATGCGGAGCTGCTACGTGAGGTGCTGTTAACCATTAACGGAATTGCCGCAGGGCTGAGAAACACGGGCTGATACAGCTTGACGCATGAACACAGGCAATCGGGCGCTTATGGGGCCCGATTGTGCTGTTTGCATGCATATGACGGAGCAGGAGTCCAATTGGTGTCAACGCTACAGTTGATTTTCCGATTAAATTGAACTACGATGAATTATCATAACAATGTAATGAGTAACCCATCAGCAAGTCTGGGGGAGTATAGAGTGGATAATATGGAAAGCCGCTTGGTTAGGCTGGTGCAGAAAGGTGATCAGCGAGCTTTTGCGGAGCTAGTCGAGTTATATAAAGATCGGATTTTTCATCTTTCCTACCGGATGCTTGGGAATCGCCATGAGGCGGAGGATCTGGTGCAGGAAACTTTTTTGCGTGTATATCGTAATTTGGAGAAATATGACCATGGGCAGAAGTTCTCCACATGGATTTACCGGATTGCGACGAATCTGTGCATTGACCGTCTGCGAAGGAGAAAGCCTACATACTCACTGGATGCTGAGATGAATGAGCAGGAAGGTGTCGATGGGTATGCAATGCTCGCTAGCGAAGAGCTTACACCCGAAGGGCGTACGCTGTTGTCCGAGACACAATCCCTGATTCATGATGCCATTGACAGCCTTCCAGACAAATACAGGACGATTATGGTTTTACGTTACTTGCAGGAGCTTTCCTTGCAGGAAATTAGCGATGTGCTTAATCTTCCGGTCACTACCATTAAGACGAGGGTTCACCGGGGCCGGGATTTTCTACGCAAAAAATTGGAGCACAAGCTGTAAATCATGTGTTCGGGATCTTGGAAAGTGCGCGCACAGATGTTTTTTTGTGAAACATATTGCTCGTTGTAGCGTATGTAAAGTGAGCAAAGTTTCTAAGCCGGAGCATGTTATGTAGAGGAACACGGAAGAATATTAGAAAGGATTGGCTCATATGGATTGCAAACAAGCCGTCTCTTTTATGCATGACTATCTGGATGGCGACCTGTCTGAGCAGGACAAACAGGAGTTAGAGCATCACTTGTTCACCTGCCCGGAATGCCGCATGCGTTTTAAAGAGCTGGAGCGGACGGATGCGATGCTTTATGGTACACGGCATCAAGTGCCGTGTGTATCGGATGAGCTGACACTTCGCATTATGAATGCTTTGCCGCCGCATAGGAGAGCACCAATGGTGCCTATGCTGACTTGGGTGAAAAGGCACCCGGCTGTTACGGCCGCTGCTTTCTTTCTTGTTATTATATGCTCAAGTATGGCAAGCTTTTCAACCACAGACCATCAATTGGTAGTCAAGGGAAGCCATCTGGATCAGGTTGTTATTCAAGGAGATACTGTGATAGTACCTGAAGGTAAATCCATTGCTGGAGATTTGACCGTGCAAAATGGTAAGGCTCGGGTATATGGCGATGTGGAAGGGAATGTAACTGTGATCGACGGTTCCTACTATCAAGCGTCCACAGCACATATTGCAGGACAGGTCAAAAGTATTGATCAAACCTTGGATTGGATTTGGTATAAAGTTACTGATTTGTTCGGAGGTACGTCCTCTCCATAAAAGAAGCTTGAACTGGCAAGAATGATATCGAGCGCCTCTTCCGCTGGAAAAGGCGCTTTTTTTGTATATAAAGATGGCGATTTGTACTTTATTTTACTGTTTTTAGTGGTTCTTTTGTCGTGCGGCTTGCAACGCGGGCCTTATCGTTATAACCTAGATAGAGAGAGCATACTGTGTACATATTACACTTACTCACTACAGAAAATTGCGGGGGCATGCGCATGTTGGATTATTTCGCGGACCTGACTTGGAAAGAGTCTATTAAAGATATTATCGACATTCTGATCGTAACCTATATTATGTATCAACTTATTTTACTTGTTCGTGGAACGCGTGCAGTTCAATTGCTAAAAGGAATTCTGTTCCTGGTGCTCATTTGGGCGGTTAGTACGTGGTTTGATTTGTATACGCTCAAGTGGCTGATGAACCAGATGTTTACCTTCGGCGTGGTAGCTATTTTCATTATTTTCCAGCCTGAATTGCGTCGTGCCCTGGAGCAACTGGGGCGAGGCAAGCTGTTTGGGCGTTCGTCTGCGGATGATGAGGAGATAAACAAGTTAATCGGGGAAATGATTAAGGCGCTGAATTATTTATCACGTAGAAAAATAGGGGCTTTGGTCGTATTTGAACGCGAAACGGGGCTAAACGAATACACGGAGTCCGGTATCAAGACACAGGCAGTGGTCAGTTCCGAGTTGCTGATCAATATTTTCATTCCAAATACGCCCCTGCATGATGGTGCGGTCATTATTCAAAATAATCAGATTGCTTCTGCGGCCTGCTACTTACCACTGTCGGAAAATCCATTTATCAGCAAGGAACTGGGAACTCGTCACCGGGCAGCGATTGGGGTGAGTGAGGTAACGGATGCCGTAACTGTGGTGGTATCAGAGGAGACAGGGCAAATTTCTTTGGCTATCAATGGACAGGTCGTGCGCGATATTAAGGAAGAATCCTTAATATCCAAGCTGTATGAGGAGCTGCGGCCGACACCATCTTTGAAGGAAAAACGCGGCTCATTCTGGAATCGGAGGGGAGGCCGTGGAAATTCATGATGGACAAATGGATTAACAACAATACGATTTCTAAAATATTGGCACTCGCGGTTGCCGTCTTGCTGTGGGGATTGGTTCATCTGGACACAGGCACGCCTTCGTCCACGCTGACCGTTTCTTATGATAATAAAGTGATTGATAATGTAGGCATTCAAACCAGTGGTTTGGATGAGTCAAAATATGTATTATCTACAATGGATACTGACCATGTGAAGATGGAGGTTAGAGGACAGCGCTCTGTGCTGACTTCTTTTTTCGCAGATAATTACCAGGCTCAATTGGATTTGAGTGGGTTAGGAGCAGGTACTAAAACCTTGCCGCTCGTAGCGAACCTGCCGAATGGCTTGGAATTGGTGTCTATGACTCCTAATCGTGTTACGGTCACGATTGAGGAAAAGGCAACGAAATCATTTGATGTTTCTATTGTTTCCAAGGGTAAACCGGATACAGGATTGCAGCTTGGAGTGCCTGTGGTTGCTCCTCAAACGGTGAAGGTCACCTTGCCTAAAAGCCAGTTGAGTACAGTGGTTGCGGTGCAGGGGGCTGTGGATACGGAGGGAATCTCGGAGAAATTTGAGCAGAAGCGGGTGAAGCTGAAGGCTTACAACAAAAAGGGACAGGAACTTACAGGAGCGGTTATTGAGCCTTCCACAGTGTCTGTTGAAATCCCGTTAACCCAGCAAACGAAGTCCGTGCCTGTGAAGATTGTCTATTCCGGGGAGCTGCCGAACGGTTTGGCGCTTTCCAAAGTTAATGCAAATGTAAAAGAAGCGGTCGTTTACGCTTCGCAGGATGTTTTGAATAGCCTTAGCTCCTATGTTACGGCTACACTCGATCTGAGCCAATTAACGGAAGCAGGGACCCAAACAGTTCAAGCTAATTTGGCAGCGCCCGTCGGTTCTGATAAAATCGAGCCTGGCTCAATACAAATTCAGGTGACAGTTGCCCCTTCTAATCAGGTGACCGATGCGGAGCGGACATTGTCAGGCATTCCGATTGTTGTGCAAGGGGCAGGAGATGGGACGACTGCGACTATTACAACGCCTGCGGACAAGACGATGGATGTTACCGTGAAGGGGCCGCAGGATATGATCAGTAATTTAACCAACGATGATATTAGTTTGGTCGCAGACGTAAGTGGTCTGGAGGCTGGTCAGCATGAGGTTACTTTAAAGGTAGGCCTGCCCAAATACATTACGCAATCCGGAAACGCCAGCCGGTTAACGGCAACGGTAAACATTGAGAGCCCTTCAACGCCGGCTGTAACGAATCCGGGCAGCGGGAATGAATCAACCCCTTCCGGTAGTGGTAATAAGGGGCAGGAGAGGCCACAGGGGGGCCAGAGCGGCCAAGGCGGCTCCTCTGATGCAAACTCCGGGGACAGTGCAGCTGCGGAGGACAAAACAAATCCTCAAAACGGCGCAGATTCTTCTGCCAATGGAACCCCGGAGAGCAGTCAGCCATAACATGATTTATCTGTAGTAAATATTTAAGGTTCATTAGACAAAAAAGGGAGTCATTATACATGGGGAAATATTTTGGTACAGATGGTGTTCGAGGCATTGCTAATCAGGAACTTACAGCAGAACTGGCATATAGCATTGGCCGCTGCGGCGGATATGTTTTAGCAGGGAATGTAGAAAAACCAACTGTCGTTATTGGTATGGATACACGGGTGTCCGGACTGATGCTTGAATCGGCGCTTGTAGCCGGTTTGCTGTCTATCGGGGCTAATGTGGTTCGTCTGGGTATCGTTTCAACGCCGGGAGTCGCTTATCTTACACGTCAATTAAAAGCGGACGCTGGTGTCATGATCTCGGCTTCCCACAATCCGGTGGAAGACAACGGCATTAAGTTTTTTGGCGGCGACGGGTTTAAATTGACAGATGAAACGGAACTAAGAATTGAAGAGCTGATGGATGCGAAAGAAGATCAATTGCCTCGTCCAATCGGTGGCGGATTAGGTACGGTTGTTGTAGACGAGCATTCTCGCTACGATTATCTGGAGTTTTTAAAAACAACGATTAGCCATTCTTTTGAAGGGCTCAAAATCGTACTGGATTGTGCGAACGGAGCGGCCTATGAGCTGGCGCCGAAGCTTTTTACGGAATTGGGAGCCGAAGTTCACACCATCGGTGCGGAGCCAAACGGGCTGAATATCAACGATCATTGTGGCTCAACCCATCCTGAGAAGCTTAAAGAGGAAGTGCGTCGATTGAAAGCTGACATTGGTCTGGCCTTTGACGGCGATGCAGACCGTCTGATCGCGATTGATGAGAACGGGGAAGAGGTAGACGGCGACTATATCCTTTGTATCTGTGGGGATGCGCTGAACCGCGCTGGAAAGCTCAAAGACAGCACTATTGTATCGACTGTGATGAGTAATATTGGTTTTTACAAAGCAACGGAAAAGCTGGCGCTCAAGACTGCAAAAACTGCGGTTGGTGACCGTTATGTAATGGAAGAAATGCGTCGGGGCGGCTTTAATCTGGGCGGTGAACAGTCTGGTCACGTTATTTTCCTCGATTACAATACGACGGGCGACGGTATGTTGACTGGGATTCAACTGGTGGATACCCTGAAAGCTTCCGGTAAAAAGATGAGTGAGCTGAAATCACTCATGAAGCAGTATCCGCAAGTGCTGGTTAATGTGCGTGTACAGGACAAACGCAATTACGAGGGCAATCCTGCCATTGCAGAAGCGATTGAGCAGGTGGAACAGCAATTGGGCGATAATGGACGCGTATTGGTCCGTGCTTCCGGTACAGAATCGCTTATTCGTGTTATGGCTGAAGGTCCGGATAAGGATGAGCTGGAGCAATTTGTAGGACAGATCGTAGATGTTGTAAAAAAAGAATTGGTTTAAAATCTTGTAAACGTCGGTTGCCTGTTCAAAGTAAACAGGCGACCGCGTTTGCAAATATTATTTTTAATTGAATACTTACCAGAACTTGCAAATATGAATAAAGTGTCATTGCCAAATGATGCTGAGCTGAATATAATATAGGGATGCTGTGACTCAGAAAGAGAAAGTGAGGGTTGTAAGGTAATGTAATACAAGCGCCAGAGCTTGATTTTGCGCGGGGGAACTTGTTGGTGAGGCAGACCATTCAATTTGGATGATGTTGCTCACAGATGGGTTCACGGCAAAGCGAGCTGACGAGGTGAAGGTGTTCGAAACATTCGGCGGGGACCTTCCGGTGAGGCATCGACCCGTAAATCGGCAGCGGAAAATAAGCAGGCAACTGTTTACACAACGCACCGATAGATGCTTTTATTTTATAACCTAAATTATAAGATTCATTTCATGAATGTGCGGCCATCATCATTGGCGTGCGCGGTTTGGGAATTTCGTTACATTCGTGAAGAGATGCCTGTAATTTCTATAGTTATCATTGACAACTTCATAGATGAATGAACTTTATTCCGCAATCTACCGCACACGTTAGTCCTGTGATGAGTCGTCCTATGAAATGATGATCGGGAGGATAACGAATATGTGTGGCATTGTAGGATATATTGGTGATCAGAATACGCAAGAGGTATTGATTGACGGGTTGAAAAAGCTGGAGTACCGCGGTTATGACTCTGCGGGTATTGCTGTGCTTACAGATTCAGGACTGCAAGTAACCAAGGCTAAAGGTCGTCTGGCGAATCTGGAAGCGAAGTTGGATGGTGCGGCGCTTGTAGGCCATGCAGGTATCGGGCATACACGTTGGGCAACACACGGTAAGCCTTCAGACGAAAACTCCCATCCGCATTTGGATGAGAGCCAAAAGTTCTCCGTGGTTCATAACGGGATTGTCGAGAACTATCTGGAGCTGAAAGAACAGCTGATTAGCGAAGGTCATACCTTTATTTCCGAAACGGATACGGAAGTTATTTCCCATCTGGTTGCGCGTGAATATAAAGGAGATATCGTCAAAGCGGTACAAAAAGCAATTACCTTTATGCGCGGTGCCTTTGCACTGGGTGTGCTGACAGAGCACGAGCCTAATAAGCTGGTAGCTGTTCGTCAAGCAAGCCCGCTGGTTATCGGTGTGGGAGAAGGCGAGAACTTTATCGGTTCCGATATTCCCGCTATTCTGAAATATACACGCAATGTATTTATTTTGAACGATGGCGAAATGGCTGTTTTGACCAGTGATGCCGTCGAATTAATGACAATCGAAGGCCAATTTATTTCTCGGGAAATGATTCATGTCGAATGGGATGCTGTAACAGCGGAAAAAGGCGGCTATGAGCATTTCATGTTGAAAGAAATCCACGAACAGCCTAAGGCTTACCGTGACACAATGTTGGGCCGAATCGACAATGAAACTAAAAGAGTTGTTCTTCCTGAGTTGAAGCTTACAGAAGAACAAATTAAAAATATTCGCAATATTCAAATCGTTGCTTGTGGTACAGCCTACAATGCTGGTTTGATTGGTCGTACGGTTATTGAAAGCATGGCTCGTATTCCGGTGGAAAACGACGTGGCTTCCGAGTATCGTTATCGTTCGCCAATCGTAACACCAGAGACATTGGTAATCGTAGTGAGTCAATCCGGTGAAACTGCCGATACGTTGGCAGCACTGCGTGAAGCACAAGCGAACGGCGCTCATGTACTGGCGATTACAAACGTAGTTGGCAGCTCCATTGCCCGCGATGCAGATGATGTGTTGGTTACACTGGCAGGACCTGAAATTGCCGTAGCTTCCACCAAGGCATATTCTTCGCAGTTGGTTGCGTTTTACCTGTTTGGTCTGTATCTGGCTCAAGTACGTGGCACACAAACGGATGAGCAAGTAGCTCAAGTGTTGGCTGCTATGGAATCACTGCCAGAGCAAGTGGAAGAAATGCTGGGTAAAGCAGATGCGATCAAAGCCTATGCTGAGCAAATCGCGAGCCACAAGCACCTGTTCTTTATTGGTCGCGGTCAGGACTATGCTGTAGTACAGGAAGGCTCCCTGAAACTCAAGGAAATCTCCTACATTCATTCCGAGGCTTATGCGGCGGGTGAACTGAAGCATGGTACGCTGGCATTGATCGAAGACGGTATTCCGGTTATCGCTTTGGTAACACAGGAATCCGTGTTGGAGAAAACCGTGAGCAATATCAAGGAAGTGAAAGCACGTGGCGCAGACGTTCTTGCGATTACGTACGAAGAGCACGCTGTTGAGTTGTTGAAGTCTGTGGATCAGGTATTTGCAATTCCGAAGACACTTCCAATCCTGTCGGCTGCGATTTCGGTTGTATCTCTCCAGTTATTGGCTTACTATGCTTCCCTCGCTTTGGGTCATGATGTGGATAAACCACGTAACCTGGCGAAAAGTGTAACGGTTGAGTAAGGGCAGTATATTGATACAAAGGCTGTCTGGTGATAAAAATGTATGGAACCAGTCAGTATTATAGCTTTACAAACATCAAAAAAGATCCCGATGATATATCGGGATCTTTTTTGCTTAGGGGGGCCATTATATCTACAATAGGCCAGTGAGTTCAATTTATATAGGGTTTTTTTTCAGAATATCAAAAATGTTCTTTGCATTATCTGTATTGTCGATAAGTCCCGCAAACAATTCTTTCCCTGGCCCGTAAGCATAGACTGGCACATCTTCTCCAGTATGACCACCTGTTGTCCAGCCAGCAAATGAACGAGTGTTGAAGATGGCTTCAATGGCATTATCGATTTTAACTTCGTCCTTTGTAGCAGAAGCAGTTTTGACCGATTGAACTTCACTTTCTGTGAGATCTAAGGAGATATATTTCTTAAGTGTATCTTCAACACTTGCACCAGCAACAATTTCTTTGGCCATAAAATCTGGTGTGCGCGTTGCTGCTTTAATGGGTGCTGCATTAAAGTTATATTCTCCATTTGAACCGACCGAAAATCCGCCAGTAGAATGATCTGCAGTTGCAACGACTAATGTATTGCCGTCTTTCTTGGCAAAGTCGATTGCTGCTTTAAATGCTTTTTCAAAATCCGCCATTTCACTCATGGAAGCAACCACGTCGTTGTCATGACCTGCCCAGTCGATTTGGCTTCCCTCAATCATCAGGAAGAAACCATTATCATTTTTATTTAGCCGGCTGATTGCAGCATTAGTCATATCTTCTAAAGAAGGTGTTTCTTTGGCACGATCGATTGCTTTATCTAGTCCACCTTGGGCAAATAGACCGAGAATTTGATCGTTTTTATTGTTCAGCAATCCTTCCCGATCAGTGACATAACCGTAACCGGCTTTCTTGAACTCTTCAGTTAAGTTTCGGTCTTTACGTACAAAATTGCTTAGTCCACCACCAAGCAGGACGTCCACCTTGTGCTTTCCATTAATTTTTTCATCAAAGTAATCATCAGCAATAGCGTTCATGTTTTTACGGCTAACATCATGTGCGCCAAATGCTGCAGGAGTAGCATGAGTGATCTCAGATGTTGCAACTAAGCCGGTAGATTTCCCGTTTTCCTTCGCTTGCTCTAATACCGTTTTGACATCAGTTTTATCGTTATCTACGGCAATGGCAGCATTATATGTTTTAACACCGGCAGACATTGCTGTGGCAGCTGAAGCAGAGTCTGTTATATTTTGAGCCTCGTCTTCCGGATACGTCGTTTGAGCACCTACAAGATACGGATCAAACTCTGTTTTTTCCATGAGAGGGGTTGCCGGGTTATCTTTCATATACCGATAGGCAGAAATATAGGATGGCCCCATGCCATCACCAATTAAAAAAATTACATTTTTAATTTTTTTTGTGTCTGAAGCTGCTTGCGTAGAAGCTCCTCCTGACACAATGCCAGTAAATGTGATTGATGACACCATAACGATAGGTAATATTTTTTTGAAAAAATGGCCTAACATAAAGTACCCCCTATTATTTATTCTTAGATTACCGATGATAATCGGCTAACACATAGATAATAGTAGTATTCGTATATGAAGGGAGAGATAGTTTTATGTAATCAAAATGTAAAGAGGAAGAAAAAGAAAGGAGATCCCTATCGTTTTTTTTGAAAAGTACCACTGGTTGAGTAGGGGATGACGTGTCGAGACAAGCAATTGTCGTTTTATGGATTGTGACTTTAAGGATGCTGCGTTAAATGGCTCTATTCATACGGAATCAGCCTTCGAAAATTATATTTTTAATGGTGATTGAAAATATTTTTTTAGTAAGAACTCAAATAGAATTATATCTAATGATTTCTTCCAAAAAATAGATATGTCCATTTTTTTAATTAAATGGAGATTTTTGTATAACTTTTAGATTTTGATTATAGATAACCGGCCAAAGATTAGGAGTGGAATTTTCAGTCTTTGTCATCCCGCAAAAATGTGAAATATTAAAGAAGCAGCTCTATAAAGGCGCTACTTCTTTAATATTTATTACAAAATCATTCATAAATATTAGAAAAAAAGTATTGCATATAGGTTTACTAGGCATTATGATAACAACAGATTTATATTTTTTTGTTCTCGAAAAAGGTATAAGGTTTAGACCTTAAAGATTTACGGATCGGAGTGTTGATATGTTAATCCCATCTTCTCTGCACTTTGAAAAAGTATCAGCTAAAAAAGTGAGTGATTTTATTAGAGAGCAGTTGGAAGAGGCTATTATTCTAAAAGAGTTGCTTAGCGAGGAGCAGCTACCAACAGAGCGGGAACTCGCAGAGATATTCAATGCCAGCAGAATTACAGTCCGTGAGGCGCTATCCCAATTGGAGTCCAAGGGGCTCATTGAGAAGAGAGTAGGTGCCAAGGGAGGGACCTTTGTTCTTCCCGTGACAGCAAACTCTCATAAACGTAGCCGGGCAGAAATCGCAAAAGATTGGGAGCATATGCTGAAGGTCTTTGAATATCGGATGATTGTGGAGCCTGAGGGTGCTTTTTTAGCGGCTGCGCGGATCACCACAGATGAACTGGACTTGCTTCAGCATTATCTGGATCAGAGTATTGAAGCAGACTGTACCCGAGAATGGTTTCGGGCCTTGGATGTAAAGTTTCACTTAGCCATTGCCAAGGCATCGGGCAACCCATTTTGTGAAGCCGCTGTGAGGCAAATTCGGACCCAAATTAACCCATCGCTAGATCTCATGCCCTATGACGATCAGATTCGGACGGTGAACTACGACGTCCATACGGAAATTCTGAGCGCACTTCGGGCACGAGATGCTGAGAAGTCGCGGGAAGTGATGAGGCACCATATCGGACATTCCGCAGACGCCATTTATGCAAGACTGGTTGCAAAAGGCTAGTACAGCATCAGTCTTTA
>NZ_JBITPI010000032.1:0-24493 GCF_050467745.1 Paenibacillus sp. NRS-1781
TGGGTAGCCTCCTACTCGATTGGACGTTCCGTCCGTTATTTTACAGTTACAATCACACGTTGGTAATGTTTTAGCTGATGCTTTCCATTGTCTTGTACCTCTGCGATGATATGAATCGTATTTCCAGACTTGGCATCTGCGGGAACTGTAAAGCTTACCGTATTTGTATCGTTGCCTTGCAGGTCAATCGTATTTAATTTCTCACCCTTGGCGACCTCTCTATGAAGTCCAAGCTGCATGTTACCCAGCAATTCAGGCTTCACTTCCGCGGGTTTTACTTTAGAATCTTCATACGTATCGGCTTCAAAATATCTCCACCATTTGTAGGTTAATTGATCGCCGTCCGGGTCTGATCCTTCTGCATGCAGTGTTATTTTCTCTCCAGGACTAGCTGCTACATCTAATCCTTCTTTAATGCTTAAAGTTGGATTATGATTGGCATCTTTATAGTCCGATGCAATCGCCCAATCTGCACGAGCTGCAAAGTCATTTTGAATATCATCAAACCATCTCATCAGCGAATATTCCGCCTCGAATTTTTTCGTATACACATCATAGTCTAACACGGTATTTCTAAACAATTTATCGTTAACCACACCGAAACGACCGCCCCAGCCACCATAGGTTGGGTTTTCCATACTCCGCAGACCGTTATCAATCAGGTAGAAGAATGATGGAGAGTCTCCTTCAGAGATAAAATCATATTTATCATATTGTGGATTTTTCTTTAAATAAGCCTCACTGCCTCTTTGTTCTTCAGCCAATTCACCGGGAATCATTTTTCCATCGCCCATCAAAGCGTACATATCGAGCAATTTGCCGTGACCATTTTGGATATTTTTGAAGTTCCAATCCCCATGTAGCTTGCTGTTGACTTCTTCCGTGTGCATTTTCCAAGCATATGCAAAATGCCAGAAGTTAGATTGATCATTGATAATTCTGATGTTCGGCCAATTTTTTGCAATGTACTTATTGTAGCTGTCATCCTGATCCAAAATGATATAAAGAACGAGCTTATCGCTCACCTTTTTTTGGATATCAGCCCATTGAGCTGTATTTTTGTATTCGTCCTCAATGGATTTTAAAGCTCTGGCCGTCGTATTTGTGCCACCCCAGGTTTGTACATATAAATCTCTTTTGTCATTATCCAGGAAAAGATTTTTAAGGAAATTAGATCCTTCTGTTTCTTTGTCCATCTCACCTTTGTATGAAATATTGCCGATCTTGGTCACGCTTTTAATATATTCAGGCTTTGGATATCCTTCGGCTTGTTTCGTTAGATTAGGGTAAATTTCTCCATAAGCATCGATCATATCCGTTACCCATTGAGTTCCAGTCCATCTGAATGGCTTTATGCCTGCTTTTTCATCACCTGCATAATGGTACACGGAACTGGTCAGTACGATACCGGACAAGTCCATTTCATTAGAATAGAGGAGGAAGCGAATAACTGAATTCATATCATCGACTTCTCCATCGGTTGTAATAACGGTTCTAGCCTTCGTCGCTTTAGCTTCTACTTTATTGTCCACTTGTTCTTTGGCTGGAGCAGCTTTTTCATCCTTTGCAACAGCAGGAGCTTTTCCGCCGCTGCAACCGCTGATGACCAACATACATATCATACCTAATAGGAAAACGTTTAACCATTTTCTTTCTCTCATTTTCTTTTCCCCTTCCTGAACGTACACATGATGTTTTTTTAGGATTAAGACTGTATATACATGGATGGTTTTATATCTAGTTTTAGGTATAAAAAAAACCTAAATACATTATGCGTCAAAAAGAAATTGAGCATACATGTATTTAGGTTTTGCCTGCATTATCAGTCACAATCCTGATTTGATATTACATCATAATCCGAGAAAATGAAAGCGATTTAGTTCACTTTGAACAAACCCGATTCTTTTACTTCGGACAGGAAGTTGTGGAATTCAGGAATATTCAGCTGTTGCTGGGCATCAGACAAAGCGACTGCCGGGTTCGGATGGACTTCCACCATGATCCCGTCAGCCCCAGCAGCAAGTGCGGCCTTGGCACAAGGAGCGAGGATGTCCTTACGTCCTGTAGAGTGGGTCACGTCGACCAGAACAGGCAGATGGCTTTCCTTTTTCAAAATCGGCACGGCGGAAATGTCCAGCGTGTTGCGAGTCCATTTCTCATACGTACGAATACCGCGTTCGATCAGCATGACTTGCGTATTGCCACGGGAAACGATGTATTCCGCGGCGTGCAGGAATTCTTCCATTGTAGCAGCAAGTCCGCGTTTGAGCAGGATCGGAGTTCTTGTTTCGCCGGCAGCCTTGAGCAGCTCGAAGTTATGCATGTTACGCGCACCAATTTGAATGATGTCGATGTATTGGATCGCTTCCTCCAAATGTCTTGGGTCGACGATTTCACTGATTGTAGCCAGTCCCAGCTCATCGCCTACACGTTTGAGAATTTGCAGACCCTCAATGCCCAGCCCTTGGAAATCATACGGAGACGTACGCGGCTTGAACGCGCCACCACGAAGAATCGGAACGCCTGCCTCTTTCAGAGCTTCCCCGACTTCACGGGTTTGCTGGTAGCTTTCCACCGAGCAGGGACCTGCAACCATAACGGAGGCTTTGCCACCAACGAGCGTGTCCTTCACCTTGATGACCGTGCTATCCGGCTGATTTTTGCGGCTGACGATCAGATGCTTTTTGTGTTCTTCTTTTTGGTAGTTCAGCGAAGCCTTGAAAATATTTTTGAACAGCTGGCGGATCGTAGCGTCGTCGAACGGTCCGCGGTTCGCGGCGATCAGCTTGTCCAGCATTTGCTGCTCGCGCACCGGATCAAAGTCAGGCACCCCTTGAGCTTCCTTTAATTGACCAAGTTGTCCAGCCAGTTCAGCACGCTGCGACAGCAGCTCCAGCAATTGCAGGTTGGTAGCATCGAGCTGTTCCCGCAGCAGCTCCAAAGAATTTTCATTTGTCGACATACATAACATCCTTTCACGAATAAAAATTGTTTTTTCTGTCAATCCATAGACCTTTTTTCAGAAAATAACACAAAAAGGCACTCGCCGCAAGGGACGAATGCCGTGGTACCACCCTAATTACAGAAGTATACATACAAGTCGTCAACGTCATTCTAGACGACAGTAGCAACCTCTGAGCTTGATGCCCGTAACGGGGGCTTCCGGAAACCTCTAATGCAGATAAGAAATGAATCTTATGCTGGTTCAAGGCTCGACTCGGGAGTGAATTTCAACGCGGGATTTCGGTACGCTCTCAGCAATACGTACCTTTCTGTGGAAATCCGGTAGACGTTTACTTATCTCCGTCCATGTCTTTGTTCATGTGATTCAAAAGAGTTGTCCTTATTTTAAACAAAGTAGGTGCAGAAGGCAAGACCTGTTTGTCAGGTTCGGTTCTCGCCCGGTTTTGAATCGGTTATAATGTGAACAGCAACGGGAATCCCTTGCCATCTAAAAGACGTTATGTACAAGGAGGAATTATGAGCAAAATCAGAGTATCGGCGGTTCAATACCATCTGCATACGATTGATTCGTTCGAGGAATTTGCCCTTCAATCGGAGCATTATATCAAAACAGCCGAGGAATTTGGTGCGGAATTTGTTCTGTTTCCCGAGTTTTTTACGACCCAGCTCATGTCGATTGGTGACCGTCAAGGCAAGGCACTGACCATTAACGACCTGCCGGATTTTACAGATCGCTATCTTGAATTATTCACTTCATTCGCCCGCCGGACGGGGATGCATATTATCGGTGGTACGCATGTGGTGCAGCGAAACGGACGTTTATATAATACGGCACACTTGTTTTACCCGGACGGACGTGTAGTCACTCAGGACAAAATTCACATCACACCCACTGAGGTGCACGAATGGAATATGGCTCCCGGCGAGGGGCTAAATGTGTTTGAGACATCCAAGGGTAAAATAGCGATGCTGACCTGCTATGATATTGAATTTCCCGAAATCGTACGCATGGCGAAGGCGAAGGGAGCAGATATCATTTTCTGTCCATCCTGTACGGATGATCGCCACGGTTTTTACCGGGTACGGTATACAAGCCACGCCAGAGCGGTTGAAAATCAGGTGTATGTAGTTTTGACAGGCACTGTAGGCGCTTTGCCTACGGTTGATTTTATGCGGGCCAACTATGGACAGGCGGCAGTCATTACACCAAATGATATTCCATTTCCGCCACGCGGCATTATGGTGGAAGGTGAGTTAAACAACGATATGATCGTCACCGCCGATCTGGATTTGCAGCTATTGTATGATGTGCGTGAGCGCGGATCAGTGACCACATGGCGTGACCGCCGTACGGATTTGTACACAGACTGGAGCTAACGAAAGGAAGGTCGTCATGTATCGCAAAGAATGGTTTGTCTTTGACGGAGATCGCCCGCTGCGGGCGGTCATCCGTAATTATTCCATAGCCGATTATGAGGGGCTGCTGCGTATTCAGCAGGAGAGCTTTCCGCCGCCCTATCCGCAGGAGCTATTGTGGAGCCGGGAGCAGATTGCCAGTCAGGTTGAGCATTTTGCAGACGGAGCGCTGTGTGTGGAAATTGAAGGGGAACTGGCGGGTTCGGTGACCAGCCTGCTGATGCATTATGATCCCGAGCATCCCCAGCATACATGGGAGGAAATTGCGGACGATGGTTATATTCGTACCCATCGTGAGGACGGTAACGCGCTGTATGTGATCGACTTGGCCGTTCGTCCCGCTTATCGTAGACTGGGGCTGGGCAAGTGGTTGATTTTCTCCTTATACCATCTTGTCATTGAGCGTGGAGTGGATCGTTTGCTGGGCGCGGGACGTATGCCCGGTTATCAGCATCATACAGACCAGTTAAGCGCAGAAGCGTATGTAGATGCAGTAGTATCCGGAGAGCTCAAGGACCCGGTGTTAACGTTCCTGCTTCGTTGCGGGCGGGTGCCTGTTGGTATCATGCCTGATTATCTGGATGATGAACAATCGCGTAATTATGCGGCCTTGATGGAATGGCGAAATCCGTTTCATACCGATCACTAAGTCACTACAACTCTACATAAAAAGGAGTATAGGGTGCCTCCGAGCAAGCCATTCATCAACTGTATGACTTGCGGAGACACCCTATTTACTTCCATATGTGTTCCCTGATCATGCCTGGTCGTTGGGTACAGGCTTTGCCGATGCGACGCCTCGCGGAATGTTTTCGACAAGATAGTGCTCGGTATCATCTGTATTGGACTTGTCCGCAGACCTGCGGTCATCCTCTTCCACAGGATTCAAGGCTTTGTAGCGTTTGTATGCCATATCTGCCTGAGACATGGGATCTTTATACATAACGGATCTCAACTCCTTTCGTCATTTTCATCCCCATCGGCACCATTCAGTAAATCCGTGCCATGTAGAAATTCCGCTGGAGCGGAAGGGTCAATGGGGCTGTCGGGGGAAAAATCATCGGCATCGGGAACGTTTTCCAGTGGAGTATCCGGTCCTTCGGTCAGGTTTTCCCAATTCTTTTCTGCATTTTGTAGGGAAGGCTCAAAATCGTTGTCATGAAGCTCATCATTTATATGATCTCGGTTTGCCATCGTACTCCAGCTCCTTTGTTCTTTTATTGCTTATTCCGACCTTACCCAAACGGCAGAACGATCAAACCTTGGGTTAGTGTGTGTGTACGAGGTTAAAATCATGCGAAATCGGGATGTTGCCATTCCCAATGAACGTTTTTTTCGGTAACTGCTATGATATGATAAGAGGACAGGAAATGATCATAATCAATAAGATTTGACAAAAAATGAGTGGAAAGAACATGATACCCTTCTTATGAAGAAGGTATGAACATCATCGTATAGAATAATATTATTCCAAGACGTTGAAAAATGATAAACAACATACATTTTTGTGAATCCTACTATGTAACTTTGAGGTGCTTAACATGAGGCTTGTGCCCAAAGCTGTCGCCGCCCTGCTGGCGGTCATTGTAATACTGTTGTCGATAGGCCTACCCACGTATGCGGCCAAAACGACCCCTGAAATGGAAACCCGGATATCCTCCTGGGATATGAGATGGGGAGTGGAAGGGGAGGATGGATCACTCGATGAGGTGCAGGACCCAAGCAAAGTTTGGATGCATATTAATGATGATTCAGCGTTGTTCAGGCAGCCCGCAAATACTGGCTCTGCCTGGATTCGCCTTCAGCTCCCAACGCTGAATGATGAAACGCCAGCGGTGCTTTTTGAAAATATTTATGGCAGACATATTACGCTGTATAAGGACGGCATCAATTTTTATGAGTCCTATCGCGGGTACAATTATGAAAATAATCGTATTCTGATCCCGCTTAAACCGGAAGACAGCGGTAAAACATTATACATATGGACGGAAAGCAGCAAGAATAGACTGGGCATTATGGGAAATGTGATGACTGGTGAATATCGTGATTTGCTGGGAACCTTGGTCAGAATGGATGTTCTGGATATCGTACTGGGCAGTACCTTTATATTTATAGCTCTGGTGCTGCTGATCTGCTCATTTTTTCTGTTCCGTCCAAGCATGGCAATGTGGCTGTCCCTCAGCGCAATCGTGCTGTCTATTGGTCTGATGATCGTGACGTATTCACCCTTCCTGTATACGTTCTATCGCAGCTACGGCAAGCTTTATTTACAGCTTTTTGATGTAGGGTTGTTTATTCTGCTACCCTCATTAGCTTACTTTTTTGAACAAAATATTAACTCGATCATACTGATTCGCAAATTTAGAAAAGTGCTGACATTTTACTCTTTATTTTGCTTTACAATGATGATTGTGAATTTAGGGGTACAGGAACGGTTAAACAATATATATTATTTTTTCAGTGTAACCATCCTGTGTGTTTTACTCGTGGCATTACTTGTATTGCTGGTATTTGCTTCGATTCGCATGGCGCTTAAGGGAGATCACGAAGCGATTATTTTATCCATAGGCTTTGCATTTTTCGCAGTCATTTCCATCGGTGAACTGACCTGGTTCTTCGTCAGGGACGGACACTACAATATGATTATGTGGAAATGGGGCGTATTCGGCTTTGTGCTGGCACTGATTGCGATTCTGGGCAGAAGACTGGCAGAGAAGCATAAGCAGGTGGTTCGGTATTCCAGAGAGCTAGAGATGTTCAATAATGAGCTCCAGCGTTCGGAGAAAATGGAGATTATTAGCGATCTGGCTGCATCTGTAGCTCATGAGGTACGCAATCCGCTTCAGGTTACTCGTGGATTTCTCCAGTTGATGAGCAAGCAGGAGGATGGAAAAAACAAAGACTATCTGCAAATCGCGCTGGAAGAGCTGGATCGTGCCTCCGGGATTATCACTGATTTTCTGACATTTGCCAAGCCTGAATTTGAGCAAACCAAAACCTTGTCCATCCTGGATGAATTTAAGCATATTGAAGGAATCATCAGTCCGATGGCTAATTTGCAAGGCGGCAAAATTTCTTTGGATATTCCCCAGGAAATCAAAGTGCGCGGGAATTCCTCCAAGTTCAAGCAGGCGTTCATCAACATTATTAAAAACAGCATTGAAGCCTTGCGAGATCAGGGTCATATTCATATATGGGCCTATGTGGAAAACGGAGAAGCTGTTATTCATATTCGGGATAATGGCGAAGGAATGGACGCGCAGACCTTGTCCAGACTGGGTGAGCCTTACTTTTCCAATAAGACCAAAGGCACAGGATTAGGTATGATGGTGACCTTTCGGATTATTGAAACGATGAACGGCAAAATTTCTTTTACAAGTGCAAAAGGGGTGGGAACAGAAGCGACCATCCGCTTCCCTGTAGCCGGATAATATCCGGCTTTTTGTGCTAGGGAAAATGGAAGGAAGCTTGCCGAACCCACCCGCATGGTGTGACGATTATAAAACCAGTAAGCCTACAAAAACAAATTTACCACATGGAGCGTGGTTTTTGAGATGAAGCGAGCACACCTGAAGGGTCTGGAGGGATGACCAGATAAAATTGATCGGGTGTTTCCTCTAATGTTTTGATTTGGATGTGATCGGGGATAACGACTCCTAACACATCACGGATTGCAGACTTGGGATCTGTCATCAGTTTTTCTCTAAAACTGGCATCCTCCCACGCTTTTTGAATGACCTGTGTTTGAAGAACTTCAGTAGCCACCAAAAATCACCCTCTCATTCAATTGGTTATATTTACCTAGTCAGTATACCACGAAAGACTCGTAAAAATCTAGCATTGTTTCATATTTTTGGAGAGCCAGAAATCCAGTCCGCCTCTTCGCAAATGTGAACGTCCGGCTTCAATTTCTGCCGCCTCTTCACCCAGCTCTTCTGCGATAGAACGTGTGAACATACGCAGTCCAGGGATGTCAGGCTCCAGATTTTCCAACTGCTGGACCGCTTGATCGGCAATACTCACGTAACTGGCAAGCGCCCCGCGTACATAAATCGCCTCCCGAATCTGCTCTGGTCCCAGTCCTTCGCGATAAGCCGTCTTCTGCTCGGCGCTGATGTGGGACAATAGGCAGTTGTAGCTATTTTCCTCCACGTCCTCCGCCCAGTCCGCCCAGTCATCCGACATTTGAAGTACAACCAGCGCTGTATCTGTCATGTCTGTAATGGCCTGGATCAGATCGGCCCGCCCAGCGAGCAGCAAAGCGCCCGTGCCAGCCATTTTTAACGGACTGGCTTTCAGCGCCACCTGATGTCGTTCCCCCTGAAAAAAGTCCTTTGCACCCTCAGATGTCACACTAACGGCCCATTCACCGATATACGTTCGGGCATACGTCCAAAAAGGAGAGGACGCCGGAAAAAGGTCCCGGTATATGTCCAAGCATTCGGTATAGAACAATTGGCTTAAAGCGAGTTGCGTTTTGCGGTTGTCTGCCGCTGTGTCCATCACATCGTCCTGAATCAAATAATGAGCCATGACGAACACGTTGCCGAGTGACAGCTTACGGCAAATTTCGGGAGCCAGCCCGGTGAGTTCCTGCAGCCAGAACGGAAGCAAGTAGCATATGTAGTTGCGCGTGCTGTCTTCCCTTAACGGATTAAAACGGGCCAGATAGTCCAAGCCCTGACTCTGAAATGGAGCAGGAAACGCGGCTGTCCGTTCTTCCGCTTGACGGAAAACAATTTCCAATTCATCTTTGTATGCAAAATACCATTCCATCGCTATCACCTGCATCTCTTATAGATAATTTTATAGCGATATCTAGTTGTTACCCGCCATTATAAAACAGATTGCAATTTTCAACATTTTGTTATTTTTACATTAAGAAATTTACGAGCATCTGTAGAGTGAATAAAAAAAGCAGAAAGAGAAAATATAGTAGAAAAAGGACGAAAGAAGGGTCTGCATCATGAAAAACCAATGGAAATTGACCACTGCTATTCTATATGGAGGGGTGATGATGTATGGGACTGCGGGGGCAGCCGGAGCTTCCGGTACTGAACCGGGCAACCCATTGCAAGCTCCTGCTCCCAACGCATCAAGCCAAGGACATGTTCATAGACATGGACACGGACATGGTAAAGGGCCAGGCGGCTGGAATTACCATCTGAACGAGAAAATCGCCAAGCTTCTGGGTATCACTCCTGCCCGGTTGGAGAATGAGCTGGGACAAGGCAAATCGTTGGCCGATATTGCTAAAAGCAAAGGGATCAAAGAGGAACAGCTCATTGACAAGCTGAAAAATGAAATGACCGTCGATCTGAAACGACTCGTGAACCGTAAAGGCCCGATTACATTCGACCGTAAGTCCGTGGCTCCACATGAAGCCCAATTGAAGCGGGAGCCAGGGACCCCCTCAACCTCGGTGAATGAAAACTAAGTTAAAATTCCCCTCTCCGTCAGAGTAAGGCAGCGGTTATGACTGCCCTCAGCAGATGATATCCTCCACATATCCGCCATGCTCCATCCAAAATTTATCTGTAAAATCCTTGAGGAAAGCAACAAAATTTCGATTTGATCGTCTATGTATATAGATATCATTTTAGGAAAGGCTTGGAACAAATTGTGGCACTAAATATCTGTAGGTCAATACTTTTTTTAAAGGAGCTATTCCAATGAAGAATTTTAGAGCAAAATATGCTACTGCTTTCCTGTCGAGCATAGTGCTTGTGGGCAGCTTAAGTGGTATTTCTATGGCTAATGCAGGAACCCAAAATCCATCAGTATATCAGTCGATAGCAAAATTTAAAAAGAGCGAGAGCCAAGGCCAAGTGATTTGGAAAGAAAAGAATATTACGGTAACGGCGAAAAAAACAGAGCTAAAAAATGTACCAGGCTCTGAAAAAAGCGTTATTACATCCATAACGATCCAAAAAGGGGAAAAGGTCTACACAATCAAAACAGATGGTTTTGATGATAAGCTGCGTGATATATCGAGTATTTCAGTATCACCTTCAAATGATTGGCTCGCTATACAAACACGACGTAGCGCAGGGGAGACGGTGCTGCTAATAGATATGAAAAATGGAAAGCATATAATATTAAATGACCATTTAAGCGCTGCTGGCAAGAAAAATATTGAAACAATAAATTCCTATAATTGGTCACCAAAAGCAGATCAACTGGCTTTCTCATACGGAGATCCTGCCAGAAGCTCCATAGCCATTTACGATTCCCCCAAAGGTACGTTTACTTTTTTACCTAGAGAAACAGATTACATTAGTACAAGTTTGATTTTATGGAATAAAAATGGGGATCAATTGAACTATATAAGTGAACATCCATCCGATCAAAAAAGACTGTATACGTACTCTATGATCACTAAAAAAGTGAAGACTGTTAAAAAAATAAGTGAAAAAGAATTTCAACAATGGTTAAAGCTTGATAAATACCAAGTAAATTGACAAGCAAGAAGGGCGGGATTTGCTCCCGCCCTGTTTTTTTAAACCTCGGAAATTGTAATTTTTCCGGAACTTCCGTTTGCCTCCAAGATTTGAATCAGTGCCTGCTGATTACTATTCGAGAGTCGGATACAGCCATAGGTTGGGCGTAATGGATACCAAGTGGCAGAAGAGCTTGGAGCAGGATCTCCACCATGGATCATAATCTCATCCCGACCGTTCTGTGCAGCAATTAAGAAATTCCCACTGACTGCTTCATTTAGCCATACACGTTTGTAGGGACCGTAAGAATACTCCGAAGAACCCTTAGCATAAACTTTACATTTGGCTACACCAGTAGGAATATCTGCATTTTTACGCTTCCAGTTGGTATGGTCGCCACCGTTCGCTTCATCATTTGACCCGCGACCCAAAGCTTCGACAGGACCAAATACCAGTGTACCGTTGTCGTTGTATACTTTCAGAATACCTTTATAATCCCGATTAGCCGGAAAATTAGCAAGAATGTGAAAACCCATTGTTAGACGCCTCCAATTGTTTTATTGAGAGTGAATTTGATGGAGTAGCAAACACCAGAACGGCTCCACATTCTTTTGTGGTGTTTGTATCAATTTCGCTCTTCACTTAGATAGGCAATTTGGCGTCGATAAATACAACGAGTCATTCGTATTTTTTTAAGTTTTCTAAAAAATTACTTGCACGGTTCATATCACCCTTAAAATGTGGATAATGCTGAGCGATGCCTATAACAGCTTTTTAAGCTGTGAAATACGGCCTTGTGACACGCCAAGCCATTTGGCATAGTCGCCTTGCTTGGCTGTAGGATGCTCTCTCATGAGTCCTCGTAGTTGTGCAGCCAATTCTTTTGAAGACGACCGATTTGCTCTTTTTTCTTTGTACGGTTTCTTAACAACAGGAACAGGTATTGGACTCACACCTATGTTACCTTTCAGGTCGTGTATACATTTCTTACATAAAAATGAACCTCTGAAATAGGTTAAAGACTCAACCGCATTGCACAAGTTGCAGGCGACTCCAACATACTTGCGCATACTCAAAAATCCAGTTTCAACATCTACATAAAATTCTAAAGGATCGCCAACATCAATACCCATAATGGTTCGCATTTCCTTAGGAACAACAATCCGGCCTAACGTATCCAAGGGACGTGTCATACCTGTATTTTTCAAGTGATCTTCTCCTTTTATTTTCTTAACTGTCACCTGTCTGATCAAACAATATTTGGTATGAGCTGACTTACACGGGCTTTGGATGACTCTTGAGCACATATCTACAGCTTGTACATATAAGAGAACCCTTAAAGTAACTTAATTCTTCGGTAGATTGACAAAACTTACAAGACTGACCAATGTATTTTTTTAGGGATAGGATACCTTTTTCTTCATCTGTGAAAAATTCTATAGCATCATTTGCGCAAATATCACAGGTTATGAGTATTTCTTTGGGAATTACGAGTCTACCAAAAGCTTCTAAATTCCTTGTCATTTTTACAGCCATCATCCAATACTCTCCTATTAAAAAGATAAAAAGCAATAAAATAATAGTATTTATTTTTGTGCCAAAAGATGGTATTGTCATGGATAGACAAAATGATAGATTTTACTATACATTCCCAAACTATAATTTTTTTTGAAATTGGAATCCTATGAAAAAGCTGAAAGGGTGGTTTATCCATGGAAATCACACCTACGATACGAGCAGAAATTCAAACCTATCTAAAACGAAAAGGCTTAACTATGACCGAGTTTGGTCGCATTATTGATTTAAATGTAGGTACAGTTAGTAGCATTGTGACGGGCAATCGTTCTATTTCTGTTCACCAATTGGATTGCATTACTGCGGGCATGAATTTACCACTGGATTATTTTTACGAACGTTACATTGAAGAGTGTATTGAAGAATCTCCACTCAACTGGAAAAAGATCTGTCCCTTCCTATACCGATGCATTGAGCTAGGGCGACTGGACTGCTTGCAGCGAGTTGTAGTTCTGTTGTTGGATAACCCTACTTATCCGCCGTCGCTCTTTGATGTTGCAGAAAATGTGTACAAAGACGGCTACAATGAAGCAGCGGCATACCTGTACAAGAAGGTGGCTGAAAGTGAGAAGCACCAGCATTCAGAGCGATTGGCGATCTGCCAGTATCGCCTGTTCCAAATCAATATCGGGCATGATAGAACTGTCAATCTTCAAGCTGCCACCGAATTTGCCCCTTTTGTTGATCGCTTGGACGAGATAGAGCAATTAGATGCTTTAAAAGATTTAGCAAACGTGTACAGATCATTAAGCCTGTGGGACAAGGTTCAAGAATTTGCACACCGAATGGGTCGAATGGGACAGCTCCAATATAATTGGGCTCACAACTCCAAGCGAAAAGGGACAAAGCCACGAAAAAAGCTAAGTAGGCCGCTGTTTGTATACATAGCTTACGCAGAACTTCTGTGTGCTACTGCTTGCGATGCAAAAGGAGATCATGAACAGGCACTAGAACACATTCGTCGTTATACCGATCTAAGTTGGGTGAAGGAGAAGGACTCTGATACGCTTTATTGGCTAGGTAAATTCCAGCAATGGTCAAAAATTAATACCTGCGTTAATAAGCTTATGTCTGGAGATATTAGCGTGCTTCCGGATTACGTCGCCTATATATCAGGAGAACAACATATTTTTGCTGAACTGTTAAACGTTATAGAAGTAGCTAATCGGCACAACATCGACATTGACCATATTCTTCATCACTTTGAACCCAAAATTGCAGCGTATACAAATCAACCACATATAAATACACTGACAGAGCAACAAGTTATACTCGAAGAAACTGTACGATTCTGGTATAAGTTAGCTAAATACAATCTATTTAAAGGAAGATACCTTTATGGGTTTAAATGCTTAATAGACGCATTGAAAAAAGCTGGTATAATTAACCATGTATTACTTGTTTCTAATTGTGCAGGCTTATTTTTACGTTTCAATGAGTATGCCGATCCTAATACGCAGGCACAATTTCATTCTGCTTATGAGGAGGTGTGGGAGAAAAATGATCAAGAAGATGGCTTTAGTTTTGGCAACAACTAGCTTTTTACTGGTATTTGCACTACCAGTTCTAACTGGAATTCCAAGCTCTAGTACAATCCAAACTAATGGACATATTGGCACAGCTTAATCAATTTTCACCAATAGACCAGCTTATTGCTGGTCTTTTTCTGGATTATTTTGTAATTTCTTGGCTCAAAAAAAGATATGAAGTATTTGTTCATTACCTCCTAAAATGAGATTCACTAGGAGGTATGCAGGATGAACAGGGATGAAACGTTAACGTTAATTCAACAGATGGAATACGCCAGACAACACTTGCATGATCTTTACGAAGAGTATGGCTTCGGACACGCTTGTGTACTTGAGCAGTCTATGCTTTTGGATGAACTGATTAATCAGTACAACCGTATGTTTCACCAGAAATCTACCTCACTATGGTTAGATCCAAAACATTGACAACGACGATGCTATATTCAGTCCATCCCCCCATTCCTTTTATTGAAAACAGTGACTTCTCCCACATAACGTTTTTCATTATTCTATATAATGACTAATTTAAAAATAAAATACATGTACATACACATGTAATAATATGTTATTGAATTGGGGAGATACACACTTTGTATAGCGATGGGTACGATTGTCCAAATTCCTATTGAAAAATGACAACAAATTTATAATGTAAAATAAGACATATAATTGTAGAAAGTATAGCTGCTAAATGATATTGCTGTACTTTTGGAAATTCTTTATTAGTCATATAGCATAATTGGAGCTTATACATACTGGGAGTTGATTAATAAAGACCATTCCTGTCTTGGAAAGAGGTGGTCACTTATTATTCATTCCATTTAATTAGAGTGAGTTGAAATCAGTTTAGGTACAACACAATTTCATGAGAGAGAAGGCTAGGAATATGAGAAGGATTAAAAAAGCTTCATTATTATCTGTTATGTCTTTAGCCGTTGCCATTCCATTAACTGCTTCTGCCGCAGCTACGACCGATCTAGCCCCAGCTACATCAGACTCAGTACAAGTGACTCAGTCTGCAAATGAATCAACAGCTGTGAATACGCCAAAAACGGGAGATCATGTTATTACTCCTCAGGAAACCAAATCGGTGGTCAATAGAACTCTTCGTAATACAGAGCTTACAGAGGATTTTGAAATTCCTTCAAGATATGGATATGTTAAGGTGTGGATACGTAATGACGGCAACCAACCAATTAAGTTTTCCGTAAATCAAGGTTCACCATCAGGTACGCAGAAGCTTTCTGGAACTGTAAAACCTGGCCAGACTTATAGTGAAGTTAGCTCGAATGCTTGGTCTACCGGTAAGTTTTATGTAAGCCTTACCTCAGGTAATGATTACATGTCTGGTGAACTCGCAGTTCGTATAGGTACTTCACGGGGAGAATTGTAATTATTTCATAGTTGTATTGAAGATGGATCAGGTCGGCCAAGTGTCGGCCTTTTTTAGTGTTATAGCATCTCTTTTTCTATGAGCCAAGCTCCTGCGTGCCTTTGGAAGTGCGCTTGGAGGAAAGCGGCTGAAACCGAAACGGCCAGGTCAAGCGCTGTTTGCCTTTGGAGCCGACTATCCAGTTGCCTCCCGGCAGATGGGCGAACAGCCAGCTGATGCCGAGAGAAACACTTGCCACGACGACAAACGTAAGCAGTGTCGCCGTAAAATGATGATCGCCCAGTGAAAGCGGGCGGGTGAAGTAGGATATGAAGGCCAGCACGAGTGCATGAGCCAGATATCCCCCGAAGGAATAACGTCCGATCCAGTTCAGCATGCGGCGGAACGGCTCGGAGCGCTGGTCTTTTTGCAAATGGAGCAGTAATCCGTATAACAAAAGCAACTGTGAGACAATCAGCACAAAGGTACTTGGCTTGAGATAGGTGGAAATATTCAGATTCATCGTATCGCCCGACTGGATCAGCATCGTGTGACCCATGAGCATGAACAGACCAATAAAGACAAATACATTCCACGGCAACGTCTGCTTAGCTAGTCCCCGCCACGTGTCCGTCATATAGGCACATACCGCGCCCAGCATAAAATAGAAAAAGTACATGACAAAGTTGTAGGTGCGGTAATCCAGCAGAGTCTGCCAAAGGGAAGGTAATCTGGTGCCCCACGCAGTCATGTCATAGTAGGACCATTGCAGGAGCAGAGCATAGGCCGCCGCTGCTGTCAGCATTACAATCAGAACGAGCTGTTTGCGTTTTTTGGTGCTGTAGCGACGGAGGAATGTTTGCACATGCCCGGCTGCTTTTGCAAATAAGGGAAACAAAATATAAAACTGAAAAATCATCACCACAAACCATAGATGATATCCGCTGACAGGTATAATCATTTCCTCGAACATGCCCTTGTAAAAATAAATATTTCCCCACTGCGCCGTTGACCAGTTCTGGTTACATACCCAATACACGACCGTCCAGCAGAGAAATGGAACATAAATATCCCGAAACCGCCTGCCCATGTAACGAGGATAGCTAATGGGTTTATTGCCATTATAAAAAAGCAGCGCCGCAGACAGGAAAACGAACGTCGGTGTGCCAAAGCGTGTCAAATGATACAGCATCGCGAGCATAACGGAATCCGGCTGCTGGATATCGCTGCGGTAAATATATTCACCAATGCAATGCTGAAGCACGACAGCGAGGTAGGCAAGACCCCGCAGTTCTGTCCACTCCGCGATACGCGGCTTGCTCATCCCTATCACTCCTTTTCCCAAAGAAATCGTATAGCTTCTCCATAACACAATTTAGGTATTGTAACGCAGAAATATTAGTGCAGGATTAACACTACCTGAAAGTTGGAGGAGTGGAAGTAGTTCCCATTTGATATGATTGCGTTTACAATCTAAGTAAATTCACAACTTTGGGATGGGTACAGAAAGGGGGGAGGAAGGATGAAAAAAACACTGCTGGTATATATTTTGCTGATTGCGGCCTTTGCTTTGTATGTGTTCAGGTACGAACAATCCGGGCCGTTGAACGGAACCTGGGAGGAAAAAGGGCTACGCGGCAGCATTGGAGAAACGTATATCATGATTACGTTCCAGTCCGGTTTGGAGTATTGGAAAAGCGGGCTTAAGGGCTTTGAGGATGCCGGGGATGCGATGGGTGTGACCGTCGAGTATCGGGGGGCTACCCGTTATGATGCGCAGGAGCAGACGACCGTGATCGAGCAGGCGATTGCCCGGAAGCCCGCAGGGATTGCGATTTCCGCGATTGATCCACACTCGCTGATCCCGGCGATTAATAAGGCACTGGACGCGGGCATCCCTGTGGTGCTGTTCGATGCAGGGGCGCCGGGCAGCCGGGCGTATTCTTTTTTGGGGACGGACAATTACAAGGCGGGTGTGACTGCTGCGGACAAAATGGCAGAGCTGCTGGGACGGGAAGGCGAAGTCGCTGTTCTGACGTTACCCGGTCAGCAAAATCATGAGGAGCGTTCCCGTGGCTTTCGTGACACCATTCAGCGACAATATCCTGCCATGAAGGTGGTGGAAGTGGCAGATGGACGCGGTGACGCGATGGTATCCCGGGATGAGTCGCTGCGGCTGATGAAGGCGTATCCGAAGCTGGCGGGGATTTTTGTGACTGAGGCGACGGGAGGAACAGGTGTCGGTGAGGCGGTATTGAGCCAACAGAGCCGTCGTCCGCTGAAAATTATTTCTTTTGATACGAATAAAGCGACTCTGGATATGATCCGTGGAGGGACGATCTCGGCAACCATTGCTCAGGGAACGTGGAATATGGGCTATTGGTCGCTTCAATATCTGTTCCATCTGCATCATCATTTGACGATTCCCGCTCCTTCCTCCTCCGGTGACAACGCCCCGCTGCCCGTACGGGTGGACACAGGAATATCCGTCGTCACACGGGCGAATGTAGATGATTATTATGCAAAATGATAATCAGCGGAGATGGAAGCGTATACGCGCATGGTTGGATCAAAGGATGCAGCGTTTGCGCTTGCGCAATATGCCTTTGCGGTATCAGCTTATGCTGTTATTCCTGTTATTTGGCATCGTACCGTCACTGGGATTGGGCCTGCTGGTCAACTGGACGGTGGAACGAATTATTGAGCGGCAGGTGGAAAACCATACAATGCAGCTCATTGGCAAGGTAAATGAGGCATTGGATACCAAAATGGAAAATTTGCAGAACATGACGTATTTGATTGGCTTTAACCCGGATATCGGGGAGTTCTGGCAAGGACGGACGCTGGCTGACGGTCACACGGGTACAGTAGCGCAGTCGGTTGTGCAGGACAAACAACAGGGGGAACGGGCACAGGATACGCTGTATGGGATGAAGCAATTTTTGCAGGGCTTTACCACGTTATATCCCGAGATTGCGGGTATTCTGATCGTGAACGAACACGGCGACTATATGAGTAACGAAATGTATGCTCGAAGCACGCGCAGCCTGACCCAAGAAGACTGGTATAAACAGGCGGTGCAGCATGCAGGTATTTTTACTGTACTGGGACAGCCGAGCCATCGTAATGTGACGACTCATGTTCAGTACAAGGATAGCGAAATCGTGTCTGTCGTCCGGTCGGTGACGGATTCGCAGACTGGACGTGTGCTGGGCGTGATTATGATTGATCTCAAGCTACGGGCCGTGTCGCAGGCTGCCAGAGATGTAACTCTAGGCAAAACAGGATATTTAATGGTGACAGATGCCAAGGGACGTAGCGTGTATATGCCGGATATGCCGCTGATCAAGCGTATTCCCCCGGAATGGTTTGGGGCTGGTGACAACGGGATGTTTACTCGTGAAGCTGGAGGAAGGGAATTGCTGTTCATGTTCCGGGCTTCCGAGTTTACGGGCTGGAGAACGGTGGGTGTATTTCCGGCGCGGGAATCAACACTGGAGGTACGACAAATTCAATTTTACGTCGTTTCCTTTGTCTTCATTGTATGTCTGTTCGGATTGACGGCATCCTTAAGGCTGTCGCGTTCGATTGCACAGCCGATTTTCCGGCTGATGTCCTATATGCGGACAGCAGAGACGGGGGACCTTACGGTTCGCCAATGGAGTGACCGCGGGGATGAAATCGGGATGCTCGGCAGGAGCTTCAACCGGATGCTGGCGAAAATTCGCCGTTTGATGTCGCTTAGCGAGCTAAGGGAGCGCCAGAAGCGGGATGCCGAGCTGCGTAGCCTACAGGAGCATATTAAGCCTCATTTTTTGTACAATACTTTAGATACGATTCATTGGATGGCTCGTAAAAACGGGGCAGATGACGTATCCGACATGGTGGGGGCGCTATCCAGATTGTTTCGTCTCGGGTTGAGTAAGGGGGATGACTTTATTCCGCTACGCAGCGAAATGGAGCATATATCAAGCTATATGCAAATTCAGCAAACCCGGTATCGTGACAGACTTCGCTGGGAATTAAGCGTACCCGAGGAATTAGGGGAGCTGTTCGTGTTGAAGCTCATGCTTCAGCCTGTGGTGGAAAACGCCATTTATCATGGCATTAAGGCCAGACGCGGACCCGGCACGATTGGGGTAGAGGCGCGGATTGAGGGAGATAAGCTGCTGCTGACGGTACGTGATAATGGTGCAGGGATGACGGTGGAACGGCTGCGGGAGCTGCGGCATTTGCTGGAAGCACCGCTGGACTCGATGGATGGACAACAGAAGCCAAGTGGAGCCAGTGTGAATGCGAACGGCAGGAGCTATGGCATGCTGAATGTACAGGCGCGTATACGGCTATCTTTTGGTGAGGAATATGGAATTGTATTGGACAGTGAAGAGGGGGCAGGCACCTGCGTTACGATCATTCATCCGTTGCTGCGGGATATGACACAATGGACGAAGCCTCATGATAAAGGAGCGGATCAGGATGATGAAATCACACACCATCGGCACCTGGACAACGACGAGTCTGACGGACAAGACCCTAACGGAAGTGACGATGATGACGGCAAAACGTTACCAGGTACTGATCGCAGATGATGAGCCGATCATTCGTGAGGGCATACGAGATTGCGTAGACTGGACGGCTCTCGGCATGGAGGTTGCGGGTGAGGCGGAGGATGGCGAAGAAGCGCTGGAGCTGGCGGTACAGCTTGGCATCGACATTTTGCTGGTTGATATGAATATGCCGTTCATGGACGGCATTGAGCTGATCCGACGGCTGCGGGAAGAACGCCCGGAATGTCGTTGTCTGATCATTTCCGGTCATGATGAATTTGCGTATGCGCAGGAGGCTGTCCGACTTGGCGTGGAGGATTATATATTGAAGCCGGTCGATGCGGAGCAGCTTCACGCTGCGTTGTCGCGGCTCGGCGGGCGGCTGGACGAAGAGCGTAAGCGTGCCGCCTATGTAGAACAGGCCGCCGGGCAGATTGAGCGGAATATTCCGCTGCTGCGCCAGCGCTTTTGCCTGGAATGGCTGGAAGGGCAGAACACGGGAAAGGACGTGATGGAGCAACTGGCGTTTTTACGTCTTCCATCCCGTTCACCCGTTCAGATCGGCGTGGTGCGGTGGCCTGCGGCAGAGGCTCGGCAAACGATTATGCGCGAGAATGATCGCCAGCTGTTTCTTTTTGCCGCTGAAAATATCATTGGCGAGCTGCTGGAGGGCCTGCCGCATGTGTTGTTCCGCGATGCAAACGGGCTGATCGGCATGTGCTTGTGGCAGGAGGCACCCGAAGCCATCGGCGCAACGATGGAGCAGGCTATTGGTCGCTACCTTAACATAGCGGTTCATACGCATGTGGAACGAAATGCCGGGGGCTTGGCAGGTGCGGTTGATGCGTTTCAAGCCTGTCGTGATCGTGTGTACGGCGAATCGCAGCTGTCTCCACTCGTACGCCGGGCACGACAGCTTATTCAGGAAGGCTTTGCAGACCGGGGGCTGACACTGGAATCCCTCGCCTCGCGTTTACAGGTATCTGCCGTGTATCTCAGCCGTGTGCTCAAAAAAGAGCTAAACGACAGCTTCGTGACCCTCGTCACGCGCGCCCGTATCCGCAAGGCGGTGCAACTGCTGGATTCTACCACGCTGTCTATCTATGATATAGCAGAACGTACGGGATACGACAGTCAGCACTATTTTAGCACCGCTTTTAAAAAGACCATGGGTGTTTCCCCTGTTCAGTATCGCAAAGGCGGTGGAATGGCTGTGATCGCGTCGGATCAGGAGTGAGCTGAAAAATGTGTGTGTAATCACACCTGTGCGCTTAGGGGTCTGTTACGCTGTGGATAACGAACAAATACCTATCCATATTTGGAGGAAAACGATATGTTTTGTTATCAGTGTGAACAGACGCCGAGTGGCGGATGTACCGTAGTTGGAGTGTGCGGCAAGAATGAAACGATAGCGAGCTTGCAGGATACGATGATTTTTGCGTTAAAAGGCATTGCGGCCTATGCGACACATGCTCGTCAGTTGGGCTATAGCGATCCAGAGGTGGATCGTATTACGCACGAAGCGTTATATATGACCTTAACCAATTCCAACTTTAATGTACAAGAGCATTTGGACATGGCGATGAAGGTCGGAAATGCAGCCGTACGGATTATGGATGTGCTGGATCATGCGCATACGGATCGTTTTGGCATACCACAGCCGATTACTGTCAGCCAGAATAAAATTGAAGGCCAATGTATCGTCGTGACCGGACATAATCTGTATGCGCTGGAGGAATTGCTGCGGCAGACCGAAGGTAAGGGCATCAACATCTATACCCACTCGGAAATGCTGCCTGCCCACGGTTATCCGGCGTTGAAGAAATATGCACATCTGAAAGGCAATATCGGCAAAGCCTGGTACGATCAGCGCAGACTGTTCGAGGAATTTCCGGGCGCGATTCTCGCCACGACGAACTGCGTCATGCCGATTAAAGGCACGTATGCAGATCGGTTTTTCTCTTATGAAGTAGCCGGGCTGGAGGGCGTCGCCAAGATTACGGACGACGACTTTGCACCGTTGATCGAGCGCGCGCTGGCACTGCCACCCGCAGATGTAGAATCTGAGCAGGTGCTTACGACGGGATATCATCACGAGACGGTTATCGGACTCGCTCCCGAGATTATTCAGGCGGTTAAAGACGGACATATTCGCCGCTTTTTCGTTATTGCTGGCTGTGACGCACCAGGCAAAGGCGGCAACTATTACCGAGAGCTGGCCACTTCCCTGCCGAACGACACCGTTATTTTAACCACGTCCTGTGGGAAATTCCGCTTTAATGACGTGGACTATGGCACCGTGGGGGACACGGGAATTCCGCGTTATATGGATCTGGGGCAATGCAACAATTCCGGTTCTACGGTGAAAATCGCTCTGGCGTTAGCGGATGCTTTTGGATGTACGGTGAATGAGCTGCCTGTCAGCATTGTGTTGTCCTGGTTTGAGCAAAAAGCTGTTGCCATCCTGCTAGGCTTGTTCAGCCTTGGCATTCAGGATATCCGCATCGGGCCGAAGCCGCCCGAATTTATTTCTTCTGGCGTGCTGGATGTGCTGGTAGAGCTGTTTGGCTTAAAGCTGATTACTACGGCAGAGGAAGATATGCAAGCAATGCTGGCGTTGTCGTAGAGGGCGAAAAATGGTTGCAACTCCAACAGAAGTCGTGTTATTGCCCGGCTTCTTTTATTTGCATATTTTTGTGGTAAGTCATAAAATGACATGATTATCGGATGTTCAACAATTTATTACATTAATTTCGTGGAACATATTGGTACTAATGGACTATTTCATCATGTGGATAATAATGGTTAAATGAGTATGTGTTGAATACAAGGTGTTCACACAGAAAAATTAAAGGAGATTGAAAAAAAATGAAAAAGAGAATTATTGCAGGTATGCTGGCAAGTAGTATGTTGGTACCCACAATGGCTTTTGCAGATGAGGCTATAAATATAAATAATAGTTCTTCTAACAACTTATCAAGTGGATTAATGGACAGTGTTTATAACAAAGATGAGATTGCTAAAAGGCTCAACAACGCGATTATAGAGCTGAATGAAGCAAAGAAGTCAAATGAAGGAGCTCTTCGTTTTGATCAAGAATTATTGACTGATGAGTATGCAGCTAAAATCAAGAATTATAGCGATGAAGATTTGAAACAATACCTTTCTCAATTTTTTGTAGATAAATCTGCAATTGAAACCAAGCTGGTCAATATCAAAACGATACCTGAGAATGACAGCATCATAAAACCAAATTACAAGACATACAATAAGAGGGAAGCTGAAGTATGGACCGGTGTCCCATCGTTAGGTTGGTGTTATGTGCATATTCAGTACAACATTTTAATCGGGGACTCAAGTGATGGAAGAAAGTACGATGGCTTATTTATGAGAGGGAAAGTGCTTACCAGTTGGCAAACGGGCATAGCTGTCGCAAACAACTGGAAACATCTTGATGGAGATGTTAGGGCTCTCGGGAATAGCGCTGATATCACAGCCAGAGGCTTATTAACATGGGGGATTAAAGGTACACCACTCAGTTATTCTCAGGACATTACAGTATTATTTGAGGACAGCATACACAATTATTAATAAACCTTTACGGCAGGTGATTCATGAATTTTCTCAAAACCAAAAAGTATTGGATTTTAGCATTTCTAATTATGATGGCCTCATTCATATACCCTTCGACATATGAACCTCAAGGATCGAGTAGCCCCGAATCAGGAAGCCCTTTCAACGAGTATAGTTATGGGTTGCTGTTTCCCTTTCTGACTTTACGTACAGCTCAGGTTGTAACAGGTAGTCAAAATGTATTTAGAATGGGTATAGAGGCCGAAAACTACTTCTTTGGTATGGGTGACTTTCTGGGTTCTTTTGTATTCTGCTTTGTACTTTCATACTTAATTATAAAGCTGTATAACAAAATCTTTAAATGAGCATTATTCTCGATCATTTTATGTAAACTTTTTCAAAGAATCCCCCCTCCTTGGGGGGATTTCGTGTACCTGGAGTAAGTAATCACCGATCTGACACCCAGTGAATGCGAACGTAGCTACTTATGGGTTAATGCTCATCAATTCTTGCAAATATGTCCGTAAGAATCTTCAATGCCAGCTCAGTATCTTTGGATTCACGCGTTCTTAGCAGAGTCAAAATGGTTTTTATACTCGAATCTTCTTCGGCAAGCTCATCATTTTCCTTTACATATGTAAGCAACTGATAAACGCCCACGTTCAATGCCTTCGCTATTTTCTCCAGATTTTTCAAAGATATATTTCTCTCTGCGCGTTCAATAAAACCGATATAGCTCGAATTGAAGCCTGCTTTTTCGGCTAAAGCTTCTTGGGAAAGCCCTTTGGACTTCCGAATATCCCGAATGCGTGTGCCGACTAAATCTAAAAGTTCAGACATGATTACACCTCTCTATAGTAAGGATTTCACAAAATTCGATTCCAGTCGCTCCAAAGTGCAATATATAGACGAACCAGACCCTTTCAATCTATATATTATTTATTGGAAGTCGCTTATTGGATTTTTGCAAAATCTTCTAGTTAGAAGTGTAGAGAAAGAGTTACTTCTAATTAATAACTGTTAATAAGTAAATTGAATTAAAAACTACTATATAGTAACACGTCTGTTGATTAACCA
>NZ_JBITPI010000033.1:0-157820 GCF_050467745.1 Paenibacillus sp. NRS-1781
CTTATTATGGTTAATCAACAGGCGTGTTAGTATAGTTTACTATTTAAACATTGTACTCATTTTCATAATAAGTCTATTTATTTTAAATACCTTATTTCACCAAGTAGAAAACGATGTACTCTATGTTCTATCAGGCTGTGGTATTCTAACTATTGATATTATGATCATCTTTGTATACGACAAAATGATTGAAATGGTTAGATTGAAGAATGAAAAGCACCAGTTACAAAAGCATATAGAATTGTGGGGTAACAGTTATGTAAGAACGAAACACTCATTTAATAGAATTAAAAGAATCATACATGATACTAAAAAACAGTTGGTGTACATCCGGGTTTGCATAATGGAGCAACAATTCGACGAAGCAATAACAAATATTAATACAACTTTGGAAGATATAAATTCAGCTTGTTTACGGATTGCTACGGGAAATCTTGTCATTGATGCCTTGGTTAGTCACGCGCTCAATATTGCTAACGATAAAGGAATGAACTTTAAACACGATATCCGTATTAACAGTGAAGATATTCGCTTGGATCGTTATGATTTGTGTGTAGTGATCGGCAATATTCTAGACAATGCTATTGAAGCGGTTGATCTGGTTCCTGATAAGGAAGAGAGGTCTATTTATTTGCAAATATGGTCTGACGCCCATTCGCTATTTATTCATGTAACGAATACTTGCTTGAAGACTACGGAGATACCTAAGAAGCCCCATGTAGAAGACGATTCTGATTTTCATGGCATAGGGCTAGTTAATATCCAACATATAGTTGAAAAGTATGAAGGCTTTTTTCATATTTCGCTTTCTGATTATCGTTTTGAAACCATGGTTATGCTTCCTTTTCACGAAAATAATAGTAGTACGAAGCCTGTTGATTCATCTGAAACATAGCAAATAATCTGGATAACGGCAGACTGACTTATGTGCTTTATTGAAACTAGATATGTACAATGTTTACCATGTGGTGGAGCATACGGTTATCATCTGGGTCAGATCATAGACCGCGCACAGAGATTAGCAGATCGCTGTTTTCAATTTGTACAGACAGGACTTAATGAGAAGGAGTTACGTGCTATAGTGCAGCAATCCCTGAATACCTCAGGAAAATGAGAGAAACAACAGCCATATATACCGTATAAAAATGTAGTTCCAAGGTCACAAAAACCTCCGAATCGGATATGTTTTTAATTCTTAATTGATATTGATAATTATTATCACTTATAATAGGAGCAGACATATCACGCTAAGGTAGGGAGAGTTGCAGAGTGACAGAGTCCTTGGAATTATATGATGTAACGATAATCGGCGGTGGTCCTGCCGGTATGTATACCGCATTTTACAGCGGAATGAGAGATATGAAGACCAAGCTGATCGAAGCCAAGCATGAACTGGGCGGACGGATGCGCATTTACCCGGAGAAGATGATTTGGGATGTTGGAGGTGTCACGCCGATATTATGTGAAAAGCTGATTGATCAGCTAGAGCAGCAGGCGCTGACGTTCGAGCCTACGATTGTGCTGGGACAGCAGATCACAGGTTTGGATCGGCAAGAGGATGGCACCTTCCTATTGACCTCTGCGACAGGGGAGCAGCATTGGACACGTACGGTGGTGCTGGCAGTAGGCTATGGCATTCTCAAAATGGCCAAGCTGGAGATTGAAGGAGCTGACCGCTATGAGGTTACAAACTTGCATTATACTGTGCAAGAGTTGGAGCCGTTTCGAGGCAAGCATGTCCTGATTTCCGGAGGAGGCGACTCGGCTGTGGATTGGGCGAATGAGCTGGAATCTATTGCTGCAAGTGTGACGGTAGTCCATCGGCGTGAGCATTTTGGCGGTCATGAGAAAAATATAGTCCGCATGAAAGAATCTTCGGTGCATGTCCTCACACCTTACGCGGTGAGCCAGCTACATAGTAATAATGGCGAGACGATTGAACAAGTGACGATCAGTCATGTAGAGACGGGTGAAGCACAGGTACTGAACGTCGATGCGATCATTGTAAACCATGGTCTGAAATCGGACTTCGGCCCGCTTCGGGATTGGGGACTGGATATGGGTGAGTGGCATGCCAGAGTGAGTGAAAAGCTGGAAACGAATCTGCCGGGGGTTTTCGGTGCAGGCGATTTTGTCGAGTACGGAAGCAAGCTGTATCTGATTGCGGGTACGTTCACGGATGCTGCCCTTGCGCTGAATAGCGCCAAGCTGTACATTGATCCCGCAGCAGATAAAGTGGCCTATGTATCTTCCCACAACAGCCGCTTCAAGGAAAAAAACCGCGAGCTTGGTGTCGTGGAGTAAGATACCTCAATAAGTTTAATAGGATAGAGATAGGAAAGGCAAAACGCAAAAGAACTTCTGAAAGCAGAAGGTGACTTATGGAGAAACGAACGGAGCAACAGAAAGCTATTTTAGCAGATATTATTCAAAAGGCAGAACCCTTTGTACAGCAGCAGTTGGAGCATGACCATAGTGGTCACGATTGGTGGCATATTGACCGGGTGAGAAAGCTGTCTCTCGTAATTGCTGCCCAAGAGGGCGCAGATACGTTTATTTGTGAACTGGCAGCGCTACTGCATGATGTAGCGGATGAAAAATTAAACAACTCCAAACAAGCGGGACTGGACAAAGTGGAGCAGTGGCTGGGTCTGCATGTAAGTGATCCGGGCGTGATTACGCATGTGATGAATATTATCGGTACGATGTCCTACAACGGTGGACAAAATCCACCTATGGATACGTTGGAAGGTCAGGTTGTGCAGGATGCAGATCGGCTGGATGCCCTTGGAGCGATTGGCATTGCGAGGACTTTTATGTATGCAGGCTCCAAAGGCAGCATGATGCACCACCCGGACAAGGATTTTTCACAGCATGAGTATCGTGCTGCGGGGAAAAGTGCCATATACCATTTTTACGAAAAGCTGTTAAAGCTCAAGGATTTAATGAATACAGCTTATGCTAAAGAACTGGCGGCTGTCCGGCATCAATGGATGGAGATGTATTTGGAGCAGTTTTATAGAGAGTGGAATGTGGATGATAAATAAGGTGTTTCAATAAGGCTGTACTGTTATGTAGAGGTTTGCACAGGATGGCAATGGGGAATGTTGATTAAGGTACATCAATCAGATGAAGTCAAAAAGGAGGAATCAACATGAGCGACCACACTCAAGACGAGGCGAAAATCCGCAACAAGAAGAACGAGGACGGAGATTCCTTGATGGAGAAAAACAAGCTGGAAAACGGCGTGGATATCGAGCCAGAGGCTGACGAATGGATTGCGAAGCCTTCACCTGTGTCCTACGATGATACGAAAACCTCTTCGAAGCAATAAGGCTCTTGCGTCCAAATAGAGCAAACATGCAAAGACAGATGATCCTTAATGGGGTCATCTGTCTCTTTGGCATGTATTATGGTGGAATAGGTGGATAGAAATTAGTTGAATCTGGAATATACCTTCCATACCAGCTCACGGCGGCTGCTTACACCTGTTTTCAAGAAAATCGCTTTCAGATGATCCTGCACTGTGTAGGCTGAAATATGAAGTGCGTTTGCCAGCTCTCGGGTCGAAAAGCCTTGAACAATGAGCCGGACAAGCTGTCTTTCCCGCTCGGACCATGCAAACATCTCGGCCATGAGCGGCAGCATTTCAGATGCTTTAGCAGGCTCAAACCATACGGCAAGCTGTTTTTCATCTTTACTTTGCCCGCTTTGAAGAAGGGTGGCTCTGAGTGTTGCCCACGGGGTTCCTGCGTCTGCGGCGGGTATACATAGTTTGGCTGGTGAAGCGGAAGTAGTCAAAGCTCCCGGAAGGGCTGTGGATAGTGCGCGAAAGCATACTGCCCGAACGGGCGCGGGAAGGCTATTTTCGTTAATGCCTTCCTGCTGCCGAAGCAACTTGAGCCACTGGTCTGCCGTTGGATTGGAGGAAATCGGCTCCAGCTTGCCAGAAAGCACCAGAACCCCTGGCTCCATATTATTTTCCATTATTATAGCGGAGTCTGGAGATAAGCCCACACTGGCCTGACGCAAATGGTAGGCTATAGACGGTGCTAAGGCTTCAAGAAGCTGCTGCTCTTCCTCGCTGAATACCGGCTCCGTATGAAGGCGAAACAACGTGAGAAATCCCCAACAGCTCCCTTTGTACATTAATGGAACACGTAGCTCATCCCCGAATCCGGCAGGCTGCAAAACATCCCTGTAGCGTGCGCTCCGACCCGGTTCACCTTGCGTAGCTCCGTTGAGAGACGCTATGGACTGCCCCTCCCGCACCAACAGCTCGTATTTCATCACATCATTGCGCAGATATTCGTACTCTAACAGCTTGTAATGAATGTCATCCACGCCTGATTCGGTGAATGCCCCTGTGGAAAGCAGCGTATGCGGATCAACCGAGGTACAACACGCCGCATCGAACGAAACCTGAGTACGTAAGCGGTCGATTAGCGCATGTTTGTATGCTTGTGATGAAGGGGCTTTTTCTCCCAGTCGAATGATTTGCTGTCGAGCATCCTTTAGCTGTGAAAATTGTGTATATTGTGCGCTCATACATTGCTCCCATCGTGAAAAGCTGGAGTTTCGTAACATTGTATCGAAGTAAATCCCACATCTATGGGATGGTGGATATACGTATAGTCGTTATAATTGAGAATGATTCTTGATTAAATCAACAATATACGAATGCTAGGGGAAGATCAAGGCTAAATGCAAGGCCAGTCGCATCTTTTTCCAGCTGTTCGATTTTGGAGGGAACTATATATGGAATATAGCAACAGCCGTCATACAGGCCCTGAACATACGATTCCTAACCAGCCTATGAGCTGGAACGATCCGAATGCAAGCAAGTACCCGGACACAATTGCTTTAAAAATACCGGGATATGCTCATCTGTATGAGATGACGGACCGCTTGTTAACCGCACAGCTTGAAGCTCAGGCCAGCACGCAGACCGCAGATCCGAATGTACTGATTATCGGTGCTGGCGGCGGTCAGGAGCTGATTACACTCGGAGGACAACATGCGGCATGGTCTTTTGCGGCAGTTGATCCATCTGAACGCATGCTGGATTTGGCACGTCAGCGTGTGGGGCAAGCGGGCATAAGGTCAAAAATATCATTTGTCACAGGCACGTTGGAAGAGCTGCCCGGAGAACAACTCCAAGAACAGCCTAAGGAGCAGTCTGGACAACAGACCGAAGCATCACACACGGAGCCGATTTATGATGCTGCCACCTGCCTGCTGGTGCTTCATTTTCTTCACAGCTTGGAGAGTAAACGGGCATTGCTACAACAGATATCTGCTCGTCTCAAACCGGGCGCGCCTTTTTGCCTGGCCTCCATCAATGGAAATCCACAGGAGTCTGCCTTTTCCATTCAAATGCAGGCGTGGAAAAGTCATATGCTGGACCAGGGCATTCCCCTGGAGGATTGGGAGCGATTCGCTGCTTCCATTGGCCGTGAGTCAGACCCGGTGTCCAATACGGCAATACAGGAAATGCTGGTAGATGCAGGCTTTACCCATATCACCCGGTATTTTGGCGCTTTTTTAGTGAATGGGTGGTTTGCAGTTAAAGGGGGAGAAGCTACTCATGACAAAGGATAGCATTATCATCATTGGCGGATATGGTCATGTCGGAAAAATTTTATGCACGGAACTAAGTGAAATATTTCCCGGCAAGGTGTTTGCCGCAGGACGCAGTATGGAACGTGCCACTGAATTTAGCAAGCAATCGGGTGGCAAGGTGCTGCCTTTACAGCTTAATATTCATGAGCCGATAGCCCCGTCGATTTTAAAGCAGGCCAAGATCGTTATCATGTGTCTGGATCAGGAAAATACAGACCTGGTACGTGCCTGCCTTCAGCATGGCGTACATTATATGGATATTACCGCAAATGCAGCCTTCTTGAGTCAGGTGGAGCGGTGCCATCAGGAGGCACGAGCTTATCAGGCGACTGCCCTGCTAAGTGTGGGATTGGCCCCGGGGCTGACGAATCTGTTGGCACTGCAAGCGACGCAGCTTATGGATCAGACGGATGAGTTGAACATTTCTCTGATGCTGGGCTTGGGAGACGAACATGGTCAGGCTGCCATTGAATGGACAGTGGATCAGATTCATACGGATTTGGAGGTTATGGAGCAGGGGCGCCCGGTGATTCGAAAAAGCTTCAGTGACGGGCGAGTGGCAGATTTCGGCGCAGGTGTGGGACGCCATCGCGCATATCGTTTTCCTTTTTCCGATCAGCATACACTTCCACGTACGCTCGGAATTCCTACGGTCAGCACACGTCTTTGCTTCGATTCCCGGTTAACTACCCGGCTTCTGGCAGGGCTTCGGACCACAGGGATATCGGGTTTACTCCGACAGCAATCCGTGCGTAGCGCAATGGTTCGCAGTTTTAGCAAGCTGCATCTGGGAGGGAACGCCGTGGCGGTCAAGGTAGACGCGCGAGGAACCCTCCATGGCAAGGAAACGAAAGTCGAATGCCAACTAAGGGGACATCATCAGTCCGATTTAACCGCCAAGGCAGCTGTCTTTGCAGCGCTGGCGCTATACCGTTCTGAGCTTCCTCATGGTGTATTTCACATGGAGCAGTGTTTTTCGTGGAATCGTATGCAGGAATGGCTGGGACAGCAGGTAGCTGTGGATATTCAGGTGAATGGACAGCAAGTATAGAAGTTATATTTTCTGACCCAAGAGGGACTTATGTAATCCAAGCTTATTCGGCAACTCAATACGAATGGGTCTTGGATTTCCTTTCCTGTTAGATTACACTAGTAAGAAGTACATATTTTTGGAAGGAACTGAGACAACACAGATAGATTCGAATGGAATACCAGGATACAACTGGCCGCTGGAAGGCATGATTTTCGATGTGGAGCAACATGTATTCTGGACTCCCGAATGGGGGGAGAGACAGACATATCGTTACAGCTAAAGCCAACGCCTATGTGGATTTTGGTATTGAATTGGGAAAGCTCATGGACATTTACGAAAATGAGCAGGATCTGGAAGACATCAAGGACAGACTGACCCAGATCGAGGCGAAGCTGGAACACAGGTCGACTTCCGGAAGAATACTGAAAACATTGCTTATCATTTTCTTTTCCGTTATTTTCTTGCTTTTGGGGATCGGAGTTGTTCAATTTGTTTCCAACTCATCGGTATGAGGAACCGGAAGAAGGGAGTTCGGGATGTCCATAGAAGCGGTCATTTTTGATCTGGATAATACGCTGATTCATCGTAAACAGGCGTTTGCGGCATATACGGAGCATTTTGTGGAACGCTTCATTGTGGCGGAGGATCCGGCGAGCAGGGCAGCAATAGTCGAGCACATACGCCTGGCGGATCAGGATGGATACCGTGACAAAAGGGAGCTGTATACGGAGCTGCATGCAGATTTGGAACTGAAAAATTCGGATACGACGGTACAGGAAATACTGGGCTTTTGGTATGGTGAATTTCATAAGTTTACGGTACTGATGGACGGAGCTAAGGAAGTGCTATCCGAGCTGCGGTCGCGGGGCTTGAAGCTTGGCATCATCACCAATGGCTCTCTCCGCACGCAGCAAGCAAAGATCAACCGTGTGATGCTGAAGGACTATTTTGATTCGATTATCGTTTCGGGAGGCGTCCACGTCGAGAAGCCAAATCCTCGCATATTTGAGTTGGCGTTAAACGAGCTTGGGATAACAGACCCAGGCAACGTCTGGTATGTAGGCGATCACCCGACAAATGATATTCGCGGTGCTCAAAGCGCAGGATTGCATACAATCTGGCTGGAGGGCTTTATGCCGTGGCAGGAAACGGGCATTGTACCGGATTGCAGGATTGGCAGTTTGCGCGAAATCATCGGTTGGCTGGATCATGCCAGCTATTCGGGGAATATGGGGGAGGGAGCATCATGAGTAAGAATAAGACGGATCAGCCCAGCCCCATCTTATTCTTATTCCCGGAGCAATTCCAGACAGAACGGTTGACGATTCGCGCTCCACAGTGGGGTGATGGGGCGATGGTCAATGAAGCGATGCGGGAGAGTGTGGATGAATTGCATTTGTACGATATTGTGGAGGCTCGTATGATGAATTGGATCATGAAAAATACAGACAGGTTAGTGTGCATACAATATGACATCAGCAGGAATATCAGCATTCTTGCAAGCGCTAACCTCAGGGGATACTCGACGAGATTCCAGCAGCTTGGCGAAGCTTTTCCAGCGTTAGGTCAGGTGATTTAGCATGAGAAGAACTCGTAAAAGCGTCGACGTCGACTGGAAGAAGAATCGGAACACAGGTGTGAAATTCCGCTGGAAGGCCCGAGCTGTGTATCTGGCTGCGGTGCTGGTCGCTATCCTGTTGGGCTTGGGAAGCCGGACCTTTTCCTCCCGGCTGCCTGAATTCGTTGCCAATCATTTTGGGGATGGCTTGTGGGCGTGCATGATTTACTTTGGACTGAGGATGTTGTGGGTGGATCGTCGGTTGTCTGTAGCGCTGTGGGGCAGCTTGCTGTTTTGTTTCGCCATTGAGTTCAGTCAGATGTACCAGGCTCCCTGGATTAATAGTATCCGGGCGACGACATTGGGCGGGCTGGTGTTGGGAAAAGGGTTCCTGACTGCCGATCTGGTTCGGTACACGGTGGGTATTGCGGTATCCTGGGCGTTGGACCAAGGATATAGAAGGCTGGCAGGCATCACTACACGTATAGACAATGACGAGTCATTCAAATAATCTGAGAAGTGAGGGTTGCGCTTGAGACAAAAGGGAAAGCGTCACAGGTTGTTGGGTAAAATGATTGGATTATGCGCAGGGTTCAGCTTGGTGCTTGCGACCATAATTGTTCCGGGGCAGGCATTGGCCGATAAACAACTCACGGGGCCTCTTCGTTTTGACTTTGGCCCGGGAAGCTTAGCTGAGGGCTACACTCAGGTCACCGCCAATGATGCATACACGCCTGAACGAGGCTATGGATTTACCGATCTTTCCAAGGTGAAAGAAAAGGATCGTGGTGGAAATGACGCTATTCGTTCGGATTTCGTTCGTGTTCAGGGATCATCCTTTGTTGTCAACTTGCCGCTTGCGGATTATACACTTTCCCTGATCGCCGGGGATACAGACGGAAGCACAGATATTACGGTAAAGGCCGAGTCCATCGTCAAGGTGGAGCCTACCGCCAAAACAGCAGGGCAATTTGTCGAGGCCACATTTGAGCTTGCTCTCATCGATGGTCAGCTGGAATTGTATTTCTCGGGAAATGATCCGAAGATTAACGCGCTGGTTATTACGCCAAAAGAGACTCGAACGCAAAGTGAGCATCCTTCCGTATATCTTGCGGGGGATTCCACGGTCCAAACCTATAAAGCCTCTATGAAGCCTCAGGCTGGTTGGGGACAGATGCTTGCGCCGTTTTTTACAGACGAGACGACTTTTGTGAACCGTTCTATTGGTGGACGAAGCACGAAGACTTTCCTTATACAAGGAAGGCTGGACGATATTTTGCGGACCATCCGACCGGGTGATTATTTGCTTATTCAGTTTGGTCATAATGATGCGGCAATCAACAACCAAGAGCGTTATGTTTCCCCAGCGGATTATAAAGTCTATTTGAAAACCTACATTCAGGGAGCGACACAGCGCGGGGCCACACCTGTGCTGATAACTCCTGTTGGACGCAGGGATTATGACGCCGCAAGTGCTTCCTATCGAATCAGTTTTCCGGAATACGTGCAGGCCATGAAGGAAACGGCATCCGAGACAGGCGTTGCACTGGTTGATCTATGCCAGTTAAGTGTGGCATATTATAATACGCTTGGTCCGGAAGGGACAATTCCGTTATTTTTACATCTGGAGCCGGGAGTTTACCCTGCGTTCCCTGATGGGGTGAAGGACGATACGCATTTTCAGGAGTACGGGGCGGAGCAAATAGCCCGTCTGGTAGCCCAGGGTGTCCGTGAGCTGAATATCCCTTTATCCTCTTATGTACGGACGAATACTTCACCATAAAACGCTATTTCCATACGCATGGTATACTTAGAAAATAAGCGGCCCTACCCAAAGATGGCTCTGTTCCGGCTAGGGTAGGGCTTTAACGTTCCGAGCAGAAGCAGGAGAGGACAGGCGTGAGTAACATAAAGCACGGTATTTGGGTCTATCTATGTATTGGGGACGCGCTTAGCGGGAATTTATTATGGGCTTGGGGAGATTCCGCAGCATTGGCTTACGTCCTTGGCGAGAGTAGAGGATATCATCAAGTTGTGCGAGCAGTTTGAGCATTCGTTGGCCAAATAAGAACTTCATTTAACTTGAGCCACGGGAGGAAACGCTAATGTCGGTTGCCCAGTTGAACAGACTCATTGACGGTCAAATACTCTATAATCAGCATCGGAGTTTGTTTTATATGCATGAGGGGAACGCCCTGATGGGGCCACCTTGTGAGGAATATACGCCTGAATTGCAGGCAAAGCTGCTAGGATTGGACATTGCTCGTTTGCAGGAGCCTGTTCTTGATGTAGGCTGCGGAGCAGAGGCACGGCTGGTCGGCTATTTGCGTTCGCTTGGCATCGAGGCTTATGGAACAGATCGGTTGGCTGGAGACAACCTTCAAGGAAGGCGCATGGGGAACGATTATCTCTCATATGGCGTTCTCCAATCATTTTATACATCATCATTTGAAATCGGACGGCAATATTCATGAATACGCCCACAAATATATGGAATTGCTTAGGGCAATCCGGCCGGGAGGAAGCTTTATTTACAGTCCGTACCTTCCTTTTATGGAAAAGCTTTTGGATATCCAGGCTGGTTATCGAGTAGAGCATATCCAGTCATCTAAAGGTTATGAAGCCACGAAAATAACACGATTACATTCATAATATATATTTGTCAGAGTTCATCTTGGAATGGTATTATAAGGATTGATATTACTCTATTTGGGATTCTATTAACGATCTAAACCATATATTCCTAAATGCCGATATATCTGAATGAGGCGAAAACACACTGTTATTGTATTCGTCCATAAATGGGGAAGTATATGATTGGGTTAGGAGAGTAGAAGAAGTGTCGGATCTGTATACGAAAAAAGAAGTAGAGGATTATGTAACGAACATGGTTCTTGAACGGCCTTTGGGTGTAAGTATTGCAGCCATTTTACTGATTTTTAATGGAGCTCTTCTGCTGGTGACACAGCTGTTGACACTTAATGCGTTGAATGAGGCTTCTACGTTGTTGGGAATTTGCAGGGGGATGTTTCAAGGGTTCATCGCTTTGCTCGGTTTGTCAGGGGCAACTGCCGGTGTCGGCATGTTATTTGGTAAGAAGTGGGCCTGGTGGCTGGCTGTATTTTATTTTACATATGAAACGATGCGTTATGCGTGTGCGATCTTGTTTATTCTGGATGTACCTCCAATGTTGGGGGGCGTGCATCTAAGTCCTGCCCTATATTACGTAAAGTACGGTATGCGTATTGTGTGGAATTTGCTGTTTACGGTGTATATGTGTCGTAGTACGGTGAGTGGATTTTTTCAAATAAGTGGAATAAATAAGTGGAAGGCATGTATTTTATTATTTTTAATCAATGGGGTGATGGTCGGAATCGGCTGGTGGCTGATGAATTAGTATCTTCAGCCGGCATCCGAATACTGGCGACAGTGCCTGATGTCAGAAGCGATGAAGGCAGTGATTCATTATGGATTTCATTTGCCGCAGGTTCACCGTATCGAAGCCTTCATTGATCCAGATAACGAAGGCTCCAGACGGTTATTGCTCAAAAGTGGTTTACCCAAGAAGGGCACTTGTACGTATTGGTAATTTTACAAATATCCTTTTTCTCCGTAAGGCTGAAGCCGATCAAGCCAGGTCTGCTCCAGCTTGGCCAGTGCATCCTTGACATCGAAGAATTCCGAATCTTTTTTCTTCAAAAGCTCCAACACCTCAAACTCAAATGCTTCTTCGCCATATTCATTCCATTCCTGTTGCAGTTGTTGGTTCTGACAAGTTCCCATTTGTAGTTCAAACCGACGACCGTTCAGTGATTTTAAATTTGGTGTGCCAGCGACAAAAATTTTCCCGTTGTGTGTATTGCGAATGCAGTAGATTCCGGCCTCTGTCTTGATCTCCATATACTGCTGCACCAGTTCTTTTCTTCGATTCATGTTGAGTTCTCCTTCGTTTTCAAGTATCGCGCCTCAAGATTCCTTCAACCTATATTCACTGCCATCCGGCTTGCGATCCAGTAGACTATATTCAATCATATATCTTCGTAACGTGACATAATCGTCATACACTTCCTGTAAAATAGCATTAATATCCTTCTCATGATACGTCCGTCCTATCTCAAAACGTCCCGCAATTTCACGCAGTACAATCAATTTATGCTTTTCCTGCATTTTGAAGGTTTTCAGGCGACCCTGTGTACCATCTGGAAAATACTTTGCCAAAACCTTTTGTCTTTCGTCTTCGGTAATGTTGTAGCGTTCATCCATCATCCGTGCCCGTACCGGTACTTCGACGATAGTGGGAGCGTGACGGTCTTTCTCCTTTAACAGCTCCATTAAGGTGAGAAATACCTTGGCCTGACGTTCCTTTTCTTTGAGACCAAAGCGATGATTGCGTATGGTAGATGCGCTGCCGATTCCGGTTTCCTTTTGAATATCCGCATCGCCCATGCCTTGATAAAATAACTGGAGCAATCCATTCTGATGATCCGTCAGTCCAGTCAGCTTTTTGTCCAGGCCGATCAAATAGTCAAAGACCGAACCGTACGTCCGCTCAATATGAAGACGCATATACCGCTCCGCGTCATAAAATACCCCTCGATCCTGATATATGATTCCCTGTTCGTAGCGCTGTCCGTCCAGTAGACAAACCACCTGCTCCCCCTGACGGATATATCCACGCTTCAGTTCCTCAACTCCAGCATTCCAAAATAGCTCGGAATGATCCATTTTAATAAACACCTCGATTAAATTTTGTTTATTTTGTAGACAATATAACATTTTGTTTATATAAAATCAATGGATAAAGTGAAGGGTTTAATTATACAGCGATTAAAATATTTTTACTTTAAGGATTCTTTTCGTCTTTTTGTAATGAGGGGAATTGTTTATGGATTAACTCCAAGATATAATCTATAGCCCACTTTTATTTTAAGGAAATTTAGACAAAAAGAGGTGTGATATGAAATATAGATTTGCTGTCATTGACGATGAAAGTGGGCTTACAGTTGGCTATTGTAGAGATGTGGTTGGCTTAACGGGTGATATCATCGTTGAAACGTATGAAAAGGTGATTTTTGAACAATTTGTATTTAATGAAGGCTTCATAGAAAACATAACGAAGACAAAACAATCTGTATACAACTTGTACATTGCTATTTTAAATGATGAAGAAAAAGGGATTGGAAGCTATTATTATCACCTTTCTGAATCCTACATAATCCATAAACTGGATTATAATAAAGGAAACTTCAATCTGGAGTTAACGGGTATACTTGAAACTAAGCCTTCCCCTGGGGAATTAAGATTATGGAAGTATTTAAAGGGAACTCAGCCGCTTGAAAATAATATATGGCAAGGCTTCTCTAAAGAAGAACAGGCCGGGTGGCTAAACGTGACTAGGATACATTCTGCGTCTAATCATTCTCACAGGTTGGATAAACGAGGAGAAGTCTACACTTTAAACGGCGAATACATATTGGATTTTACAACATTTTTTATAGCACTTGGTGAAGCGATTAATGGACCCGGAGGGTACTATGGATTTAGCTTGGACAGTATATCAGACTGTCTCTGTGGAGGGTTTGGAGCTATGAGACCGTTCACGATCCATTGGCAAAACGCGCATTACTTTTTGGAAAGATACGAGGAAGAGTGGGATCAAAAAGAGACGTACTATAGATTTTCACCACAGCAATATTTTATGGATCTATTAATGATTTTGGTATCAGGTGGTGTCACCGTGAATTTTGCTTCGAAATAAGATAGGGAAGTAGGAGGGAATCTTTGAAATGGAAGATGATTTTATCATATGTGGAGAGTTTACATCTAAAACCACTGAATAGGGTAGGGATAGACGATGAACCTACTAAGTAGTGGCTCGTATTTGGAATTGTAACAGGGGGCATCTAGCATTTATAAGTACACATTCATCTAGCTTGTAAAGAACAAAGAGCCGTAAGCAAATTAACGGCTCTCTTCGTCGTCTTCCGGCAAGTATTCGATTAGTTCACCAGGGAGTACGCCAAGGGTTCTACAAAGTGTATTCAAGGTTGGAAAGTCAATCCGGGCGTTTGCGTTGGAGGCCAAAGCTTTAACCGTATTTCGATTAATCCCTGTAATAGAAACAATATCTTTTTGTTCCAGTCCACTCTACAAATCTGCATCATTCTCTACATACTCAATTACATCTTGAACATGGCAGTCTAGAGCTTTACAAATTTTATCTAGCGTATCAAATTTCACACCGTCTGTTTCTTCGTTGTAAAGTTTGGTGATTCCGTTTCTATGTAATCCAGTCATGCGGGAAAGCTCGGCAATATTTACTCGTTTTTCGCCCATAATACGGGAAAGATGAATCTTTATCATATTTTCCTCCAGCTAAATGCATTCTATAGTGTTAAAAAATAACATCGAAGTATTGACAATATACGCTGTCAAATATATACTGAAAACAATAAAAGTAACACTGTAGTGTGCATTTAGTTTATTGGGATGTTATTTGTGAACGTTGTAGTAATATGCTTATCGTACCAAAACGTTTTACAATTAGCAATAAATTATCGTCCAGACACCTAGTTTAGAACAAACCATCTGTAGAAGAAGGGATATTAACACAAATACAATAAGTAGTAATGCTCATAACAACGTTTTAAATATTTTAATGAATTCTTTAGTCTTTAATATCATTGGATAAATGAATAGACGAATGAAGCGAGGATGTATGACAGAATCAGTAATGGGATTGGAACGGGTATCCATGGTTCAGGGGCCGTATGATTCACCTCATATGTATGAGATATGCGAAGGGGTTCTTTATGACCATCAATATTTCTTTTACCTCGAAAATGGCATACTGTGTTTGCGCCATGTGAAGAAGGTGGAGCAATCATATCATACGCATCTTTACCTGGACGGAGAGAGCGGAGGAGGGTGTACAAGGGGAAGTTATGCAAGTTGTCACGGAGATCATCGAACGCTTACGCGCCAAGGATGGACTGACATTTTTATTCGATGAACTGCTGTGGCTACATGGGAGGGGACCCATTGAATTAAACCTTTTCAATAAGAAGGATGAAGTGACCCCAAGTGGCAGACAACTTACTACAAAATAAATGACCCTTATGCTCTATATCATGGAACTTACCGAATAGAAAACGGCTTATGATTTCAGTGAATGTACCAGTTGTTGACTGATGAAAATGAGCGGATTCCGAATCCATATGATCAATTCCAGCATCGCGGCATCGGCAGAAGGACTAAAGCCCCAATCACCTCCGAATAAAATGTTTTGCTGCTGCTCTAATATAGGTGACAGAGGTTCTTCCAAGTCATATTGTTCTTTGATTCTCTCTTTCGTTTCTTGATCTATGACAAGGTTATTCTGTGCAAAGGTACAACTGACAGGAACGCTTAACTGTATTAAAAGAAGTAATGCTGCGGGTATTAACACTTTTTTGCTTTGCATGGTTAGCTCCTATGATCTCCGTTTTTTGTATCTACCAAAATGTACGTGCTTGTGGATCATTTGAGGGGAGCTATGATGAAGCCACCTCTGCACTGGATATGGAGACAGAAGTGGCAATTCAACTTAGAACTCTTTTAATCTGCCTATAAAGATTCCTGAAGGGCGTTAGAAGAAGTGCCGTAATCAGCATAACGGGGGAGCACAATAGTGTAATATATTCCTACAATAACGGTACAGACCCCGACTAATAAAAATAAGACTTCAATTGGAATAAATGAAGGAAAGCTTACAGCAATGAAACCCAATGTAAGAGATTGGGACAGCATCATTAGCGGATTAATTAAACCTTGCACACGTCCCATCATTTGAGGATCTACAATACAAGGCAGCCATCCTCCTATGCCAATATTAATGAACGGAAGTATGAGTGCAATGACAAAGTTGATAATCATAAATACATAGAGGTGATTCACAAACCCAAGAGTACACATACCCATTCCGGCTACCAGAACTCCCGCAGCAATCATTTGGTGTAGCTTTAGCTTGGCGGAGATAAGAGAAGCGATTAAGGTACCAAGCAACACACCAGCTCCAAAAATAATACCTGTCCATACCATATACTGCTCATAGTTGCCTGGAGCTAGCTTATATTTAAGAATAAACATCGGTAAAACGCTAAATCCACCATTCAAAATACCGAACATAAAAAATCCTGAAACCAACCAAATCAATAGTTTGTTGCGTAATATGTAAAGAAACCCTTGTTTAAAGTCGTGCATGACCAATTTGATTTTTAATTGTTTAAATTGATGTGCCCCGTTCGGAAGGCGTACTTCCTTTGGAATTTTGCAGGAACGAATGAGCAGTGCAGACACAATAAAAGAAACAGCATCAATGAGGATCGCTCCAGTAATTCCAAAATGCCAATAAATGACGGCCCCCAGAGTTCCTCCAAACAACATGAATAGACTCCCCATCATTTGATTGAGGCCTGCTGCAATGGTGTAATCCTCTTTGTTTAATATTCCCTGTATAATGGCACTTTCAGCTGGGAAAAAAAATTTGGAGGCAGCACTACGGATGAAGAGGCAGGCAAATATCAAAGGAATCGAATCAACCCAAACAAAAATAAGTAAGCATAAGGATAAAAAAGCGCTGATCCAGTCACAATTAACAGCAATTTTTTGTCGGTCCATCCGATCTGCCAGCACTCCAACCATGAGAAATACTGCCAGCATCGGGAGCGAATACATTAATTCGGCAAGCGTTGCATAGTATGGCTGATTCGTAAACCGTTTCAACAAATAAAACATGAATGCAGTAACCCCAATAATTCCTCCCATTTGTGAGGCGAACGTTGCCAGGAAAAGCCTGACATAATTCTTGTTTCTGAGTACTTGTTTTAATCCAGTCACAGTCCCATCCCTTTCGCTTTCAAAGCGGTTTTTTAGATGCCTAATTAAAATAATAGTGAAAGGTAGGAATTTTGTACAGAAAAGTGACTTTAATGTCATATTAAAATTTGAGTTTGCATCGTATCGGACCATCTGTCTTTTAAAAAACTCTGCTGTAAAAGGTAATCATATAGGTTGGGTTGGGGAGTTGTTTTTAAACTCGTTTGGCGTAGCATGAGGCGCAACATAAACTAAATAACCAGCCGTCGGTTGATATCCGACGACTGGCTGGTTAACTTGCCAGGTGTTTGATTCATGACTCACAAATGGGGGGCAGTCTCTAATCTAAATTAGGCTAAATCCTCGCCATTTGTGGCGATTACTTTTTTATACCAGTCGAAGCTTTTCTTCTTTTTGCGGTTAAGGGTTCCGTGGTCTTCGTCGTCCTGATCCACATAAATAAATCCGTAGCGTTTGGACATTTCTGAAGTGGATGTACTGATGATATCAATTGCTCCCCAACTGGTATAGCCCATCACCTCAACGCCATCCAGGATAGCTTCTTTTAGTTGTTCAATATGCTGTCTGAAATAGTCAATCCGGTAATCATCTATAATGGAGCCGTATTCTTCGACAGTATCCTTGGCTCCCAGCCCATTTTCTACCACAAACAAAGGCAATTGATAACGATCATACAATTCTTTCAAAACCGTTCTCAGGCCAATCGGGTCCAACTGCCAGCCCCATTCCGTGGACGCGAGCAGATCACAGTAGCCAATGCCAAAAAAGCCGCCCAACTGTATAAAAAATGCGGGCGACTGTACGAGCACTGGATGAACAAATGGACATCAATACAGTGAATGCAACATTAAAATCGCTGGTGACGGAATACAAAATGGATCGACGTGCCGGGTTGGATCAAGTGGAGCAGCAGCTTGGTGAGTCAAGGAATACTCTGGTTGACAGAGATCAGTTGTTTGAGCTTTTTGATCAATTACGTGATTTTTAGATAAATGGATGTGAAGGACATATGATAGGTACTCCGATTCTAATTCAAATGGCGGCGGGTGGAATGTACAGTCGTCTGCAAACTGCCCAATTCGGTTCCTCATACTATGATTTGTACGATAAAAGCGCCAAGGCTGGGGGACAAACCCGCCTCTGGCGCTTGTTTTCATACCAAATAACCCGATTGATCTAATTTACGCATTGGTATGTTGAGAAAAAGGAAATGCTCATTGACGGAAAAGTTTATACAATGGAGGAAGGATAGGAACTGTGAAATTCGACTTTTGACGAAGGATTTCATATAATGTGAGCATATTGTGAACAACTTAAATTGAGAATTTTGCGAAAACTGAAATGAAAATGATTTCCGTCCAGCTATGAATTTCAAAATTTGACGGAGGGAACGAGATGACAATGGAAGAGAGCAGCAGACAGGTACCTTGGCAGAGTTATTATGGACCTAATTTAGGTTATGTGCAGGACCAGTATGAAAAGTATGTAGCGGACCCCGGAACAGTTGATCCGGCTTACCGCGAGCTGTTTGATCAATGGGGTGAGCCGCCGCAATCCGAATACTCGGCTGCTTCCATGATAGACTACAAATTGCAAGGCCCCCCGGCAAGCGCTCAGGGACATCTTGATTCGAACACATTACAGAAAGCGGTTACAGCCGGGAAAATGGTGTGGAACATCCGTGAATACGGACATTTGGCTGCACAAATAGACCCGCTGGGACTGGATGCCGAGCAGGATACACGCTTGCTTGATCCGGCATCCTACGGTTTAACTGAACAGGACCTAAAGGCTTTTCCGGCCTCTTTAATATGGGATAACGCTCCTGCTGGAACACTTAACGGCTGGGAGGCTATCCAACGCTTACGTGTAGCATACACAGGCCCGATTGCCTATGAATTTAGTCACATTCATAACGAGGAGGAACGCCGCTGGCTGAACGGCTATGCTGAATCCGGCTGGTCCTCCAAACCACTCACCACACAGGAACGCAAGGCGTTGCTAGGCAGGTTGGTAGAGGTGGAGCAGTTCGAAGAGTTTTTGCATAAAACGTTTGTCGGACAGAAACGTTTTTCCATCGAAGGTAATGATGTCCTTGTACCCGTACTCGACGAGATTATCCGTCTTACGACGAATGCAGGTGCGAGCCACGTGCTGATGGGGATGGCGCATCGTGGTCGTCTGAATGTACTGGCCCATGTACTGGGCAAGCCTTACAGCAAGATTTTCTCTGAATTTCATCATTCTCCGAATAAGGATATGATTCCGTCGGAAGGCTCGACAGGGATTAATTATGGCTGGACCGGAGATGTAAAATATCATCTGGGTGCCAATCGTTTTGTAAAGGATGGGGAAGCGGTACAGGCCCGTCTGACATTGGCGAATAACCCGAGTCATCTGGAATACGTGAACCCGGTCGTGCAGGGCTTTTCCCGCGCAGCGCAGGAGGATCGCAGTGAAGCAGGCTATCCGAAGCTGGATGTCAGCAAGGCGGCAACGATTATCATGCATGGCGATGCAGCTTTTCCAGGTGAAGGCATTGTGGCCGAATCACTCAATTTCACGAATTTGCGCGGCTTCCGTAATGGCGGCTCGGTTCATATTATTGTTAACAATCGTCTGGGCTTTACAACGGAAAGCGTGGATTCACGTTCGACCCGCTATGCAAGCGATCTGGCCAAAGGCTATGAAATTCCGATCGTACACGTGAACGCGGATAATCCTGAGGCGTGTATTGCAGCAGCTCGAATGGCAGGCGAATACCGCAACCGTTTCAAGAAGGATTTCCTGATTGATCTGATCGGCTATCGTCGTTATGGTCATAATGAATCCGATGATCCAGAAACAACGCAACCGCTGGTATACAGCAAGGTGAAAAACCATCCAACGGTTAGCAAATTGTACGCTCAAAAATTGATTAAGCAAGGAATCGTGGATGAAGCGTTTAATACTGGACTTATCGAAAAGGTACAAAATCGACTTAAGGAAGCGCATGAGCATGTGAAGAATAACCCGGAAGAGGAGCCTGCAATTGCTCCTTCCAAGGCAAAACGGGGTCAGGATTCTGTGGTTCGTACGGCTGTAGAGTTGAAAAAGCTGCGTCAGATTAATGAAAACCTGCTGAAATGGCCAAAAGCCTTCCAGGTATATCCGAAGCTGGATCGTATTTTACAGCGTAGAAAAACGGCTCTGAACGAAGGTGAAAAGGTGGATTGGAGCTTGGCGGAAACGCTGGCTCTGGCTACGATTCTGGCAGATGGCAAACCGATCCGTATGACGGGTCAGGATGCGGAGCGGGCAACGTTTGCTCACCGTAACCTCGTGTTGCATGAGCCTGAAACGGGCAATACGCATTGTCCTTTGCACACATTGCCGGAAGCACGTGCTTCGTTCAGTATTCATAACAGCCCGTTGTCTGAGGCGTCTGTCCTTGGCTTTGAGTATGGCTATAACGTGTACTCTCCTGAAACGTTAGTGATTTGGGAAGCGCAATTCGGTGATTTTGCCAACTGTGCGCAGGTTATTTTCGATCAGTTCATTTCCGCTGGCCGCGCCAAATGGAGACAGAAATCCAGTCTGGTAATGCTGTTGCCGCATGGTAGTGAAGGGCAAGGACCGGAGCATACAAGCGCACGTCTGGAACGATTCCTCCAACTGTCTGCACAAAATAACTGGACTGTCGCTAACTTGAGCAGTGCCTCGCAGTATTTCCATCTGCTGCGCCGTCAGGCTGCATTAAGCGAGAGTGAGGAAGCTCGTCCGCTTGTGATGATGTCACCGAAGAGTCTCATTCGTAACAATCGTGTCGCTTCGCCTGTTTCCGAGTTCAGCGAAGGAACATTCCGTCCCGTGCTGGAGCAGCCCGGATTGGGTGCACGCCCGGATCGTGTAGAACGGATTGTACTGTGCAGTGGCAAGATTGCCATTGATCTGGAAGAAGCGTTGGAGAAGAACAAGGATGAAGCGGAGGACCGTTTGCGCATTATTCGTGTTGAGCAGTTGTATCCTTTCCCGGAAGAGGAAATTCGGAATATTTTCAGCCGCTTCCAGCATGTTAAGGAATTCGTATGGGCACAGGAAGAGCCGAAAAACATGGGTGCCTGGAGTTACATTGAGCCTCGTCTGCGGAATGTTGTGCCGCAAGGAGCGGAAATCCGCTATGCGGGCAGACCGGATCGTTCCAGTCCAGCGAGCGGTTATCAGCAAGTACACAGCCTAGAGCAGCAGCGAATTATTCAATCAGCGTTGAAGCAGGATTCCAAAAACAATATTACACTTGGGAGGTAGCGGCTGTGAGCGATATTTTAGTGCCGGCAATGGGAGAATCCATCACGGAAGGATCAATCTCCAAATGGCTTGTGAAGGAAGGGGATTCCGTAGGGCAGGGAGATGTTCTACTGGAGCTGGAAACCGATAAGGTCAATCTGGAAATTAGCGCAGAGGAAGCTGGTGTAGTCCAGAAAATCCTTCGTCAGGAAGGGGAAACGGTGGTTATTGGTGAAGCTGTAGGCTTAATCGGAAGCGGCAGTGGGAGCGTTAGCGCAGGATCATCCAGTGCCGGAGAAGCAGCAGCGACCCAAGCGCTGGAGGCAACGCGTGTAGCCGCTTCGCCTGCTTCCACAGCAGGCGGTGGCAAGTCAGCGGCGGAACAGGCTGCACAGCCTGTTACATCCAATGGTGACGGCAACGGTCAGATGGCATCTCCCTCTGCCCGGAAGCTGGCGCGTGAGCGCGGAATTGATCTGGAGCAGGTACAGGGGAAGGACCCATTGGGACGCGTATTCCAGGAGGACGTTAAAACGCATGCGAACAGCGTCGATGCTTCGCGTGCTGTATCACCTGCACCTGCTTCTCCCGCTGCGAATAAGCCTGCTGCATCTCCATCTCAGACAGAGTACAGCAAGCCGGTAGAACGTCAGCGCATGTCCCGCCGCAGAGCGACCATTGCCAAACGTCTCGTTGAGGCACAGCAAACGGCCGCTATGCTTACAACCTTTAATGAAGTGGATATGACCGCAATCCTTGATGTTCGCAAACGCCGCAAAGATAAGTTCAAGGAGAAGCACGATGTTGGGCTGGGCTTTATGTCCTTCTTTACGAAGGCAGTGGTCGGTGCGCTCAAGCGTTTCCCTACTGTAAATGCGGAAATTAACGGCGATGATATCGTACTGAAAAAATACTATGATATCGGGATTGCTGTATCTGCGAAGGAAGGGCTGGTCGTACCCGTTGTACGGGATGCTGATCGTCTCGGCTTTGCCGAAATCGAGAAGAGCATTGCAGATTTGGCTGGCAAAGCACGTTCCAATTCGCTTTCTTTGGCAGATCTGCAAGGTGGAACCTTTACCATTACCAATGGAGGTATTTTCGGTTCCCTGCTGTCTACGCCGATCCTGAATACACCGCAAGTGGGTATTTTGGGAATGCATAAAATCCAGCTTCGCCCGATTGCCATTGACGAGGAACGTATGGAAAATCGTCCGATGATGTATATCGCGTTGTCCTACGATCACCGGATTATTGATGGTAGCGAAGCGGTTCGCTTCCTGGTAACGGTCAAAGAATTGCTGGAAGATCCGGAATCGCTGTTGCTGGAAGGATAAAATAAATTAACAGATGTAATAAATTTTTACGTCTATGAAGAAGCAGGCTCTTGTGGGTCTGCTTTTTTTCCTGCATCGTTATAACATAAGATTACAGGTAGTAGGTACTCAGATGCGAAAGAAGGGTGGGGGACTGTTTTGGATCATGATTTGCGCTACCCGATTGGGCCATTTGTCGTTCCGGATATGATTACAGAAGAACAGCTTGTGGCATGGACTCAAGATATTGCTGAACTGCCTTCTCAGCTTCGTCAGGCGGTCGAAGGGCTGGACGAGCAACAGTTGAACACGCCTTATCGCGAAGGAGGCTGGACGGTTAGGCAGGTTGTCCATCATTTGGCAGACAGTCATATGAACGGTTATATTCGCTTCAAGCTGGCGCTAACAGAGGATACACCCACGATTAATCCATATGATGAGGGGCGTTGGGCCGAAATACCGGATGCAAGGGAGCTTCCGCTGGAGCCTTCTCTGCGATTGCTGGAAGGGCTGCATGAACGGTGGGTGGTTGTGTTGCGTTCACTGGGGGGTGATCAATATAGCTCATATTACTTCTCTAAGAGAACGGAATGCATGGTAATAAAAGGAACCCTCAAGTCCACTGTAATCGTGGTTTTGAAGGTTCCCTTTTTTATTCCAGCGAGGAGGACCTGGACAATGCGGATTAACCGGATGTTTCAGAGCCTCCAGACATAACAGAAACGGAGGTCGCTGCTGTGTTGACATGACAATCCAGCCAATCCACGATATCGGTCATGACCTCGTTGCGGTTCGTTTCATGCAGCATCTCATGTCGGCCGTCAGGATAGAGACGATATTCTACATCCTGAATCTTCAAACTTCTGTACATATCCACCAGCGATAGAACACCCTTACCGAACAACCCCACCGGATCACGATCCCCAGCAAAAATATAAATTGGCAGCTTGGGATTGATTTTTTCGAGTGAGGAGGGCCAATGAATTTCCTGTAAAAGCCGGAAAAAATCAAGGAAAAAGCCTGTCGTGCAGATGGCACCACATAACGGATCATGCACGAATTGGTCTACTTCATCGGGATCGCGGGATAACCAGTCAAACGCTGTACGCACCGGACGAAAGGCTCGATTAAACCCGCCGAAGACCATAGCGTTGAGCAGTATGCTGCGGTGATCCATTCCTTGCAGTTTGGCTTGCATCAGGGCAACTTGTTCTCCAAGTTTCAGCAGACCACGCCGCCCGTTCGTTCCCGATAAAATAAACCCGTGATACTGCTGCTTATCATCATACATGATTTTCTGAGTTAAAAAGGATCCCATACTGTGACCGAGCAAAAAACGAGGCTGATCCGGAAACTCCTTGGCCGCAATTTCGCCCAGATCCAGCATACCGCTTGCCATTCGTTGGAATGCATTCGCCCCTGGCATGCCAAGCTTATCAGAATCACCGGCGGTACGTCCGTGGCCGATATGATCGTTGGCATATACACCATAGCCAGAAGCTGTAAGCTTCTCAGCCAAGCCAGTATAGCGGTAGGATGTCTCGCACATCCCGTGCGAAATCTGAACGATTCCCCGCACGGGCGTATGCTGATCCGGTAGCCAACGGTAGACAAAAAGATCCGTTCCGTCATTTTCAGCGATGGTGAAGGTATATTCCAGCATAAGTTAGACAACACACCCTTTAAGCTTTAAGGAAGATAAGATCTAAGGACAGTCATTCCGTCATTCAGCGTGTAACCACCCAGATTAGCGGGGAGCAGGAAGCAATCTCCAGCTTTGCAGGACAGAGACGATGAATGATTGTCCCACGTTAATGTACCACTGCCTTCGCAAATCACGAGAATGGTAAAGCTGTCATCGGTTGTGGAAAGCGCCCAGCTTCCCTCTACGATACCCTTTTCCACGACAAAATAATCACAGGCTGCGAGTTGAAGCCATTCACCCGGCTGTAGACCGCCTGTCTTCATTGTTGTTGCACCAGCCCCCTCGTAAGAGGTCACATTGAGGGAATCCTCGATATGCAGCTCACGGGGCTTGCCATCCAGACCAGGACGGTTGTAGTCATATAACCGATAGGTGGTATCTGAATTTTGCTGAATTTCAGCAACAACAACGCCTGCACACAACGCATGTACGGTTCCAGCAGGGATGAAGAATGTGTCGCCTGCCTCAACAGGAACCTGACGCAAGCTGCCCAGGATGTCTCCGCTCTCAAGAGCGGTACGCAGGCTGTCCCGAGTCACGCCCTCGGTCAAACCGTAAATAATTTTGGCATCCGGTTTGGCATCAAGCACATACCACATTTCGGTTTTTCCCAGCTCTCCGGCTGGAAGTCCTGCATAATCATCTGTCGGATGCACTTGCACGGACAGATCGTCATTGCAATCCAGCAGCTTGATCAGAAGCGGAAAACGTCCGCCTTTTTCCGATACGCCCTTGGCCCCGAGCCAGTCCTGCCCGTAGGTTTCGCGAATTTCATCCAGCCCCTTGCCAGCCAGCTCGCCATTGATGACCATTGTGGTTCCATTTGGATGATCGGCAATCATCCATCCTTCCCCAATATGCCCTTCCGGCGGGGTTAAACCGAATTGCTCCAAGGCTCGTCCTCCCCAAACTCTCTCTTTGAACTCAGGTTGAAATTGCAGCGGGTATGGCTTTAGCATAATTTCTCTCCTCCATAATGAGTAATGAGTGCGACCAGAAACATGCCGCTGGGGCAATAAAACTGGGGTGAATAGCCCGTACGACGCTCAAAAAAGATATATGTAAGGCGGCTAAAAAAGCCGCTCATAACCTGAATATGCGACATTATTTCTTTTCAACCGCCACTACGTAAGGCGAAGTAGCTCGTTGTAATTGGCGGTAAATAATGCTTTGACCACTGGATACCGGGAGGGCGGAGGCCCATTGAAGGACAGCTTCGGCTTCCTCGCCGCCTCCGGCGTGCCCCGGATACAGTACGGCTGTCAGAATACCGCGTGGTTGCAGCAGATACAGTGCCGCATCAAGAGCGGCGAGTGTACTGTCGGTATGCGTAATAACAGATGGATCAGCGCCTTCGGAGGGCAAGTAGCCGAGGTTAAACATGACCGCGGCTACTTTGCCATGCAGCTTGTCGGGAACGGCTTCCCGCATCTGCTCATGACCTTGCAGTAATAGCGATACCTCCGCCAGTGAGGGGGATTCGTCTTCGTCCAGCCGACGACGAGCGAGCTGCAACGCCTCCTGCTGGATATCGAAGCCATAGACACGTCCCCGTCTTCCGGCAGCCTTAGCCAGGAACAGCGTATCCGCTCCGGTGCCGACTGTGGCATCTATAGCCGCATCGCCCGGCTGGACTCGCGCAGCTACCAATTGATGAGCATAGCTCAGTACAGACAGGAAGCCCATTTAAGGCTGCCTCCAATACTTGCCTTGCCACGTTTCACGTGATTTTAGCTCATCGTCAATAGCGTTAAGCACTTCCCATTTTTTGAGCGACCACATGGGTCCCAGCAGCAAATCGCGTGGTGCATCCCCGGTCAACCGATGAACGATCATTTCGGGCGGCAAAAATTCCAGCGTATCGACGATCAGCTTGACGTATTCATCCTTTTCCAGAAAGCGAAGCAATCCGGCTTCATACTGCTTGACCATCGGCGTTTTGCGCATGAGATGCAGCAGGTGGATTTTGATGCCCTGTACATCCATAGCCGCCACTGCACGACCTGTGTCCAGCATCATTTCATGTGTTTCCTGCGGCAGTCCGTAAATAATGTGTGCGCACACACGGATATTGCGCTTGCGCAGCTTTTCCACCGCATCCAGATAGCATTGAGTGTCATGGGCGCGGTTAATCAGCTCCGAGGTGGATTCATGGACGGTTTGCAGGCCCATTTCGATCCACAGGTATGTGCGCTCGTTTAGCTCGGCAAGGTAATCTACGACATCGTCAGGCAGGCAATCGGGACGCGTAGCGATAGACAGACCGACAACACCGGGCTGCTCCAGAATGACCTCGAAGTATTCGCGCAGCTCCTCAACCGGGGCATACGTATTCGTATAGGCTTGAAAATAGCCGATATATTGGGCGTTTGGCCATTTTAGATGCTGACGGTCCCGAATCGTATTGAATTGGGTGACGAGATCGTCCCGACGGCGTCCGGCAAAGTCACCAGATCCCCGTGCGCTGCAAAAGGTGCAGCCTCCTTTGGCAATGGAACCATCCCGGTTCGGACAGGTAAAGCCTGCATCCAGCATGACTTTGAACACTTTATTTTGAAATTGCTCGCGCATTTCGTAATTCCACGTATGGAACCGTTTATCTCCCCACAGGATAGAAGCAGGCAACAAATCTGTTTTCATGGGTGTACTCCTTTTTTTTGCGATCACCCTATTGTAACAAAAATCAGTCGGAATTGGGAATCACTTGAGAGCGAAAGGCAAGAGAAAGTGCGGATTTTATTGGATTGAGGATTGAAAAAGGTTACACCATGTGTTATATTGTAAGCGGTACCAGACATACTATAAAAGGACTGTTTTCGATCCTGAAAATAAAAGTTAACCATCGGCTAATGATTATTTTTCAGGGCAGCTATGCTGCTTCTATCGCCTGCTTTAGGGTAAATGCACGTCGGTTCCATCACTAATAACCCGTGAGGTGATCTTTTATGAATACGCAGGACAAAACGCGTATGGATAAAGTTACTGTTGAGTTAACCTTTGACGAGGCACTGGCGCTGACTGGTGTCCGTTTTGGGCAAGACCGCCAGATTGGAACGGCCGCACGTCAAAAAATCAGAGCCGCTTGCCAAAAGACAATTGATTTTTTACCTGCTGATGGGGTAGACTATGAACAATTAAATTAGTTGGACCCCAATCCAAATATATTGAAAAAGGAATTTCATTTCCGTATCTTCAAGCGGGGGTGAGATTCCTTTTTCCTTGATAACAGAGTATATGGAGGAGTAACATGCGTTTACGCGGAAGAAAAGGAATACGGGAAAGTCTGGAAGAGCAACAGGACCTGGTGATCTTGGAGCCGGGACAGTATAAAGGAAAGTGGCAGCAACTTTTTGGCAATGATCGTCCGATTCATGTGGAATTCGGTATGGGCAAAGGTCGGTTCATCAGTCAAATGAGCTATCGGAATCCGGAAATCAACTATATTGGCTTTGATATGTATGATGAACTGGTGCGTCGCGCAGCGGAAAAGTCGCGACTGGCCTGGAGTGATACAGAGGTGGATACGCCGCCTAATATCAAATTGGCGCTGGCGAACATTGAACAGATTGAAAATGTTTTTGAACCTGGGGAAATTGAACGCATTTATTTAAATTTTAGCGATCCGTGGCCTAAAGCCAAGCATGCGCGTCGTCGCTTGACGCATCCGCGCTTTTTGGACAAGTACCGGCAACTTTTAAATAGCAAGGGGCAAATTCATTTCAAAACCGATTCAGAGACGCTGTTTGAGTTCTCGCTGAATTCGTTTGCTGATAGTGGTCTGCAAATGACGAACATATCATTGAACCTTCATCGTGATGGTATCAACGAAGAGCATGTCATGACTGAGTATGAGCATAAATTTATGGGCAAAGGCATGAACATCCATCGTGTCGAGGTGTTGATTGGCAAATATGCATTGGAAGAGTATGAAAAAATGCGTCTTGAGAAGTATGGGAAATAAATAAAAAAACAGGGTGCTTCCTTTTTAGGAAAGCACCCTGTTTGGTTCCAGTATATCCAAAATACTCTGTGCACTCTGAAGAGGATAATATCGCGCTACATTATGAACGTGATCCTGTCGCTTGCGAACGATTTCCGGAAATTCGTGTAACAGCCGGTTCATCCATTTAACGACAACATCCAGCGAAGTAATCGGTTCTCCGAAGCCTTGAGCCGTAAAGTATTGACAATTTTCTTCTTCCTGTCCGGGGAGAGGTTTGTGAAACAACATCGGAATCCCTTTTGCCAGCCCCTCGGTGCATGTCATTCCGCCGGGCTTGGTAATGAGCAGATTCGATACCTCCATTAATTTGTCGATTTCCCGCGTAAATCCGAAAATTTGAATGTTCGGATGATTGAAGAGGGAATCCAGCTGCATTTTACGACGAATTTTATCATTATGACCCAGACAAAAAATAAATTGAATGTTTTCTCTCCAGTGTGTAAGCGAGCGATGGATGACTTCGTCGTTCATCAGACCCCAGCCGCCGCCCATAACGAGTACGGTGGGAATCGGCTTAAGACCGAATTGGTCCCGTATTTCGTCGTGCCCCGGATGTTCCCAGAAATTCGGATGAACCGGAATACCCGTTACTTGAATTTTCGACATAGGCACTCCGCGTGTGCGCAGCTTACGCATGACTTCAGGCGTAGAAACAAAGTACCGATCCACCTCGGGACTGATCCACGTTCCATGAGCATCGTAGTCTGTAATGACGGTACAGAGTGGAACATGTACACCCAAGCGCTTCAAACGTGAAATCACTGCACTTGGGATGGGATGAGTGCATACCACCAAATCAGGACGAAGCTGCCGAAGAATGTTTCGGGTCTGTGTGTAGAACAGACGGTGCAAAGCGAGCGTTGTAAGACGGTTTAATGATTTTTTATACTGATGACGGTAAACCATTCCGATCAGGCGAGGCTGCGATATGACAGTCTTCTTATACGCTGTAATAATGAGTGGAGCCATTCTCGGATTCAAAAAGCTCCCTAATTCCAGCACTCTGGTCTGCACATTCGGAGAAAGCTTGCGCAAGCTGCTTGAGAGCGCGTACGCAGCTTGAGTATGTCCGGCACCGAAACCTTCCGATAATAATAACACTCGTTTTTTAGCCACTCTCATTTCACCTGTTCCTGCTGGGATGTTCTCAATCATACCATATCGGCTTTAAGGCCAGAATGCAACCGTTCCTATTGCTGCTGATGTGCCGATGACCGCCCCTGCGAGTACGTCCGTAGGATAGTGGAGCCCCAGGTAAATTCGGGAAAAACCCACAATCAGCGCGACGGGCAGCAATAGCAGTATTAGCATGGGGGACTGTAGCATAAAAGGAACGGTTACTGAAAAAATAGCGGTTGTATGCCCGGAAGGAAAAGAATGATCGGACAAGGGATTACGGAACGTATTCGTATCTGGCAGTGCCAGGTACGGACGAATCCGCGGGTACAGCTTTTTGGCGATGGCTACAGGGATGTGGCTGACTCCAAGCGCGATGGCCCCCTTCATACCGGATTCCTTCCATGGAAGCGGAGCGAGCAGCCATACAAGCAGTGTAGAGGTGATTGTAAAGGTCGCTCCCCCCAGATGTGTAAGATAATAAAGCCAGAAGTTCAAAAAACGATTGTGTAAGCGTCCGTTGATCCATTTGAACAACTGCTGCTCCAAATTTACAAGTTTTACGACTAGACGTTGCATTTGGTTTCCTCCGGTTGCCGTGCCGGGTTGGTCGGCAAATATTTTGAATCACTTGGACAGAATCAGGTGATAAGTCATTATTCTCTTACTCTCATCATATTTTTAAACGCTGCTCATTTCAAGAATTACAACTTATCTGGTTCAATTCTACAGAAAAATGTTAATGGAGTATAAGTTGAATTGTATAACTTTCTTTGCGTTCATTCGTCTAATACGATAGAGTATTTAGAAGTGGCTGTTAAATGGACCACAAATAAGGAGGGACTAAAGAAATAAAAAGTTAGCAAATGGATGAAAATAAGACCTACCGTCATGTATGAAAGGATCAGCGTCGTATTCCTGGTTCAAACGGGAGTTTGTCGTGTTTTTTTGCTGCTGAGAACGGTTTATAGGCTTTGACAAAAGATTGAAAACCAACGAAAATCGTAATGGCGTTCCTGTGTCAGCCAAAAGGGGACTGCGCACAGTCAATGAGAAAAGCAAGGGTCGGGTCAAAAACTACAAAAAAAGGCGCCCAAAACGCCGCAACTTGCGCTACAGAGATAGAAAACAAACAAACGCAAGATTTTTAAGGGGTATAAAAAGGGGGTAACAAGAGATTATGTTAGACGCCATTTTTGTGACGCTCCAGATTATTCTGGCGCTGATCGCGGTCTATCAGTTTGGATTCTCCTTGTTCGGTCTGGTTCGCAAAAAAAGAAAAGAGCATGCGGCTCCGGAAAAATCATTTGCCATTTTGGTCGCTGCCCACAACGAGGAACAGGTTGTTGGAGCATTGATGGAGAACTTGAAGCAGCTTGATTATCCTAAGGAACTGTACGATGTATTCGTTATTTGTGATAACTGTACGGACAAGACGGCGGATATCGTTCGCGCACACGGCATGAATGCTTGTGAACGTACGAATCCGAATTTGCGTGGTAAAGGCTACGCCATTGAGTGGATGCTCAAGGAATTGTGGGCATTGCCACGTCAATATGATGCGATTGTCATGTTCGATGCTGACAATTTGGCACATACGAATTTCTTAAGTGAAATGAACAACGACTTGTGCACAGGTGCCCGTGTTATCCAGGGGTACATTGATACGAAGAATCCTGAGGATTCATGGATTACTGCGGCATACGGAGTATCTTACTGGTACATCAACCGTCTGTGGCAGCTGTCACGTCACAACCTGAACATGGCTAACTTCCTTGGTGGTACAGGCATGTGTTTTGAAACGAACCTGCTCAAGGAAATGGGCTGGGGCGCGACGAGTCTGGTAGAGGATCTGGAGTTTACCATGCGCTGTACGCAACGCAATGTATATCCAAGATTCAATTATGATGCCAAGGTATATGACGAGAAGCCGTTGACTTTTAAAGCTTCCTCCAGACAACGTCTGCGCTGGATGCAGGGTCACTTTACAGTCGCTCGCCGTTATTTCTTCCCACTGATGTGGCAGAGCATCAAGCATAGAAGTCTGATTAAATTCGATATGGCTCTCTATGGTCTGAATGTGTATATCGTACTGTTTACTTTCTTGATGACAGCAGCGATGTGGGTGGATATTGCGTTCTTCGGGGGACCTAACATTGAAAATATCTATGTGCAATTTCCGGCCTGGACCGGTGTTATAGCAGTTGGGTTGAACATTTCAACCTTTGTGATTGCGATGATTCTGGAGAAGGTCACGTTCAAAAAAGTGTATCTTTATTTGCTGCTGTTCCCTGTCTATCTGATTTCGTGGTATCCGATTACGTTCTATGCGTTCTTCACGCAAAACAACAAGCAATGGAGCCACACCCAGCATACGCGTGTCGTTAGGCTGGAAGAAGTTCAAAGTAAGCAGGGCTAAGTGCAGAAGGACATGAGTGTATCGCAGCTCCTAAGTGGCAACTGCTTTGAATAAATGTGTTGACACTCTGATGAGTTGCGTGATAAGATGTTCGAGTATGTTAATTGAAAAGTATGGATTATAAGTAGAAGGTCCGACTTCTCACCTGTCCGGTATTGCCGGCTGGTCTTGATCCAATGATTTGTGAATTTAACTTTCATGATGAATTGAGTATCAGACAGGGATGTCGGCTGCATAGTCGTCATCCCTTTTTTGTGCTTTAACACAATACAACAATAACAGGTTCTGGAGGTGGAGGGTTATTAGTAAGGAACATATGATCAATGATGAGATTCGAGTGAGAGAAGTACGTCTGGTTGGTGCTAACGGGGAACAAATCGGGATTACACCGACTCGTGAAGCTCTGCAAATGGCGATTGACGCAAACTTGGATCTCGTGAACGTGGCGCCTCAAGCGAAGCCGCCCGTGTGTCGGATTATGGATTACGGAAAATTCCGCTATGAGCAACAGAAGAAGGAAAAGGAAGCCCGTAAAAACCAGAAGATCGTTGACATCAAAGAGGTATGGTTCCGTTCCAACATCGAGGAGCATGACTACCAGACCAAGTTTCGCAATGTGGTTAAGTTCCTGAATGAAGGGGACAAGGTGAAATGCTCCGTTCGTTTCCGCGGTCGGGAAATTACCCATGCTAATGTGGGTCAAAAAATTCTCGAGCGTGTGAAAGTGGAAGTTGCTGATCTTTGTACCGTGGAGCGCCAACCCAAGCTCGAAGGACGCAGCATGATTATGATATTGGCTCCAAAGAGTCAATGACAAATTAAGGAGGAAGTTCAATGCCTAAAATGAAAACACATAGTAGCCTTAAAGGCCGCTTCAAGATTACCGGTACTGGTAAAGTAATGCGTTACAAAGCTTACAAAAACCACTTGCTTTCCCACAAATCCAAACGTGCAAAACGCGTTCTGGGTACTAACCCTGAGATGGCACCTGGGGACGTTAAGCGTCTGAAACAAGGTCTTGCTAACCTGAAATAGCACACAGCACGGCAATGAATTAAGCATAAACATTATTTGGGAGGTCTTTTGATATGGCAAGAGTAAAGGGCGGATTCGTCGTTCGTCGTCGTCATAAAAAAGTATTGAAGCTTGCTAAAGGTTATTTTGGTTCCAAACACCGCATTTTTAAAACAGCTAACGAGCAGGTAATGAAATCGCTTGTTTACGCATACCGTGACCGTCGTCAGACGAAACGTAACTTCCGCAGACTGTGGATCGTGCGTATCAATGCAGCAGCTCGTTTGAACGGTTTGTCTTACAGCAAACTGATGCACGGCCTGAAATTGGCTGGTGTGGACATTAACCGCAAAATCCTGGCTGATCTTGCAGTCAACGATATCAATGCGTTCAACTCTTTGGCAACTGTTGCTAAAGGCAAAATCAACGCTTAATTATTGAAATGAAGACGTTGAAACCGCGAAAGTGGTTGAAAAGGTATCCCGAGCAGTATGCTGTGTAGGGATGCCTTTTTTTGTACATACTTAACGAAATGAAAAAAGTTCAAATCATTCAAAATACGAATAAACATGACGCATGATGACAGAATGTATGGATTTTTCAATAGGTGTAGCGCTTACATTAATCAATTTTCAAAAAAAATTGACCCAAGGTTATTAATCATCTGGATTTTAGGCGATCATAATTGTATAATCTCTAAAGTAAGTCTTCTATAGGATCTGTCTCGACAGTAAATGGCATGTATGACGACGTGTCCATTTTCAGAAAAAAGAGACAGTCCAGGGATCTAACACTAAGGGGGAACAGTATCAGCATGAAGAAAATGTTCAGTATGTCTTTGGTTATGCTGCTAGCGATCTCGGTCATTCTCGCAGGCTGCGGTAGCAAAAATCAAGGCGCGTCCAACGCAAGCGGCGGAGATACAGGTGGTTCTGCCAAAACATCGAATGTCCAAATTGGCATGGTTACAGATGTAGGTGGCGTAAATGACAAATCGTTTAACCAATCTGCATGGGAAGCATTGCAAGCCATTGAAAAAGAAACAGGTACCAAGGCTAAATACCTGCAAAGTAAATCGGATCAAGATTATATTCCTAACCTGAACCAATTTGTTAAGGGTGGTTTTAACCTGACTTGGGGTATTGGTTTTAATCTGGCAAATGCGATTGGACAAGTAGCGAAAGACAACCCGGACAAAAATCTGGCGATCATCGACAGTGTCGTAGATGTGCCTAATGTAAAATCGGTTGTTTTTGCTGAAAATGAAGGTTCCTTCCTGGTGGGGGTTGTAGCTGGTAAACTCACCAAAACAAACAAAATCGGTTTTGTGGGTGGACAAGATAGCCCGCTGATCAAACGTTTTGAAAAAGGCTTCGAAGCGGGTATTAAAGCAGTAAATCCAAATGCAAAATTGGAAGTAAACTACACAGGTGCGTTTGATAAGCCGGATCTGGGTAAAGCAGCTGCTGCAACGATCTACAACAGCGGTGCGGACATTATTTTTCACGCAGCTGGCGGATCAGGTACAGGCGTATTTAACGAAGCGCTCGCACGGAAGCAACAAGGTCAGCAAGTATGGGTTATCGGTGTAGATAAAGACCAATCGCTTGAGTTTGGTGATGACGTAACGTTGACTTCAATGGTCAAACGTGTGGATGAAGCCGTAAAACGCGTATCCAAGGAAGTTATCGACGGTAAATTTAAGGGCGGAATCGAAACGCTGGCTCTGAAAGATAACGGAATTGGCTTGGCAGATACATCCAGTAAAAACGTTCCTAAAGACGTGCTTGATCTCGTAGAACAATACAAGCAAAAAATTATTAAGGGCGAAATTACAGTTCCTTCGAAATAAGATTTGGCTTGCAAGATGAATAAAGGTGGCGACAAGGCTGGTTCACAAGACTAGCCTTGTTCTTACGTCTGGAGTTATACAGATCATAACGGTAAATCAGCTCATTAGAGCACATACTATAAAGTATATAAGGGTGATCTCATGGATGCAGCGACCCCCGTCGTTGAGTTAAAGCAAATTACAAAACGATTCCCCGGCATCGTTGCCAACGACTCCATCAGCATCAAGCTGCATAAGGGAGAAATTCATGCCCTTTTGGGTGAGAATGGTGCGGGTAAATCTACGCTTATGAATATTCTTTTCGGACTGTATCAGCCGGATGAAGGATCGATAGAAATCGGTGGAAAACCAGTACAGATTGCTAGCCCCAATAAGGCGATTGATTTGGGGATTGGCATGGTGCATCAGCATTTTAAGCTCGTGCAGCCGTTTACTGTCACCGAAAATATTGTCCTGGGCTCGGAGCCACGCAAAGGTCTGAAAATCAATTATAAAAAGGCTGCCGCCGAAGTACAGCGATTGTCTGAGCAGTATGGCCTTCAGGTGAATCCGAATGCCAAAATAGAAGATATATCTGTCGGTATGCAGCAACGTGTGGAAATTATAAAAACGCTTTATCGTGGCGCAGATATCCTGATCTTTGACGAGCCGACAGCGGTACTGACTCCACAGGAAATTATTGAGCTGCTGGACATTATGAAGCGTCTGGTAGCTGAAGGCAAGTCGATTATTCTGATCACTCATAAACTTAAAGAAATCATGCAAATTGCAGATACAGTTACGATTATTCGCCGGGGTCAGGTTATTAACACGGTCAAGACATCGGAAACGACGCCGAATGATCTGGCGGAGAAAATGGTAGGTCGCCGTGTGTCCTTTAAAGTGGACAAGCAGGCTGCCCAGCCGGGACAAACCGTGCTGGAAATGAGCCAAGTGGTCTCTAAAAACAAGGATGGCATTAGTGTTCTCAATGAGCTGAACCTGCAAGTCAAGGCAGGTGAGATTTTAGGAATCGCCGGAGTGGATGGCAATGGACAGAGTGAGCTGATTGAAGCTTTGACTGGTCTACGTAAGGTCGATGGCGGACACATCCGATTGCTCGGACAAGAAATGACGAATCAGTCGCCACGTAAAATTTCAGAGGCAGGCGTTTCGCATATCCCGGAGGATCGGCATAAGCACGGGTTGGTACTTGATTTTTCCATGAGCGAAAACATGGTTCTGGAGACGTACTATCAGGCTCCTTACAGTAAAAACGGCTTTTTGAACAAAGAGGCTATTGATAAGCAGGCGAAAAGTCTCATTGAGAAATTTGATGTGAGAACACCGGATATTCATACCAAGGCAAGAGCGTTATCCGGCGGTAATCAGCAAAAGGCAATCATTGCGCGTGAAATCGATAAAAACCCAGACCTGCTCATTGCGGCCCAGCCTACACGTGGGTTGGATGTTGGAGCGATTGAGTTTGTCCAGAAACAACTGATTGCCCAGCGGGATCAAGGCAAAGCAGTATTGCTCATTTCCTTTGAGTTGGATGAAATTATGAATGTATCCGACCGAATTGCTGTCATGTATGAAGGCAAGATTGTCGGGGAAGTGCTGCCGGAAGAAACGAATGATCAGGAATTGGGATTGATGATGGCCGGAAGTGCAGTGAAGAAAGGAGTAGAGAATGGCTAACCTATTGAAAATATTTACAAAAGACTCCTTTGTTCTGGCGCTGGTCTCTATTATTTTGGGGCTTCTTCTGGGGGCTGTCGTGATGCTGATTGGCGGCTACGATCCCATTGTTGCATATTCTGCACTATTTAGCCGTGTGTACGGAGACTCATACAACTTTGGTGAGGCTATCCGTGAAATGACTCCACTGATTTTGACAGGATTGGCATTTGCTTTTGCGGCTCGTGCCGGATTGTTTAATATCGGCGGTGAAGGTCAATTTCTGGTGGGTATGACGGCTGCTTCGATTGTGGGCATCAAGCTGCATGGACTGCCTGCTATTATACATGCGCCGCTGGCGATCATTGCCGGGGCGGTATTCGGGGGTCTATGGGCTGCAATTGCTGGCTATTTGAAGGCCAAGCGTGGCGTTAATGAGGTTATCACCTGTATTATGATGAACTGGATTGGTCTGTATTTGGCTAACCTGGTGATTAACCAGTTCGCACTCATGGAAGGTGAAAATCGTTCCGTGGATATTCTGCCTTCCGCTTCGATTTCGATTGAATGGCTGTCACAGATGATGGGAAATGCCCGGGTTCATTGGGGAACCGTCATTGCTGTGCTGGCAGCAGTGTTTTTCTATATTTTCTTGTGGAAAACCAAACAAGGCTACGAGTTGCGTGCTGTCGGATTTAATCAGGACGCATCCCGCTATGCAGGTATGAGTGTGAATCGCAATATCGTAAAAGCGATGTTCATTAGTGGTGTTTTTGCCGGCTTGGCGGGTGCCTTTGAAGTGCTGGGTGTATTCCATTATCAATCCGTCATGGCAGGATCGCCGGGAACCGGCTTTGATGGTATCGCGGTAGCGCTCATTGGGATGAATAATCCGTTTGGTGTGCTGCTGGGCTCTGTTTTGTTCGGAACGCTCACGTATGGTTCTGCGGGGATGAGCTTTAGCGCGGATGTGCCGCCCGAAATTATTCGGATTGTCATCGGCTCGATTATTTTCTTTATTGCAGCCCAGGGAATTGTACGTTGGGTTGTAAAGCCGCTCTACTCCAAGCGGAAGAAAGAGAAGGTGTTGTAAAATGAGTTGGTTAACACTTGGTGAATTAATCCATACAACGCTCGTTTTTGCGACAGCGATTATATTTGCGTCTCTCGGCGGAGTTTTTTCGGAAAAATCCGGTGTAACGAACCTCGGTCTGGAAGGTCTTATGGTGTTCGGGGCGTTTGCAGCGGGTGTAGGCGGATTTTATGCGGAACAAGCAGGACTGGGGGGAACCTCTGCGGCTTGGGTAGGTGTGCTGTCGGCGGCGGTATTCGGTATTCTGGTTTCGTTGATTCATGCTGTAGCCTCAATTACGTTTAAAGCCGATCAGGTCATTAGCGGGATTGTTATCAACTTTTTGGCGGCAGGCAGTACGCTATACATGGTTAAGCTTTTATTTGAGGGTGATGGCGATACTGGGCGAATTCAGGGGTTTAGCGAAATATCCATTCCCTATCTAGTAGATATTCCGATTTTGGGAAAAGCCTTTTTCCAAGCCTATCCGACGACCTATTTGGCCATATTATTAGTCATTATTGGATATTTTACATTGTATAAAACGCCGTTCGGCTTGCGGTTGCGTTCTGTGGGTGAGCATCCAGGCGCTGCGGATACCGTTGGTATCAAGGTAAATCGGCTGCGTTATATCGGGGTCATGATCAGCGGTGCGTTGGCTGGTATTGGCGGAGCTACGATCACCTTGACGACGACAAATATGTTTTCGCATAATACGGTATCCGGTCAAGGATATATTGCCATTGCCGCTATGATTTTCGGAAAATGGAATCCGCTCGGCGCTTTTGGCGCAGCTGTGTTTTTTGGCTTTTCTCAGGCCATTCGCAACTATGTGCAGTTGTTCGCATGGTCGCAAAGTATTCCCCAGGAAATTATTTTTATGCTGCCGTATCTCCTGACGATTATTGTTCTGGTAGTGGCTGTAGGGCGTTCGCGTGCTCCGGCTGCTTTGGGTCAGCTCTATGATCCAAGCAATCGCTAATAGTATATGGGCAGCTAAACACTGTTTGTTTTGAAATCTGAAAATTGTATTTGTTCGCAAATCCGGTATCTGCATTCGCAGGTACCGGATTTTTTTAGGTTGTGCAGGCATTTAAACATACGCTTCTGGCATGGATGGAATAGACTGTGTTATGCAGATTGGACGACGCTCGGCCCCTGTCAGCTCCAGTCTGTTTTGTGGTGGCGGTGAGCTATCAAGGAGCCGTTCAATCTGTCCATTCGTTGAGAAAGAAGGAGGAAATACGATGAAACAGGCAGTAACCAGAAAGCAGGTGGAGAAGCTTGTCGGTAAAGTCATTCTGGCTACTCGCAAGGATGGTTCCCAAGTCAGCGGCAAGCTGATTCGCATTTCGGGTAACCGACTGATTCTTCAGCCAAACCGTAAGAAAAAAGTAAAGACGAAGGCGATTATTCCCCTGGTGCTGTTTGACTTGCTTGCCATCGGCACGGCTCCTTACATTGGTGCATATGGCGGTTACGGAGCAGGTTATGGGGGACCAGGATATGGCGGTCCGGGATACGGTGCCCCTCAGTACGGCCCATATACAGATGGGGGATACCCCGGATCAGGTTATCCGTCTTACCCCAATGTATTCTAGGCTAATGGGATTATGAGATGTAGAAGGTACATTTTCACAATGCCTTTTCAAGTTCATGGCATCGGCTCAGGGAGACGTATCGTAGCATTTGGTACTGGTTGCGCAGATAAAAGCGGATTCCACGGATATTGTCTTCGTCTACCATGACTTTTGCTCGCTTGCAGCGTCGTAGACGTCCGTATTGCTCGGCATGCTCCAGCAGTTTTTTTCCGTAGCGCTGGCCTTGATAAGACGAAGAGATTGCGATCAAATCAATATATAGCAGCTCTCCATGCAGCATAACATGAATGAAGCCGACAGGCTTCGCATTATCTGGCCTGCAAGCGACAAAAGTGATGCCCCGGTTTAAGCGCCGGGGTAATTCTTTACGAATTTGGTCCATTTCTTGTGCGCTTAAATGCGATAGGGGAACAAGCTCTTGCTCAATCAGGCGAAGGATCATGCTGTCATCCTGGGCGCTGCGTTTGCGGATCATAAGCGGGCCTCCTTTTCCACCCTTTTAGCAGGCAAGACGCAGCTTTGGAGGTGCGCACAGTCTCGCCGTGTGGTCTTTTTTATAATATGCGGATACCTCTTGCAAGCGTGCGATTCAGAGGTACCCCGGAGAAAAAACATAAATTTTTATGAAATCTGGGTATTGACTATCCTAGATGGGGGACATATAATGTGTCTAAACATTTGAAAGAATGACATGAACTCAACGGCAATGAAAAGGACGAAGTGATTAGGGCTCTTTTGTTCAGAGAGTGAGGCATTAGCTGCAAGCTTCACCAAAATCCCTTTTTAACGAGCTCACCTTGGAGCTGTTTTCCTGAAAAGTATTTGGGCCCGATGATATTTAGCGGTGCGCTGAATCACCTATTAGGGAAAATCGTACGGTCTACGTTACAGACGCCAGATATGGAGATCCCTTGTGATTTCTGTACCTGCCAAGGTTCGATATTGCGAAATATCGGGCAAATACGGGTGGTACCACGGAAGCTATAGCCTTTCGTCCCTCAGTAACAGCAAGTCTGTTCTAGGGATGGAAGGTTTTTTTGTTTTTACAAATGTCAGATGTATGTAAATTTTGTAAAGGAGGATGACCAATGAGTGCACAAATTCCTGAAGTTCGGTCAACCGATGAATTACGTGAAAAGTGGATGAAACCTGAAGTGATTACAGGTTCGGAAATTTTGCTCCGTAGCCTGTTGCTGGAGGGAGTAGATTGTGTCTTCGGATACCCCGGTGGTGCAGTGCTTTACATTTATGATGCCATGTACGGCTTTGAGGATTTCAAGCATGTCCTCACCCGTCACGAGCAAGGAGCCATTCATGCGGCGGATGGTTACGCACGTGCCAGCGGTAAAGTGGGCGTCTGTATCGCGACTTCCGGACCTGGAGCAACTAATCTGGTAACTGGTATTGCGACGGCCTTTATGGATTCGGTGCCGTTAGTGGTCATCACAGGCAACGTTATATCCTCTCTAATCGGCACAGATGCTTTTCAGGAAGCCGATATTACGGGAATCACGATGCCGATTACGAAGCACAGCTATCTGGTAAGAGATGTAGAGGATCTGCCGCGAATCATTCATGAGGCATTCCATATTGCCAACACGGGTCGCAAGGGTCCGGTACTGATTGATATTCCGAAGGATATATCGGCAGCCCAAACGCTATTTGTTCCGCAAACGGGACCTGTGACCATGCGAGGTTATAACCCGAAGGTATTGCCAAACAAAATACAGCTAGACAAGCTGACTCAGGCTATTGCTGAAGCAAAACGCCCATTTATTCTGGCAGGTGGCGGGGTTGTATACTCCGGCGGACACGAGGCACTTTACGAGTTTGTTCGCAAAACGGAAATTCCGATTACGACAACATTGCTGGGATTGGGCGGTTTCCCAAGTGGTCATGAATTGTGGACGGGAATGCCGGGGATGCACGGAACGTACACCTCCAATCTGGCGATTCAACAGTCGGATTTGCTAATCTGTATCGGTGCCCGCTTTGATGACCGGGTGACAGGCAAGCTGGACGGCTTTGCTCCTCACGCCAAAATCGTTCATATTGATATTGATCCTGCTGAAATCGGCAAAAACGTACCGACAGATATTCCGATTGTAGGGGATGTGAAGGCGGTACTGGAATTGCTGAACCAGGATGTGAAACGTGCGAATCAAGCGGATGCGTGGAGAGCACAAATTCAACAATGGAAAAATGAGAAGCCTTATTCTTATAAGGATTCGGATACAGTGCTTAAGCCACAATGGGTTGTCGAGCTGCTGGATGAAACGACCAAAGGCGGCGCAATCGTAACGACGGACGTGGGTCAGCATCAAATGTGGGCGGCGCAGTATTATAAATTCAATCAGCCGCGCTCATGGGTAACATCCGGTGGGCTGGGGACGATGGGATTTGGTTTCCCTTCCGCGATCGGTGCTCAGATGGCAAATCCCGACAGACTGGTTATCTCGATTAACGGAGACGGCGGCATGCAGATGTGTTCGCAGGAGCTGGCCATTTGTGCAATCAATAACATCCCGGTCAAAATCGTAATTATCAACAATCAGGTGCTGGGGATGGTTCGACAATGGCAGGAATTGATCTATGACAATCGCTATAGCCATATTGATCTGGCCGGAAGCCCGGATTTTGTGAAGCTGGCTGAGGCATATGGCGTAAAAGGACTGCGTGCTACGAATAAGGAAGAGGCACGTCGGGCTTGGCAGGAGGCGCTTGATACACCCGGACCGGTCGTTGTCGAGTTTGTGGTCAGCAAGGAAGAGAATGTATATCCGATGGTGACGCAAGGTTCGACGATTGATCAAATGCTGATGGGGGACGAGTAAAATGACGACTAAAAATACCATTGCTGTACTGGTAAATGATCATCCCGGCGTTTTGCAGCGTGTGTCCGGCCTGTTCGGTCGCCGTGGCTTTAACATTGAGAGCATTACCGTGGGTCAATCGGAGGAAGCGGGATTATCTCGTATGGTCATTGTGACTATAGGAGATAAGAACAATCTGGAGCAGATCGAGAAGCAGCTTTACAAGCTGGTTGATGTCATCAAGGTTATTGATCTTAGCTCCAAGCCGATGGTTGCACGGGAGTTGGCGATGATAAAGGTGAAGGCAGAACCACCTCAGCGGCCAGAAATTATGGGCGTCGTGGAAACGTTCAGAGCAGCCGTAGTTGATGTTGGAACGACGAGCTTGATTGTTCAGGTCATTGGTGATACCGAAAAAATTGATGCCATGATCGAGCTGTTGAAGCCTTACGGTATTCGTGAGCTGACCCGAACCGGGGTTACGGCCATGATACGTGGCAATGCTTAATACGGAGCTTTAACGAATTACCGCTTATAGCGCATTACATCAATAAAGAACCGCCCGCATAAGAGCGGGGACTCGAAGAGATTTTCAAATTTTGGGTAACGAGGCAGAGTCTCTTGGAGTACCCGCTCATTATGAAGGGTCCAATTAAAAGGAGGAAATTAACCATGGCAGTTACAACGTACTACGAAAAAGATGCAGAGCTCAGCGTATTGAAAGGAAAAACAGTTGCCGTTATCGGTTACGGTAGCCAAGGACATGCTCAAGCACAAAACTTGCGTGATAGTGGTCTGAATGTTGTTATCGGTTTGCGTGAAGGCAAATCGGCAGATGTTGCAAGAAACGACGGTTTTGAAGTTCTGAACGTGGCTGATGCAACAAGCCGTGCAGATGTGGTTCAAATTTTGTTGCCAGATGAAACACAAGCTTCCGTATACAAAAATGAAATTGAACCTAACCTGAAAAAAGGTGCAGCGCTTTTATTCTCCCATGGCTTCAACGTTCATTTCGGACAAATCGTTGCTCCTAAAGATAGCGATGTACTGCTGGTTGCTCCAAAATCCCCTGGTCATATGGTACGTCGTACCTATGTAGAAGGCTTTGGCGTACCGGGTCTGATCGCAATCGAGCAGGATGCAACAGGTCAAGCGAAAGAAATCGGTCTTGCTTATGCCAAGGGTATTGGCTGTACACGTGCAGGCGTGATCGAAACCTCCTTCCGTGAAGAAACGGAAACAGATCTGTTTGGTGAGCAAGCGGTATTGTGTGGCGGCGTGAGCGCACTCGTAAAAGCGGGCTTTGAAACGTTGACTGAAGCAGGATATGCTCCTGAGATGGCTTACTTCGAATGCTTGCATGAGCTTAAGCTGATCGTTGACCTGATGTATGAAGGCGGATTGGCAACAATGCGCGATTCCATCAGTAACACAGCGGAATATGGCGACTATGTAACTGGACCACGTATCGTAACAGAAGATACAAAGAAAGCAATGAAGGACGTATTGACTGACATTCAACAAGGTAAATTTGCTCGTGACTTTATCCTTGAAAATCAATCCGGACGTGCATTCCTGACGGCTACTCGCCGTAATGAAGCTAACCATCCGATTGAAGTGGTGGGCGGACAATTGCGCGAAATGATGCACTGGATCAAAAAATAAGATCTTTTTGTACAACGAGTTCGACAATATGATTCATTCATAATGTAATATTACAATGCGGCCCTGCTTATTGCGTGAGCCGCATTGTAATTTAATGCTTCTATCCTGAGGGAGGTGCGTTAGGTTGCGCAAAATATATATATTTGACACAACGTTGAGAGACGGAGAACAGTCACCTGGTGTGAACTTGAATACCCGTGAGAAAGTAGAGATCGCCCATCAGTTGGAAAAACTGGGTATTGACCGTATGGAAGCTGGGTTCCCGGCTGCTTCTCCGGGCGACCTGGCTGCTGTCAATGCAGTTGCCAAGGCTGTCAAAAATTCAACGGTTATTGGTCTTTCACGTGCGAGGGAACAGGATATTGATGCGGTCCGCGAGGCACTTAAGGGAGCTCAGGACCCATGTATCCATATCTTTTTGGCAACCTCTCCGATTCACCGTCAGCATAAGCTGCGGATGGAGAAGGCACAGGTATTAGAAACCGCTCGTTCAGCCATTCGTTACGGGTTAAAATATTTGCCAAAGGTAGAATTTTCTCTGGAGGATGCAGGTCGTACAGAGCTTGATTTTGTGGTGGAAATGGTCACCATGGCTGTACAGGAAGGTGTGTCTGTCGTCAATATTCCGGATACCGTGGGTTACTTGACACCCTATGAATACGGCAACATTTTCAAGCATGTTAAGGAGAATGTGGTTGATGTGGAAAAGGTTCAACTGAGCGCACATTGTCACAACGACCTGGGAATGGCTACGGCCAATACACTGGCTGCGATCCTGAACGGGGCGGATCAGATTGAGGGCACCATTAACGGTATCGGTGAACGCGCCGGAAATACCGCTATTGAGGAAATCGCAATGGCACTGGAGACGAGACAGGAATTTTTCCAGGTCAAAACGTCTCTGCAACTGTCCGAGATTGCACGTACAAGCCGTATGGTCAGTCGCCTAACGGGCATGGTTGTGCCGGGTAACAAGGCGATTGTTGGAGCGAATGCTTTTGCACATGAATCGGGTATTCACCAGGATGGCATGTTGAAGGAAAAAACGACCTACGAAATCATGACGCCAGAAAGTATTGGTCTGAAGGAGAGCAAGCTGGTACTGGGCAAGCATTCCGGTCGCCATGCTTTCCGCGAACGCTTGATCGAGTTGGGCTACGAATTGAGCGAGGAGGAGCTGAACCGCTCTTTCGGACAGTTCAAGGATTTGGCTGATAGGAAGAAAGAAGTATCGGATGATGATATCCTGGCACTACTGGAAGAAAAACTGGCCGATTCACCGGAAGTCTTCAAGCTGGAAACGATTTTCGTAACATATGGCAACGAGGCTACACCTTCCGCCAAGGTACGTTTGGTTACCGACGAAGGTCAGGTTATTGAGACGGAAGCTGAAGGGAACGGCTCGGTGGATGCGATTTACAATGCGATTGACCAAGCCAGCAGTGAGGTAGTCGTTCTTTCGGATTACTCGATCAAGTCTGTTACCCAAGGTAAGGATGCTCTGGGTGAAGTGCATGTCGTGTTGACCCAAAACGATCTGTCTGTACAGGGACGTGGGGTAAGCACTGACATTCTGGAAGCAAGTGCCCGCGCTTATGTGGATGCATTGAATGGCTTGATCGACAAGCGTAAAAACTACAGCAATCGTGTAGATTATAAGTCCTAATGGCTGCGAATCAAGCCATTTGGAGTTTACAGGATCGGGTGTTTCCGGTCCTGTTTTGTTTTGACGTATTACAGATTTTCAGCTTATAGGCTAAGCCTATTAAATTGATAGATTCTATATCTTGGTCAAAGCCCTGCCATATATGTTACAAAGAAGGTATAAATAATACGCCCGTAAGGCTGTAAAATAAGAGGAGTGTACGTGATGGCAGACGTGAAAAAGATTGCGGTAATAGCTGGGGACGGAATCGGACCGGAAGTGGTCGCTGAGGCAGAGAAAATTTTGAAGCGTACGGAGGAAGTGTTTGGCCATTCATTTGAAACGGAGCATGCACTGTTCGGTGGAATTGCAATTGATGAGAAGGGTACACCATTGCCCCAAGAAACGCTGGCTGTCTGCCAATCTGCAGATGCCGTACTGTTGGGAGCCGTAGGTGGTCCCAAGTGGGATAACAATCCGAAGGAGCTTCGCCCTGAAACAGGACTGCTGGGTATACGCAAAGAGCTGGGCCTGTTCTCTAATCTTCGTCCGGCTGTCGTCTTCGACTGTCTCAAGGACGCATCGACACTGAAGCCTGAAGTGCTGGAAGGAACGGATCTGATCGTTGTGCGCGAGCTGACGGGCGGCATTTACTTCGGTGAGAAGTTCAGACGTGAAAGTCCTCAGGGTGAGGAAGCTGTCGATACATGCGCATACAATGTAATGGAAGTGGAGCGCATTGTTCGCCAATCTTTCGAGATTGCCCAAAAGCGTCGCAAAAAGCTCGCATCGGTGGACAAGGCCAACGTGCTGGAAACTTCCCGTTTGTGGCGTGAAGTGGTTAACCGGGTCGCAGTAGACTATCCGGATGTTGAGCTGGAGCATGTGCTGGTTGATAACTGCGCAATGCAATTGCTGCGTCGGCCGTCCAGCTTTGACGTCATCGTGACGGAAAATATGTTTGGCGATATCCTTAGTGATGAAGCGGCTATGCTGACCGGGTCCATCGGTATGCTGTCCTCCGCTTCTCTCGGGGAAGGCAGCTTCGGTCTGTACGAGCCGGTCCACGGCTCGGCACCGGACATTGCGGGTCAAGGACTGGCCAACCCGATTGCAACCATCCTGTCCGTTGCTTTAATGTTCCGTATGACCTTTGCATATGAGAAAGCTGCTGATGCCATTGAAAAGGCGGTCGCTGAGGTACTGGATGCCGGACATCGCACAGCCGATATCGCGGTGGATAAATCCAAGGCCATCTCGACAACCCAAATGGGTGATCTGATTGCAGCGGCTATTCGATAAAAGCTTAGAGGCTTCCTTGAAACAAGGTAGCTGATTATACAGCAAGTGCATGATACAGCAGCTCCTGAGCCATCAGGGGCTGCTGTTATATCCGGAAGTGTACAACCTGGTGAATGTGTATAAATTGTGAATTTTCAAAACCTAGTTTAAAATAATTCTAAAAAAGTAATGGTTACAATATTGACTTTGATTTCTGCGAATGATAACATTTATCAAGTAGGTTGTTTTAATACAATACAGATGATTGAGGAAAACATATTTGGTGTTTTTCTTACATATTTTAAAAGGAGGATTTCATATTATGGCAGAAAGATTGGTAGGAAGACCCGCACCTGATTTTGCATTGGAAACAGTGACTGGGGACGGTCAAGAATTTGGTTCGGTGAAGCTTTCCGATTACCGTGGCAAATGGCTCGTGTTCTTCTTCTATCCACTGGATTTCACTTTTGTGTGCCCAACAGAAATCACAGCATTGAGCGATGCTGCTGACCAATTTAAAGAGCTGGATACTGAAATTCTGGGTATCAGTGTAGACTCCGTACACAGCCACAAAGCATGGATCAACACAGCAAAAGAAAACAACGGATTGGGCAAACTGAACTTCCCGTTGGCTTCTGATATCACGAAAAAAACAGCAAGCGATTATGGCGTCCTGATCGAAGAAGAAGGAATTGCATTGCGCGGTTTGTTCATCATTGATCCTGAAGGCGAATTGAAATATCAAGTGGTTAATCACAACGACGTAGGTCGTAGTGTAGAAGAAACATTGCGTGTACTGCAAGCTTTGCAATCTGGCGGCTTGTGCGCAATGAACTGGAGACCAGGCGACAAGAACCTGTAATACAAACTTCAGAAGAAGTTGAACATTAAACTTGCAAGCCCCCAACAAGCGGTTTTTTACCGACATTGGGGGCTTGCTTGCCTATGTTATGCAGGAAAAGATTTTATAATTGTGTGTGTTTGAAGTGAACAGTACAGGATGAAATAAGAAATAATTGTGGAAATGTTACTGTGTTTTGGAGGAATTTCGACTGGTGAAAGCGAATAAGGTAACATAGAGGATAAACAAGGCGGAACAGGTTTTGTTCAGAGGAGGCTGAGCCCGGATGAGTTATTGCTGTGGAGCAAGCATGGTAGGAACCAAGGGAACGCTGAAGCATTACCGCACCCAAGTTCATAATGTTCCTTTGCTGTTTTGCCCGGTATGTCGTCGCATTGAGGTCCATTATAAAGTCGAGAATGAGTATGAAATTTTGGCGGAGTATGCACATGGAGACGGGGCAAGCGAGATTGATTTTCAGGACTACGTCATGGAAGATGATGATACGATATTTGAGAATTGTGTGAATCGAGAGAGTGAAGATGCGTTTGAAATTGTGAAGCGCCAAATTGACATGTCTCTGGATTTATTGACGGTAGCAAAGCAGATGAACGATGAAAAATGGCAGGGAGAGCTCAAGAGAAGACTGGCTGTTATGAGCCAGAGACGCTCTCGGCTTCAGCACAATAAGAGCGGCAGTTGACATCCTACACACCAAAGAAGCTCTCACACCTAGAGAGCTTTTTTGGTGTGTAGGGCGCTTATTCCTAACTTATTATTTCGTTTTTGGTAATGTTGCGTAGATATTATGACGAAAGAAAACAGGATAAAAATGTGAATTCGACACTTTTTCCGATTGACTGGAATCCTAAGTCTTGTCTATCATAAAATTAGACTTTCAATTGGAAAGAGATGACCGGGATTTTATGAATCTGTTTTCTAACCGTTGAAGGGTAGTCGATAGATGATGTCTTTCTCTTCTTCAAAAAATGTTAAGCGTCCGATACGGCCAGTTTATCATTCCGAAACAAGGGGGAAGCCTGGCATGATCAGTGAATTCCAAGAAGCCTTGCTTGATACCGTGGGAGCTTGTCCTCCCACACAGATCGCCAATAACAAGTATGAAAATGTGCTGGAGAACCTGGATAGTGGTATCATGCTGTTTGACAGTGACGGTGTACTGACCTTTATTAACGTGCAAATGGCCAAACTGCTGGAACTGCCGCGTAGTTCGCTGGCAGGCCGCAACTTGATGCAAATTTTGCATCATCCCGAGTTAAGCCGATTTAAGAAGAAGAAAATTATGCAGATATACAAAGAGACCATCTTTCATAGAAAGCGCTATCATGAGCTGATTGATGAATATGGTCGGCATTGGCTGATTACAGTGACCTACGGGGATCAGATGGATGGCGATTTTTTGTTCAGTGTCAAGGATGTGTCGGATTATAAGCAAATTGAGCAGACGGCGTATCAAAATGACAAGCTCGCGATGTTAGGACGCATTTCCGCCTCAATCGCTCATGAAATCCGTAACCCGCTTACCGCTATTCGGGGTTTTATTCAATTATTGCGGCCGCATCTGGTGGAGCTGGGAAGAGATGAGTATGCTCGTATAATATTGACAGAGATAGATCGCGCGAACGACATTATTTATGAGTTTCTGAATTCGTCCAAGCCTTCAGCTCCGCAAAAAACGGCTGTACCTGTGATGGGTCTGCTGAAAGAGGTTGTGATGCTGACCGAAAGCGAGGCGCTGATGAAGGGTTGTCAAATCGCACTGGATGAAAATAGTACGCTCATGAAGGTGTCGATTGATGTAAAGCAAATTAAGCAGGTCATTCTCAATATGATCAAAAATGCAATGGATGCCATCGAAGGTATCGGAGAGGACCGTAAGGGATGCATTGATATACATACAGTGCTGGAAGGCTCGTATGTCCATATTTGCATTGAAGATAACGGTTTGGGAATGGATCACAATACATTATCACGTTTATTTGACCCATTTTTTACAACGAAAGAAAGCGGTACCGGCTTGGGATTGGCAGTGAGCTATCGGATCATCAAAAATCACGGAGGCTTTATTCATGTAGACAGTACACATGGAAAGGGGACACAGTTTAAAATCACGCTCCCTGTAGTTTAGTGTGCTGGGACTTTCACAAAGGGGTGTAGTAGCTACGGATTCTTTTGTGTTCTTACAGTACTGGAGTATAGGTATCACTCATTTGAAAAAGAACAGATAGAGCGCAGGATCTGAAAAGATGATGCGCTTTTTTTGGTGTTGTAAGCTTATTAATTTGCGTAAATATGAAAATGAAATAATGAATATAAAACTAAAAAATGATTCACCTTTCACAGATTAAATGTTATTATGTACCAGAATCCATATTTATTTTTGATACTATAGACTTAAAAAACGGCTTCCAAAGCTGTCAAACGTCTTAGATGATCGGAATTTCCGATATGCAGGGGGCTGAATAGGCTGAATGATTACACAGCTGGAAGTAAAGAAAACGTTAGGCATCGGCATTGCTGCGCTAGCTCTGTTTGTCTTGGTTCAGTTACTTTATGAAACCTTGAATAAGCTATACTCTTATAATGTTTTTTTCTTGCTATATCCCATTGCTGGATTCGTCTGTGGAGCGATCTGTTTCTCTATTTTTTATCAATCCTGGTCGGTTTTGCTAGAGCAGTTATCCTGGCAGAGACTTCTCATCGCGCCCACATTTCTGGTGGCAGGACTTCTTTACCTTATTCATATCCTCTCGTTTAGTTTTATTAGCCTGACGGATTTTGTTTTGTCTCCGGGTATTTCGCTGTGGCTTCTTTATGTGAACCGTGTCTTTACCTCTATTATGCTTATAGTCATTTGCTCTTCCCCCTTTAAAAAAGCCAAATCAGGATACAGGAAAACCGCTTTATGGACAGGTATAAGTTTTACTTTGCTGATCCTGGGGACCATTCAGATATACGGGCCGCACTTACCCGATCTGGGTGTAAGACATGAGATGGACAACCTGGGGTGGATGTTGAACTGGGTTATCCTGTTTCTGCTTGTATCCTATTTTATTTTGGGTGTACGCAAATATTTGCGGCATCCATCTCCAGATTTTGGTAATTTTCTTATGCTTCGCGGGATTGGGCTGTGTATCGTGAGCCAGTTGTTTTATTTGTTCTCCCGGCAAATGAGTGATATAAATCAGCTTATGGGACTTGTGATGAATGCTATTGCGTTTTATGATCTGCTAAGCGGCTTGGTTCGGCTCATGGTCCTTGTTCCATACCAGGAAAAGAAGGCGGCAGAATCTGAATTTAATTACATAGCCTATTATGATGATATCACAGGGCTACCGAATCGTCGGCGTCTTTTACAACGTCTGGAGCAATCTCTGAGCAATCCATTAAAACCCGATGAGACGGCAGCTCTTTTAATATTGAACATTGACCGATTCAAAACCATTAACGATTCGTTGGGGCATATGGCAGGGAATTATTTGCTGTATGCGGTGGGAGAACGCTTGGAGCATTTTTGCTGTGAAGGCGAGGATGTTTTCGGTATGGGCAGAGATGAGTTTGCGTTTCTTCTCACAGGCTATCAGGATATAGATGCTATGAAAAATCGTATTGATGATATGGTAAAGCTGTTTGAGCAGCCTTTTGAAATTAATGGTGAGTACTATCATGTGATGGTGAGTATAGGGATAGCTTTATATCCTGTGGATGCCACTCAGGGTGAGAAGCTCATACAGCATGCGGATACCGCTGTCCATAATGCCAAGGAGCAGGGAGTGAATTTTAAGCGGTATACCAGTGTCATGCAGATGCGGGCGCAGGAAAGGCTCCAATTGGAAAATGATTTGCGGCGTGGGCTTGAAAATAAAGAGTTTTCACTGGTGTATCAACCGCGTGTTCACTTGAAGAGCGGTGAACTGACGAGCTTGGAGGCACTGGTGCGTTGGAACCATCCTCATCGTGGAATGGTGATGCCGGGAGATTTTATTCCGGTGGCTGAAGAAAGCGGTCTGATCATGCCTTTGGGGGAATGGGTGCTGCGGGAGGCTTGCCTGCAAAACAAGCGTTGGCAGAAGGCAGGGTACCAGCCCATCCCGATATCAGTGAATTTATCCATGCGCCAATTTCAGCAAAAAAAGCTCGTGGATGTGATCCGGGGCATTTTGACCTGCACGAGACTGGAGCCGTGCTACCTGGAACTGGAGATTACAGAGAGTATGACTTTTGATAAGGATCGGGCCTTTGAGCAACTGAAAAACATAAAGGCCATTGGCGTTGCAATCAGTATCGACGATTTTGGAACAGGCTATAGTTCGTTGCATTATTTGAAAAATCTTCCGATTGACCGACTTAAAATTGACCGTTCCTTTGTCAATGAGGTGCTGGTGGACAGCAAAAATGCGGCTATTGTGTCGACCATTGCCTCCATGGCCCACCATTTGAAGCTAAAGGTTACAGCTGAAGGAGTGGAAAACGAGGGTCAGCTCCAATTTTTACAGGCTCAGGATTGCCATGAGGGGCAAGGCTATTATTTCAGTCGGCCTATTTCGGCGGAATCTTTTGAAAACCTGTTTTTGCGCAAACCTATGAATTGGCTGGTTCAGGATGGTATGTAGTTTACTTGCAATTTACAGGCAGGTAAGCTATACTAAATAACATCCTGATTTTGCTGGTTGACAACAGCTCGTTGATGTCATTCATATGAATTAAGATATTTTAAAGTGCGGGTGTAGTTCAATGGTAGAACTTCAGCCTTCCAAGCTGATAGCGTGGGTTCGATTCCCATCACCCGCTTTGCGTAAAAAAGTAAAAACCCTTGTGACGCAAGGGTTTTTTATTTTGCCCATAGCTCGACGTATGACACAAACCAAGGATTTTGTCACTAAATATGCAGGCTCGTCCAATACAACCCTTGTATTCGGAAAATAATTTTGTCGTGCATTATGATTTGCAAATACGTTCTGATCTGCTATACTGGCTGCAAGCAAGTATTCCGTGAAAAGGAAGGTAACGATACGTCCGATGAAGTAAGACACTGATTTTCCCCATAAACTGCACAGTTACTGGCAGGCGGCTGTATGCTGCAACGGGAGAGGTGTGTCTGAAAATGAGGTTTGGGACGTATACGTTTGCTCCGGAACGGGATTATGCTTTTTTTCGTTTACGGTTCTCTTTCTCATAAACGTATGTTCTAAAACGATTCATAGCAGTCATTCTATATTCTTTGTATGCAAGCCGCAGCCTTCTGCGGCTTTTTTTATTGCATCCGGTGATGAAAACCGGACCGGGAAAGGATGATTACCATATGAAAACCATTTTGCGTATTCGAAATGTCATAAAGGATTGGAACGGGACGTCTTTGTTTGAGAATGTGTCCATGGATGTGACGGAGGGGGAGCGGCTCGCCCTGTTCGGAAGAAATGGAGCAGGCAAAACGACGCTATTGCGCATACTGTTGGGCGACGAGGCGCCGACTTTAGGTAAAGTAGAGCATGAATTGCCGCTGGAGGAGCGGGGCTGGCTGAAGCAGCAGGATACCATTCAATCCGCGCGAACTGCACTAGAGGTGGCACAGCAGGCCAGTCCTGAGCATTGGCGAGTGAAGACGACGCTGAAGCAACTGGAGGCTGAAATTGCCCATAGGGGAGAGGGAACAGAGCGTCAACTGGAGCAATACGGCGAGCTGATGGATGAGTATGAGCGGCTGCAAGGTTTTGCTTGGGAGTCCGAGGTGGAAAAGGCGCTGACCTGGATGGGAATGCCTGCTGAGACGTGGCCTGTTGCCTATGGTGACCTGAGCGGAGGGCAGAAGACCAGAGTACGGTTAGCCGGATTGATGGTCAGACAGCCGAAGCTGCTGGTGCTGGATGAACCGATCAACCATCTGGATGCCGAAGGCTTGCTCTGGCTGGAGCAGTGGCTGTCCACATATCTTGGGACGCTGCTGTTTGTATCGCATGACAGAGCCTTTTTGGATCGAGTAGCTACAGGCATTTGCGAGCTGACGTCAACCGGCATTCGACGCTATAAGGGCGACTATACGGAATATAAGGCGCATAAGGAACGGGAGCTGCGGGAGCAGGAAGCCAGCTACCGGAAGCAGGAGCTGGCACGGCAGGCATTGGAGGAGACGATTCGAAACTACCGGGAATGGTTCCATCAGGCGCACCGGGCAGCTTCCAATGTGGAAATGGGCATTACGCAAAGCTTTTACAAGGCCAAGGCTAATAAAAATATTTCCCGTTATCATGCGAAGGAGAAGGAGCTGGAACGGCTGGAGGCCAATCGGGTTGAGCAGCCGCGTGAAGCTGCGTCTCTGCATATGAAATTAAGTGACAGCGGATTTCAGGCCAAATATTTTCTGCGTGCCGAGCATGTATATTTTAGGTATGACGACCATAATACCATTGTGCAGGATCTCAACCTGAACATTACACGTGGCGATCGTCTGGCTGTTCGGGGTCCGAATGGAATTGGCAAAACAACGCTGCTGCGGCTGTTAACAGGACAGTTGGAGCCGTATAAGGGAAAGATCACAGCGAATCCACAGCTAAAAATTGGATATTTCTCACAGGAGCTGGAGCAGCTTCCAGAGAATCAGACATTGCTGGACAGCTTGCTTGCGCTCCCCACCATGACGCAGACGGAAGCGAGAACGGTGCTGGGATGCTTTCTTTTTGCCAGAGAAGATGTGTTCAAGAGGATCGGGACGCTCAGTATGGGTGAGAAATGCAGAGTGGCCTTTCTACGTTTGTACTTTAGTGGAGCCAACCTGCTGGTGCTGGATGAGCCAACCAATTATTTTGACATTGAAACCCGTGAGATTGTAGAGGAGTCTTTGCGCAGTTACGATGGGGCATTGGTGCTTGTCTCTCATGACCGGGAGCTGGTGCGCCGGACGGCAACCCGTTTGCTTGATATGCAGTCTGGAGGCACCTATGAAATCTACGAAGGAACAGCCGACGAAAAGCAGGAAGAACAGCGGAACCGTCAACGGGAACCAGAGGATCAGGAGCAGCGTGAGGAGCGTCTGCGATTACAGCTGCGCCTTACGGAGCTGATGGGTACGGCTGGGCCGAACGATGAAAATCAGGAACTGCTGTCAGAAATCAGGCGTATTCGTGCCAAACTGGATCAGTGGGATTAAACTGCTGTGTGAAAATGGGTGAAACGTATGCCCGGCTTGCCAAAGCGCGAGGGTTTGCATATAATAATGAACAATAGTTCGAAATTTGAAAATGTCTTGATGGAGAAGAGTAGGCAGTGTCCGATTGAACAGGGAGGAAGCGCCGTAGGATTGAGAGCGTTTCTGCAAAACAGGGCTGTTGAAGTTCGCTCCGGAGCAGTTCCTTGAACCTCCCATGCTATCCGTAGATGGCAAGTGGGCAAGTAGGGGATACCGGTTCACGACCGTTACAACGTGCAGAGCGAGATGATCATGCATAGCATGGATAACACCTGTACTGTCGAAAGGCAGATATTGTCGAAAGGCGAAGCGCGGGGTGTGCTGAGCAGGATTGTCTAACGAGGGTGGTACCACGGTCTTTTCGTCCCTTACCGGGAGAAAGGACCTTTTTTTGTTGTCTGAAAAGCTGGATATGAAGAAAGGGGACTGAACAGGCGATGAGCGAAACCATCCAAATGAAGGAACATTTGCTGGCCTTGAAGGAAGAAGCATTGGAAGTATTGGAGAAGGTGGCAACGCCCAAGGAGCTGGCCGATCTGCGGGTCAAATATTCGGGTAAAAAGGGTGCCCTGACTGAAATTTTGCGCGGTATGGGCAAGCTGAGCGCGGAAGAACGTCCAGTTGTTGGACAAGTAGCCAATGAAGTGCGCGAGGCGATTGAAGAAGTCGTCAATCGTAAACAGGACGAGTTCACCAAAGCAGAAACGAATGAGCGTCTGCAAGCGGAAAAGATCGATGTTACACTGCCTGGACGCACAATGCCGCAAGGTGGATTGCATCCACTCAACAAAGTAATCGAGCAGATCGAGGATATTTTTACAGGTATGGGCTACCGGGTTGCAGAAGGTCCACAGGCTGAGACGGATTATTATAACTTTGAAGCGTTGAACCTGCCTAAAAATCACCCGGCGCGGGATATGCAGGATTCGTTCTATCTAACCGAGGATCTGTTGATGCGTACCCATACGTCACCCGTTCAGATTCGCGCAATGGAGGCGATGAAGGGCGAAACACCTATCAAGGTCATTTGTCCGGGTACGGTTTTCCGACGTGATGACGACGATGCTACGCATTCTTTCCAATTTCACCAAATTGAAGGGATCGTTGTTGGTAAAGGCATTCGCATGAGTGATCTGAAAGGAACCTTGCTGCAATTTGCACGCGAAATGTTCGGGGAATCGACCGAAATCCGTCTGCGTCCAAGCTTCTTTCCGTTTACCGAGCCGAGTGCTGAGGTAGACGTGACTTTTGTAAAGAAAAATGGCGAGCGCGTATGGATCGAAATTTTGGGCTGTGGCATGATGCATCCGAAAGTGCTGGAAATGGGCGGTTTTGATCCCGAGGTATATAGCGGCTTTGCATTCGGTATGGGTGTAGAACGGATTGCCATTTTGAAATACGGAATTGACGATATTCGTCATTTTTATAACAGCGACCTGTCATTCTTGAAGCAGTTTGCGCGTCAATAAACAACTATATCAAGGGAAGTGAACCCATATGAAAGTATCATTCGATTGGCTATCCGAGTATGTGTCGCTGGATCAGGTGAGCGCGGAGGATCTGGCTGAGAAAATCACCCGTTCGGGCATTGAAATTGATGAGGTCGAACATCGGAACAAAGGGATTACAGGCGTCGTGGTCGGTTATGTCAAAAGCAAGGAAAAACACCCTGATGCGGATAAGCTGAATGTGTGTATTGTCGATGCGGGACAAGAGGAAGATCTGCAAATCGTGTGCGGTGCCAAAAATGTGGATGTAGGGCAAAAGGTTCCTGTTGCCGTTGTGGGCGCGAAGCTGCCGGGAGATTTTCAGATTAAAAAGGCCAAGCTGCGCGGTGTCGTATCCATGGGCATGATCTGCTCGGCTAAGGAACTGGGTATGAATGACAAGCTGTTGCCCAAAGAGTTGCAGGAAGGTATTCTGGTGCTGCCCGAGGATGCTGAAATCGGTACGCCGATTACGAAGCTGCTGGCGCTGGATGATCAGGTGCTGGATTTTGATCTGACACCAAACCGTTCGGATTGCTTGAGTATGCACGGAGCGGCTTATGAAGTGAGCGCGATTCTGGGGCGTGACATTTCGCTGGCTGACCCGGCTAAGGATTTGGTGGAAATCAGCGATGCGGCGGCAGATCATCTGTCGGTGAAGGTGGATGCACCTGAACTGTGTACGCACTATGCCGCTCGTTATATCACGGGTGTAAAAGTGGGAGCTTCTCCGCTGTGGATTCAAAACCGCCTAATGGCGGCGGGAGTTCGTCCGATCAACAACATCGTGGATATTACGAACTATGTCATGCTGGAATACGGTCAGCCGTTGCATGCTTTTGATGCGGATAAGCTGGAAAATGGCAACATCGAAGTACGTCTCGCTCGTGCAGGCGAAACATTGGTTACGCTGGACGATCAGGAGCGCAAGCTGGAGCCACATATGCTGCTGATTACAGACGGCGTGAAGCCGATTGCGCTGGCAGGGGTGATGGGCGGAGCCAATTCTGAAGTTACGGATGCGACGGTCAGCATTGCGCTGGAATCCGCGAAGTTTGACGGCGGTACGGTTCGCAAAACGTCCCGTCAGCTTGGACTTCGTTCCGAAGCAAGCCTGCGTTTTGAAAAAGAGGTTGATCCGGGTGCTGTTGTACCTGCAGTGAACCGTGCGGCTGCGCTGATTCAGCGTTATGCAGGAGGCACTGTGCATCAAGGCATCGTGGAAGCTGTTTCTGCGAAGGCCGAAAGCCGGATTATCAAGCTGTCGCTGGATAAAGTGAACCGGTATTTGGGAACAGAGTTGTCGTTGCTTGAGGTAAAAACGATTTTCGGCAAACTTCATTTCGGATGCGGTGACGTGGAGCAAGGTGTGTTGGAAGTGGAAGTGCCTACACGCCGCGGGGATATTACCATCGATGTGGATTTGATTGAAGAGGTAGCCCGTCTGTATGGCTATGACAATATTCCGACGACGCCGATTGAAGGACCCACGACGCCGGGTGCTTTGACGGCATCGCAATCACTGCGTCGTTCTATGCGTAAATTGCTGGCCCATGGCGGCTGGCAAGAGACGATCAGTTACTCGTTTGTGCACCCGGAAAGTGCAGGTTTGTTTAATGCGCTGACAGAGGGAAGCCATCCGGTACGTTTGGCGATGCCTATGAGCGAAGACCGCAGTGTGCTGCGTACGAGCATTATTCCGCAAATGCTGGATACAGCAGTGTATAACATGAACCGGAAGCAGGAAAATCTGGCGATTTTTGAAATAGGCACTGTATTTTATACCGCGGAACAAACGTTGACCCGCCAGCCGCAGGAAATTCAAGTGCTCAGTCTGCTGCTGACAGGCGTACGCCGTGAAAAACAATGGAACATCGGTGCTGAGAAAGTCGATTTTTTTGATATTAAAGGTGCATTGGAAACCGTATTCGGCTATTTCGGATTGGGTGCAAGCATCCGTTATGTGGCTGACCAGCCGCAAAGCTATCATCCGGGACGTTCTGCCTCCGTATGGCTGGATGTGAATGGAACCTCCCAACGAGTCGGCACCATCGGGCAGATCCATCCGGAGCTGCAACAGTCTTATGGGCTGAATGATACGTATGTAGCGGAAATTGCGTTGCAACAGCTGATCGAACACGCCAACAGTCACATTCAGTTCAGAGAGCTGGCCCGCTTCCCGTCCGTGGAGCGCGATATTGCCCTTGTGGTGGATAAGAGCGTCGAGGCAGGCGAATTGCTGCGTGTGATTCATGCGGCAGGCGGAGAGCTATTGCAGGATGCACGGGTGTTTGATGTATTTACAGGCAGCAAGCTTGGTGAAGACAAGAAGAGCGTAGCTATCTCTCTTACCTACCGTCACTGGGAGCATACGTTGACGGATGAAGAGATTAATGCAGTGCATATTCCTGTCGTTACGTCTCTGGAACAAACTTTTGAAGCGGAATTGAGAAAGTAGCAGGAAATGCGGGGAGCCGTATCGAATCTTAGTGACAGAGGTTCGATACGGCTTTTTGGCCTATCATCATTGAAGCTCTCTACTCTGATATTCACCCGCTGCGGGGAAGCCGGACTAATGGGGTTGAACGCTTCACGAAGGGCGGGTTACCCTAGTACCGGACACAACTTAGAATCAACATACAGTAGTATTGAAGGAGGGCTTAATTGTGACTACACCAGATCGTACTCGCGTCACTGTAGAGATCTACGGTACTTCTTATAAACTCGTCGGCAGTAATACCGATTATATGAAGCAGGTTGCCAATTACGTGGATGAACGCATGCATAGCATTTCTCAGGCTCATTCGCGTCTTGATATGCCCCGAATTGCCGTACTGGCTGCGGTTCATATGGCAGAAGAAGCTGTACAAATTCAGGAAATTCAGAGCCATATGAACCGGTTGGCCGGGGAGCGGGCGGAGCTTCGGGGCGAACTGGCTCAACTCCAGACGGCTCTTGGAGAACAGCAACAAAAAAATACGGATATGCAGCAGTCTTTTGCCCAATTGAAGGAAGAGAAGGAAACGGTTCTGAAAAAATGGAAGGAGAACGAATCCGTATCAGCCAGGGAAATTGCCGAATTAAAGGCGAAGCTGGAACAGCAGCGGAAAATAGCGGCAGAACTCGAAAATGGACAAAAGCAGGCTGAACGTCAATTGGAGGAGTCCCGTCAGGAAGCTTCTCGTAAGCTGAAAGAGCAGCAGGAGGCGGCAAATGCCCGTATCCGCCAGATGGAGGAGCAAACCAAGAAGGAGCTGGCCGAATCGGTCAAGCAGGCGGAAGCCAAGCTGTCGGCTGCGGAAAAGACTCATCAGGAGCGTCAGCGTACAGAGCTGGACAAGCTGCGTTCTGCTTTGCAGCAGGAGCATAGCCGGAAGGTCACCGAATGGCAGGGCAAGTGGTCCGGGCTAAACGAGCAGTTGGAGCAGGAGCGTAAACAGGCGGAACTGGCGTTGAATGAAGAAAAGCTCCAACATCAGGAAGCGGAGAAATGGGCCGAGGAAGCTGCACTGGAGCAGGAAATTCGGATCGAGGAGCTTCAAGAGCAATTGGAGCAGGTACAAGCAGGCAGTACAGAGCTGTCTTCCCGTCTGGGAGAGGCGCAAGAGCAGGTTGCAGCATTGAAGCAACAGCAGTCCGAGCTGGAGTCTATACTGGAAACGCAGCGACAGGCTGCGACAGAACGGGAGCAGGCGGATACGCTTGCGCGTGAAGAACTGCAAAGCCGTTACGATGAATTGGTAGCGGAAGCCAAGGCAACGCAGCAGCAAGCGGCCAAGTTGGAGGAAGAACAGCGACGGATGCAGAAGTTGCTGGAGCAGGCGCATGTGTCCTCCCGTAAACTGCAAAGTGAGCTGGCCACACTGGCCGAAAGCGAGAAATCTTGGAAGAAGCTTGCTGAGGAACGCCAGCTCGCAGTAGATGAGCTGGAGCTTTCGATATTGGAAGTACGTGAACGGAAGGATACTGTACAGGAGAAACTACAGCATGCCGTGGCTGAGGCTGAAGTTGTAAACCATAAGTTTGCTGCACAACAGCAACGTCTGTTGCAGTTGGAAGCGAGAATCAAGGAGCTTTCACCTGAGCTGATTCGCGCTCAGAACGAGCTGGAGAAGGCAATCCTGCGTGAGCAAGAGGGGGCAAAGGCTTACAAAACGCTTCAGGAGCAGTATGGAAGCATGAAGAGCCGGGCAGAGCAACTGGGACAGAATATCAAGCAGCTCCAACGTGAGGATAGCGAACGGCGGAAGGAACTGGAGCGCGCCGAAGAGGAATCACTGGAATGGCAGCTTAAATACGAGCAGTTGAAGGCCGAATCGGAACGTTTGGAGGCCGAGGATGCTGCCCGTAAGAAAGAATTTGCCTCATGGGAACGAGAAATAGCCGTTACTGTTGAGCAAAAGGAACAGCTTCAAGAGGAAATTCGTTTGGCGGTTGAAGCTGCCGAGATGGCGAAGGCTGAACAGCAATCTGTAGTTCAGGAACGGATGGTTTTACAATCCGAGCTGGAGGAAGTCGGTCAGAAGTATGAGCTGGCGGCTCATCAGCTTCGTCTTTTGCAGGTTCAACAGGATGTCGATCGGGAAAATACGGAGAAAATATCAACGGAATTACGTCAACTGCAAGAGGAATATACAAAGCTTCAATCCGAGTACAATGAGTGGATTGAATTAATCGAACAGGATCAGTAGATACGGATAATAAATGCAATGCAATCCCCGGCTGCTTATCGCCGGGGATTATTTGTATGCTGTATCCTATTCGGCTCTTGGATGACAAAAGGCTGTCCAGCGGCAGGAGAAATCTGCTGTGGAACAGCCTTGTCGGGAATGTGACCCTGAATTATTTCTCGCTCTTGCGGCCAGCTTCAAACGGTGTAGATACCGGAATGAACAGGTCGATAATCCCGATAACCAATGCAGCGAGCAATGCGCCCAAAAAGGAAACACTGACACTGGTTACGATATATTGAGCCATCCAGATAACCAGAGCGCTCACCAGGAAGCCTACGATACCGCGTCCGAATGGTGAAACGCGTCGGCCAAACATAGCCTCAATGATGTAACCGATCAAGGCAATGACAATGGCAAGGAGCAGCGCGCTCCAAAAGCCGCCTACACTAAAGCCGGGAACGATCCAGCTTACGACCATCAGAACCAAAGCGGCAACGATGAAACGCACAATGTGCCCGAGAATGCTCACGGAATAACCTCCTTTGTTTTTTGAATGTACAGGGTTATACAAAGGTTATTGTATGGCATAAAGGGTTTTCTTATGTGTAAAACGGAGTTGGCAAATAGCGTAAGTGCGCGGCTTTCGTTATAATATAGATATAAGTGAAAGGAGTAGTGAAGTTGGACTCTAAAATTTTCAAAACCCTAGAATATCAAAAAATTTTAAATAAACTAAGTCACTATGCTCAAACGGCGATTGGTCAACAGACAGCCCAGCGGCTACAGCCCAGCGATGATTTGGAACATATCAAGAAATTGTTGAAAGGCACGGATGAGGCCTATGCTGCCGATCGACTTAAAGGAGTACCCTCTTTTAACGGAGTTGTGGATATTACTCCAGCGGTCAAGCGCGCACGTATCGGCGGAACACTGAGTCCGCAAGAGCTGCTTGGCATTCGGACAACAGTTCAGGCTGCACGCCGTGTACAGGTGTACGTGGTAAGTCTGCATGAGGAAAATCCAGTGGAAACACTGCTGTATTGGAGTGAACAGCTTTCAGAACAGAGAGGTCTGGAAAACTCGATTAAAGGCTGTATCGACGAAAATGCAGAGGTGCTGGATTCTGCCAGTACAGAGCTTTCACAGATCCGTAGAGAACTGCGCTCGGGTGAAGTGCGTATTCGGGAAAAGCTGGATTCCATGATTCGTTCCTCCACCGTATCCAAAATGCTTCAGGATCAGTTGATTACGATCCGTGGAGACCGTTTTGTAATTCCGGTTAAAGCCGAGTATCGTTCTTATTTTGGCGGAATTGTGCATGATCAATCCGGGTCTGGGGCAACGCTGTTTATCGAGCCAGAATCCATCGTGGCCATGAACAACAAGCTGCGGGAAACACGGTTGAGAGAAGAACGCGAAATCGAAGTAATTTTACAAAAGCTGACTGCACTTGTCGCAGAACAAGCGGATATGCTGCTATATGATGTAGATGTTTTGGGGACGCTTGATTTTATTTTTGCCAAAGCGCGTCTTGCTCGTGAGATGAAGGCAACCTTGCCATTGATGAATGATCGTGGTTATTTGAAGCTGAAAAAAGGCAGACACCCTCTTATTCCGTTGGAGCAGGTCGTTCCGATTGATGTGGAGCTTGGCAATTCGTATACCTCCATTATTGTAACCGGTCCGAATACAGGGGGGAAAACCGTTACGCTGAAAACCATTGGCTTGCTTAGTCTAATGGCGATGTCTGGACTTTTTGTGCCTGTAGAGGACGAAAGCCAGCTATGCGTATTTGATGCCATCTATGCAGATATTGGTGACGAGCAAAGTATTGAGCAAAACCTGAGTACCTTTTCCAGTCATATGACCAACATTATCAGCATCCTGAAAAATATGACGCCAAAAAGCCTTGTGCTGCTTGATGAGGTAGGTGCAGGAACCGATCCTGCGGAAGGCTCGGCTTTGGCTGTATCCATTCTGGAGCATATGCATGCTTTGGGTTGCCGTATGGTTGCGACGACTCACTACAGTGAATTGAAGGCCTATGCCTATGAGCGCAAAGGAATCATTAATGCGAGCATGGAGTTCGATGTTGCTACATTAAGCCCGACATACCGCCTTCTTGTAGGTGTACCCGGTCGAAGTAACGCTTTTGCCATTGCTGAGCGCTTGGGATTGCCGGGCCGTATTTTGGATTATGCCCGTGGTGAGGTGACGGAAGAAGATCAGCGCGTAGAGCATATGATTGCGTCACTGGAACAGAATCGTCTGACAGCCGAGCAAGAGCGGGAAAAGGCGGAACAATTGCGCGGTGAAATGGAAGAACTGCGCACCCGTCACCAGAATGAACTGGAAAAGCTGGAAGCACAGCGGGAGCGCTTGCTGGAGAAAGCTACGGACGAAGCGAGAAGTCTCGTGGACAAAGCTCGCAGTGAAGCGGAGATAATCATTGCTGATCTGCGTAAGCTGGCTCAGGAAGAAGGAGCTTCCGTTAAGGAGCATAGGCTGATTGCAGCCCGCAGAGAGCTGGATGAAGCGGAACCGAAACAGCGTAAGAAAAGCGCAGTCAAGCGCCCAGCGGCGACACGTACTCGCTCTATCGTAGCGGGTGATGAGGTATCCGTTCACAGCCTGAATAAAAAAGGCCATGTGGTGGAACTGTCTGGCAGCAAGGAAGCCGTGGTGCAGTTGGGCATCATGAAAATGAAGGTCAGTCTGGACGATCTGGAGCTGCTGCAACCCGCCCAAACAACTACACCTAGAGCCCAGAAACCGGTAACCGGCATTAAGCGAACACGGGATGATCATGTGCGAAACGAGCTTGATCTGCGTGGTGCGAACGTAGAGGAAGCACTGATGGAGGTAGATCGCTTCATGGATGAAGCGTTTCTGGCCAATCTGGGGCAGGTACACATTATTCATGGCAAAGGTACAGGGGTTCTTCGGACCGGTATTCAGGAGTACCTTCGCAAGCATAAGCATGTGAAAAGCTACCGTATCGGGAATTACAATGAAGGCGGCACAGGCGTGACGGTTGCTGAATTGGAATGAGCTACGGGTTACCGGCTCCGGCCGGGAACGCTTTGTAGAACGGGAGGGACAAAGTGAAGATGGCGATTGATGAATTGCTGTCACATCCGTTAGGAATGATGCTGGGCTATTTCTCGGTGGCGGTGCTGGAGCTGATTGTATTTTTGTCTTGCTTTGAGCTGGTAACCCGGTATAAATGCTGGGAAGAGATCAAACGCGGCAACATTTCGGTAGCGATGGCTACGGGCGGGAAAATGTTTGGCATTTGCAACGTACTCCGCTTTGCGATGGAGGCCAAATCCAGCGTGTACGATACGATGATTTGGTCGTTCGTTGGCTTTTTACTGCTGCTTGCGGCGTACTTTCTGTTTGAGTTTCTGACACCGGTATTTTCAATCGATCAGGAAATTAAGGAGGACAACCGCGCTGTCGGCTTGTTCTCCATGATTATCTCGATATCGTTATCTTATGTGATTGGTGCCAGTGTAACTTGACACATCCTGTATACTAGAGCTTGGTATACGCTTGGAACGGAAGGATGATGAAGCTTGGAAATGACTATTTGTCCATGGTGTAACATGGAAATTATTTGGGATGAAGAATTGGGACCTGAAGAAGAGTGCCCTTATTGCCATAATGACCTGAAAGGGTATTCGGATATCACCGATGATGAAGATGAAACGGAGTCTGATTCTGCACATGACCACAGCCATGATGGCGTGACTTCTGTGGGTCAAGCAGCGCCTTCCCCTATAAACGAAGACCTAAAGGGCTATCGTACGTTGAGCATTCAGCTTGGGGATGAGGATGAGCAGGATATTTTATATGATGCAGAGGATGAAGTCGTAGTTGAAAAGCCGGCTGACGCTCCATCGTTGCAGGACAACGAGCTTCACAAGCTGCCTGTGCTGCATACCCTGCAAAAATTCGAAGAAAGCGGTGCGGATCTAATGGCTTATGAACAAGGCGCTGAACAAATACTCGACAGACAAGATGAGGTTCTAGAATGTTCCCAATGCAGTGAATACATGCTGCATGCAGGTTCGCAAACCGTGACTGGAGAAGGCTTTGTACCGTCGATGTCTCCTGCGCTTGGCAGACCTGTTCTGGATTTGCCGTTTGTCTTAAATGTATATGTATGTCCAAGCTGCTTCCATGTTCAGCAGACGTTGTCAGAGGATGACCGATTGCGTTTGTTACAGAAGCTGAGTGGTATTTCCAACAATTAAATTGTATTCCCCCGGATAAGCCCAAGTTGAACTCGGGCATCTTAAACCGAAGAAGCTCTGAAGCAAGCTGAGATAAAAGGAGCTGAATGGTGATTTTCGGTTAGGGGGAACGACATTGAAATCAAACCTGAACGGACAATCCATTCTGCTACTAAGCCTGAATGGATTGTTTGTGTTTGCGGCAGCTCTGTCAGGTACTTTTCTTAACGTATATCTGTGGAAAAGCAGGCAGGATTACGCAATGATTGGCTGGTTTAATGTCAGCCAGCAAATTGCGCTGGGAATCACGGTTTGGGTAGCTGGAAAATGGGTCAAGGAGCATAACAAAATGAATGCTCTGCGCGTAGGGACCGCATTGTCTGGATTATTTTATCTGGTGGTTTTATATACGGGATCGCAGGCTGTACACTACATATGGCCGTTAGGGATGATATTGGGTGCAGCATTGGGTTTGTTTTGGCTGGCTTTTAATGTGATTTTTTTCGAAGTCACAGATCAGGGAAGCCGGGATCATTTTAATGGCTGGGTCGGTCTGCTGGGCTCGTTTTCAGGTATTGTTGGTCCCTTGCTGTCCGGCTGGATTATTGCCCGTATGGAGGATGATGCGGGATACCGTGTGATATTTAGTATCTCTCTGGCATTTTATGTGATAGGGGTAGTGCTGAGTTTCTTTCTACACAAGCGTAAGACGACAGGAAGTTACAATTGGCTGGAGTCCAAGCAACGTTTGTCGCAAAAAGGAAGTATGTGGCGGCCATTGTCGTTGTCGCTTGTTACACAGGGTATTCGTGAAGGAGTTTTTGCATTTCTGATTACGCTGCTTGTGTACGTCGCTACTCAGCAGGAGTGGAAGCTGGCGCAGTTTTCACTTATTACATCCGCAGTTTCATTTTTTAGCTTTTGGGCTGCCGGAAAATGGCTCAAGCCACAATATCGCTCGGTTGGCATGCTGTTGGGGGCTGTGCTACTGGTGATTGTGCTTTTGCCGTTACTGTGGCGGATGCAATATAGCACGCTGCTGATTATGGGCATCGGAACCGCCTTGTTTTTGCCGTTATATTTAATCCCGATGATTTCTGCGAGCTTTGACCTGATGGGCGTGAGTGAAGAGGATGTTAATCAGAGGGTGGAACTGGTCGTACTGCGCGAGTTGTGTTTGATGGTAGGTCGATTGTCCGGAATGCTTATCTTTCTGGGTGTGTTGAGTATAAGCAAGGCCCCTGTAGCCATGATCTGGCTGTTGATTGGGCTTGCGTTAATGCCCGTGGCGGGATGGGGTTTTATGCGCAATGTGCTAAAGAAGGAGCAAACAACGAAGCAGAGCAAGTCTCATTCCAAGGCACGACGCTGGCACAGGCAAACCGAGTAGCTTACAATATATATTCAAAAAGAGCCTCTAAACCCACGAAAATGGGAATTGGAGGCTCTTTCGGTTTTGGATTTACTAAGTCAGCGGCTCCGTGATTTCGGGTGAAGGCTTGGTGGTACGCGTTAGTGAAAAAAGCTCTATCTCAGGTCGATGTGTGCCCGTCAGTTCATCAGCCAAAAGCTGCGCAGCCATCATACTGGTGACTGTGCCGTTTCCCCCGTAGCCCTCCAAAAAGTAGCAGTTCGGAAAGCGCGGGTGCGGGCCAATAAACGGTAAGCCATCATGGGAGGAGCCAAAGACGGCTGCCCACGCGTAATCAATCTTGAATGGTATATCGGGAAAATGCTCCTGTAATGCTTGCAGCAGCTTTTTCTGTTGGTGCAGCAGTCTGACTTCACGCTGTCTCGGGTCGAGTACAGGCTCATCCAACCCCCCGATAATCACGCGTCCATCCGTAGTGGAGCGTATATACAAATAAGGACGGGCGGTTTCCCAGATTAGACATTGTTCATGCCACATGGCTGAATCTCCAACCGGCTTGGTGGCAATCGCATAAGAGCTTTCCAGTATGGCTCCGCGATCCTTTTTAATTTCCTGCGATTCATAGCCTGCCGCAAAAATAACCTTTTTCGCCCGGATGGTTCCACCGCTGGTATGACAAACAACCTCGTTGTCGCCAAATTCAAAATGCTTTGCTTCGGTATGTTCATATAAGTGTACACCAAGATGGCTGGCAGATTGCAGGAGTCCCTGTGCAAAACGAAACGGATTTACCTCTGCATCTTCATGTGTATACAGCGCAGCCGGTTTTCGAAAAGGAAAACGTGCAGCCACCTGTTGCTCATCCCAATATTCCACTGGGAATCCAAAGCGGATTAGCTGTTCGAACTCGTTTTGGAGCACCGACACATCCTCCGGCGTACTCGCATAATATAGGCTGCTGCGCCGGATAAAGGACGGGTCGATGTCCACTGTGCTGGCCAGCTTTTCCAACTGATCCAGAGCATCCTTGCACATCCGATAAAACAGCACCCCAATAGCTTCGCCAAAAGTGTTAATAAAAGAGGTCAGCGTCTTATCATTGCTATATTGTAGCAATCCGGTATTGGCCGAAGAACTTCCGTGCGCCAGCTTACGCTTGTCAATGACCACCGTATCCACCTGCCGTTCTCCCAGCAGTCGGGCACAGAGTGATCCACCCATCCCACCCCCGACGATAAGCACATCACAAGTCAAATCTTCTGTTAAAGAAGGAAAATCCAGTTTGTGCTCCAGGGTGCTAGGCCAATACGTATTCCCACTAATCAAATCCATAACAAAACACTCCTTATTAACAATAAGTAATATTCAGGTACACATCGTATTTTCAATCACACTTTTAGTTCTAAAGGGCGTTAAAGGTTGTCAGTAGTTCCGAGAAGCCATCAAACAGCTCATATTCTAATACCCTTCACTTTCCACCCAAGGGGAGTTTTGTCGAAATCTTGGCGCCTTAGGGGGCAATTCCCGTCGAAGCAGCGAAGCGATCCATTTGAATCTGAAGAAGCGACAGCGTTCGCCTTTGCCATGGAATTCTTACCTCTAAATGTTTTATACAATCCAAAGAATCCCGTGGCAACAGCGATCGTAAGATCAAATGGAGCGCATAGCGTCCTCATCAGCAGAACCGCCCCTCACTAATTCGTCAAATTTCGATAAACTCCGCTCTTCTCCACATATACATATAATTCCGCCAAACGGACAAGCTAACCAGCGTGCAACAAAACATTTAAGGAGGCACAGACCATGCAATCTACGAACATGCAACCTTTGACTGGCAAAGAACTGGAGTACATCGTGGACTCCATTTCCAATGAAGAACTGCTGCTCAAGCAATGTGCGGCAACGGCAGCATCCGTTCAGCATCCTGCCATTCAGCAAGCTTGTCTGCAATTCGCGAGAACTCATGAGAACCACCTAAATCTGCTTTCAAATGCTCTTCAACAGCACCAGCAGATTGCCCCTATGCAACCACAGCAGTAACGATGGATTAACCAACCAAGGAGGTAATATCACGATGTTTTCACAGAACAATACGTCATTTATGCCCGAAGAAGATTTGCTCTATACCATACTTGCCGATATGAAACGCACGGTAGGAGAATATACAACGGCGACAACTGAATCCAATTGTCCGTCTGTGCGTCAGCTTTTCACCGACCTTACGAGCGATACACTGCGTCTGCAAGGTGATTTGTACCGTTTGATGAGTCAAAACAACATGTATTCCACCACGACCAAAGCGCTGCGCACCGATTTGGACAAACAGATTCAGGAAGCCCGAAAAACCCAACAGGAATGCCAGCAGTTCATTCAGCAAAAATCGTCCTCCGCGGGAGTGTATAGCCAGCCTATGCATCAACAGGGCCAGCCTGCTCACCAAAACAACCCTTACTATATGTAAACGGGGCAATCCGCTTTTGAAGCCTATTCTCATAGCAAGCCGTCCGTCTACCGGGTTCACCGGGGCGGGCGGTTTTTCTTTGCAGGTTTAAAGCACGTATTGTATGATGTATAGTAATCTCTTTTGATGGAGGCCTTATGTAGAATGACAGAACTGAATGATTTGAAATTAAAAGTGCTGGAATTGTTAAAAGAAGATGCAAGAAGGACGCCTACTCTGCTTGCTACCTTGCTGGGAGTTGCCGAACAGGATGTATGTACCGCGATTAAAGAGCTTGAAGACCAACATGTGATCGTCAAATACGCCGCTGTGGTCAATTGGGATAAAGTTGACGACGAAAAGGTTACTGCTTTAATTGAGGTGCAAATTACACCGGAGCGGGGAAGAGGATTTGAAGGCATCGCTGAACGGATTTATTTGTATCCACAAGTTAAATCGGTATATCTCATGTCTGGTGCATACGACTTGTTAGTGGAAGTAGAAGGACGCAATCTTCGCGAGGTAGCGAACTTTGTGTCGGAAAAGCTGTCGCCTATTGATTCGGTCCTGTCTACCAAGACCAATTTTACGCTCAAAAAATACAAACAGGACGGAATTATCTTCGAAGATCATCAGGAAGATAATCGTCTGATGATTTCGCCGTAAAGGAAGATCATGATGAATATCAAACCTGAAGCATTGACTGACAGTAACAAAGCCATGAGCTCGTATTTGTCTCCATTGGTGCGCGAGATTCCATCCTCGGGTATTCGTAAGTTTTTTGATCTGGTGGGCGGCAACAAGGATATTATTACTCTGGGGGTAGGCGAACCGGATTTTACAACCCCTTGGCATATGCGTGAAGCCTGCGTCTATTCATTGGAGCGGGGTTTTACCAGCTATACTTCCAACGCAGGGACGCCTGAACTGCGTGAGGCGATTAGTGAATATCTGGATGAGCAATTTGCAGTCCGCTATGATCCAAAAAGTGAAATCATCGTGACGGTGGGCGGCAGTGAAGCGATTGATCTGGCTTTGCGTGCGTTAATTGTACCTGGTGACGAAATTCTCGTTCCTGAGCCATGCTACATTTCGTATTCTCCGATCACTTCGATTGGCGGCGGTGTTCCCGTAGGGATTGAAACCTTCGCCAAGGATGAATTCAAGCTGACAGCAGAGGCGCTGGAGGCTAAAATCACACCTAAATCCAAAGTGCTGATTTTATGCTATCCGAGCAATCCAACCGGAGCGACCATGACCTATGAGGACTGGCTTCCGATTGCGAAAGTTGTAGAAAAGCATGATTTGATCGTCATTTCTGATGAAATTTATGCAGAATTGAACTATGGTGAGAAGCATGTCAGCTTCGCGGCTATGCCAGGCATGATGGATCGTACCATTCTCGTCAGCGGTTTCTCCAAAGCCTTCGCCATGACGGGCTGGCGTATTGGATATACATGCGGGCACCCTGATTTAATTGCCGCTATGCTTAAAATCCACCAGTATACCGTGATGTGTGCGCCTTCGATGGGTCAGGTTGCGGCTCTTGAGGGTCTACGCAATGGTTTGGGCGAGAAGGATCGCATGGTGGAGGCTTATAATCAGCGTCGCCGTCTGATGGTTGAGGGGTTCCGGGACATTGGTCTGGAATGCCACGAACCGAGAGGGGCTTTTTATGTTTTCCCAAGTATTCAAAGCACAGGGCTGAGCTCGGATGAATTTGCGCAGCGTCTTTTGGCAGAGGCCAAGGTTGCGGCGGTGCCGGGGAACGTATTCGGTTTGGGGGGCGAAGGATACCTTCGTTGCTCATATGCGACCTCTGTGTCTCAACTGACGGAAGCATTGGATCGGATTGGTCAATTTGTAGAAAAATTAAAAAAAGAAGGTTGAAATTATTTTTATGGGTATTTCATAGAGAAAAGTATTTTATTTCTAAATTTATATGCTATAATATAAAATCGAAAGCAGGAAGTTCAATTTTTTCAATTGCAGGAGGAATGCTCATGTCATATGTTGGATATCATTCATCGAGTTCAATAGGATACGACATTTCCCTGGAAGATGAAATTTTGTTCCTGCGCAATGAGATGATGCGGACGTTTCAGGAAGAAAAGTCCTTCACCTCTGATCTTGTCATTGAGATCAGTTGCAAGCTCGATTTGAAAATTAACGAATACATGAAGCTGTACGGTACGGAATGCAAGGTGTAACCGTGTGAAGCCAAGCCGTACGTATAGAGAAGGCCGCAGGGCCTTCTTTTTTTGCGTTCACAACTTATGATATATTAGTGGCATGGAAGAGAGGGGCGTACATATGAGAGCAGGGCTGAAAAGGCTGTCGCCATGGATCATCGGAATGCTGGCACTCGTGCTGTTGGCGGGATGCGGGGGGCGTGACAAGGACAGTTTCACCATTTTTATCATGGATAAGCAAGGGGATGCTTCAATTATTCGCGATGAGTTGGCGCAAAAGCTTAAGGATAAACTGGGCGAACAGGCTCCAACCATCGAGATTGCAGTTAGCCCATTGTATAACCAGCAGAAACTGGTCGTTGAATATGCGGCCGGGGAAAACGATCTGTTTATTTTGCCAGAAGAGGATATGAAGTTGTATGGACAGAATGGTTCGAATTTGCCCTTAGACGATGCTTTTGACAAGAAAACGTATGCTCGGGGTGTATTCGAGGGCGGCGTATTTAAGGAGAAGGAGCAGGGGGAAAAAGGAACAGATATGATCAAGGAAACTCATTTGTTCGGGATTCCGGTGGAGCAGATGAAGATGTTCAAGGATGTAAAATATAACTCCAAAACATTATTTGCTACCGTGCCACCGCGTACGAGTAATAAGGAAGAAGCCATTAAGGTATTAAAAGCACTGACGGAATGATAGAGGGGATGAGATACCATGGGGATTTATACAAGAACAGGTGATGAGGGACAAACCTCGGTGATCGGCGGTCGGGTGGCCAAGGATGATGACCGTGTGGAGGCATACGGTACGATTGACGAACTGAACAGCTTTGTAGGACAAGCGATCAGCTTTGCCGAAGGAGAAAAGTTTGCAGATATTCGGGTCCAATTGGAGGAAGTACAGCAGGAACTGTTTGATTGCGGCTCGGATTTGGCGTTTGTCAAAATCAACGAAAGCAAATACAAGGTGAAGGATGAACTGGCAGAGCGGCTTGAAGGCTGGATTGATGCATGTCAGGAGGAAAATCCGAAGGTCGAGCGTTTTATTATTCCGGGTGGTAGTACGTTGTCCTCAGCACTTCATGTTTGCCGTACGGTTTGCCGCCGAGCGGAACGTCGTGCGGTCACACTGGGTAAGCATACGGAGATCAATCCTGCGGTACGTCGGTATTTGAACCGTCTGTCCGATTATTTCTTCGTCGTGGCCCGCACCGCGAATGTACGTCAAGGGGTGCCGGATGTCGAATATGTGCGCAGCAAAAAAGTGTTCCGCAAATAAGGAGGCAACCGGGATTTTGTGATGAGCTTGTACTATGAACCTATCGTGTATACGATCCCTCCTGAGGAGGAGGGAATGCTGTTGAAGACCATTTTGCAAAAACGTATGAATGTTTCACGCAAGCTGATATCCAGACTCAAGCTGACGGAACAAGGTATTATGCTGAACGGAGCACGAGTGTATATCAGTGTTAAGGTACAGTCCGGGGATCGGGTGGAAATTCGTATGGAGCGCGAGCGTTCCGATGATATTTTGCCTGAACCGATTCCTTTTGACATTTTGTTTGAGGATGAGCATGTATTGGTTGTCAACAAGGCGGCGGGTATGATTGTCCATCCGACTCACGGCCATTACACGGGAACACTGGCTAATGGGGTTGTGCATTATTGGCAGGCTAAAGGTGAGCTATTCCGGTTTCGCCCCGTTCATCGTCTGGATCAGGAGACGACTGGCGTTCTTGTGGTGGCTAAAAATCCATATGTACACCAGCATATTTCCGAGCAAATGATTATGGGAACGGTGGATAAGCGTTACACTGCCCTGGTGCACGGTTGCCCTGACCCACAGGCAGGCAGGGTGGATGGGCCAATTGACCGTAATCCGGATGATCCACATTTGCGCATGGTGACCCCTGATGGTTATCCGGCCCTTACACTGTATAAGCTGGAGGAAGCCTGGAATGAGGGGAGCCGCATCGGGATCAAGCTGGAATCCGGGCGTACGCACCAAATCCGGGTACACATGACTTCTATCGGATGTCCGTTGATCGGAGATAAAATGTACCGAAATACGCCTGCTGACGCTGCGCAACGTGAGCGTTATGATCAGCTGGATGCCCAGATGCCCCGACAGGCATTGCATGCCTCAGAGCTGTCCTTGGTGCATCCTGTGACCGGAGAGCAGTTGACGTTTTGCGCCCCATTGCCGGACGATATGGCCCAGTTGCAGGATCTGTTAAGAAATCAAAATGGAGGGTTAACATAACGATGAGCCAGTTGAAAGTATACCAGTACTCCAAATGCAGCACTTGCCGCAATGCAGTGAAATGGCTGCAAAGCAAGGAACATGAAACGGAATTGATTCCTATTTTTGAACAACCTCCCGGCCCGGAGGAATTAGCTGATTTAATCAGCATAAGTGGACTGGAGCTGAAAAAGTTTTTCAATACGAGCGGTGAGGTTTATAAGGAGCTAAAGCTAAAGGACAAGCTGGCAGACATGAGCCGTGAAGAGCAAATCTCGCTTTTATCCTCGAATGGAAGATTGATCAAGCGCCCGATTGTAACAGACGGGAACAAAGTAACGGTAGGCTTCAAAGTGGAAACATTTGAGGAAGCATGGGGCGCTCAATAACGTCCAATTCGACTCCGCGATATGTTATACTGTTGGGGTTAAATAATAATATCATGAATGGGAGCAATACAATCTGTGACACAACGTAAAGAACAATCCATAATGCTGGTTGACGGCATGGCTCTGTTATTCCGCGCTTATTATGCAACTGCTGCAAACGGTTATATAAGGCGTACAAAGGCCGGAGTGCCAACGAACGCCATATATGGTTTTATTCGATATTTTTGGGATGCGGTACAAACCTATAATCCGACGCATGTCGTATGCTGCTGGGATATGGGAGGAACGACGTTCCGCGGGGAACATTTTGCTGCGTACAAGGGCAATCGGGCTGACGCGCCAGATGATTTGATTCCTCAATTTACATTGATCCGTGAAGTGACGGACAGCCTCGGCATTCCTAACATTGGAGCGGCAGGTTTTGAAGCGGATGATTGTATCGGTACGCTGGCACGCCTTTATACGCAGACTGAGGACATGGATGTAATGATTCTCTCCGGAGATCATGATTTACTCCAATTGGTGGATGAGCGGACACGGGTCATTATCATGAAAAAAGGCCACGGCAATTATATGGTGTATACCCCGGAAACGCTGCTGTCTGAAAAAGGACTCAAACCTCGCCAAGTCGTGGACCTCAAGGGCCTAATGGGGGATGCAAGCGACAATTACCCGGGAGTACGAGGCATTGGTGAAAAGACGGCACTCAAGCTGGTACAGGAATATGACTCCATTGAAGGTATTCTGGAGAATCTGGATCAATTGACGCCGGCGGTGCGCAAAAAGATTGAGAGTGATCTGGATATGCTGCATTTGTCACGTAAGTTGGCTGAAATTCACTGTGGTGTACCTGTAGCATGCGAACTGGACAGCTGTCTGCTGACACTGGATCATGTGCAAATTGTAGACAAGTTTGAGGAGCTTGAAATGAAAAGCTTGTGTACGTTAATGGGTGTGGCAACTGGATCATAACGAAGCCAGTTTGGCTTCACAGGTACAACCCGGAGCTCGCATTACACATATGAGGATGCTGGCGCTTTGTGCGTTAGTGTCCTTTTAAGGGGATTGACCTTGGACGCGTTTCAGGCGAATATAGGGTAGAGAGAACCGGATCATGACTGAGAGGGGACAACAGCAGCTATGACAGTATTGGGAGCAATTGAGGCAGGTGGTACCAAATTTGTATGTGGAATTGGCAACGAACAGGGAGAGGTGCTGGAACGCGCGAGCTTTCCTACAGCCACGCCAGCAGAAACGATGGCGAATGTCGTTGCATTTTTTGAAGGGAAGGGTATTGAAGCGCTGGGCGTAGGGTCGTTCGGGCCGATTGATCCTATCGAAGGCAGTGATACATATGGCTATATTACAACAACGCCAAAGCCGCATTGGGGCAATTATAACCTGATTGGCAAACTGAAAGAGCATTTTGACGTACCTATGGGATTTGACACGGATGTGAACGGTGCAGCATTGGGCGAATCCATTTGGGGGACGGCTAAGGGACTGGATAGCTGTCTCTATATTACGATAGGTACAGGTATCGGAGCGGGTGCTTTGGTCGGTGGAAAGCTGATTCATGGATTGTCACATCCTGAAATGGGCCACATCCTGGTGCGTCGTCATCCAAAAGATACTTATGAAGGGACATGTCCTTATCACGGAGATTGTGTGGAAGGATTAGCAGCAGGTCCTGCACTTGAAAAAAGATGGAAGGTCAAAGGACATGAGCTTTCTGTGGATCACCCGGCTTGGGAGATGGAAGCTTATTATCTGGCACAGGCTTTGATGAGCTATGTATTGATTCTTTCACCGCAAAAAATTATTATGGGCGGTGGAGTGATGAAGCAGGAGCAGCTGTTCTCACTCGTTCGCGCCGAGCTTCAAAAACTGTTGCACGGATACGTACAGCATCCGAGTCTGACTACAGAAATTGATCAATATATCGTGGCCCCAGGCTTGGGAGACAATGCCGGATTGTGCGGTGCTCTTGCCTTGGCAAAGGAAAAGCTGAACAAATGAAAATTTCGGGTTGACGGCGATACGAGGTACGGTTATCATATAGGCAACAGCATAGTACGGCTCAAAAAGGGAAGCACCTTTCTTGCAAATACGCGAGATAGGTGCTTTTTTGCGTTTGGCGTTGTACCGGACTGTAACCCAATTATAAGCATGGAGGAAAAAAGCATGGAAATCGTATTTTTAAACCGCTTGTCCAAACGGAATGAACAGGGCCATGAGCTATTTGCCCAGGTATGGATTGGACAACATGATGGGGTATGGAGTGCAGGATGGAGCACACAACACAGCTTGGATGAAAGTACAGATGATCTTTGGTACGAGGGTAGCTTGTGGCAGGAGTTGCTGCATGTATACCGCCATGAGCTGGCGCTGAAGATGGCAGAGGGCTACAGACCCTTAATCCATGGTGTTTTTCATGAGCAGGAAGGGGCAGGAGCAACAGGACGTGGACAAACATTACAAAAGCTGTATTGCTATAGTGATTTGTTTCCGCGTGATGATGTGTATGAGCAATTGACGATGTGGAGGCGGCAAAAGGCGGCTGCCGAGCGAAAGGCACCTTATTTTATTGCCACCAATCGTCTGCTCCGGTTGATTAGCGTATATCTTCCCCATACCGAGGAGGAGTTGCTGGAGCTACCAGGGATGGGGCAGGGTAAAATATCTCAATATGGGCCAGAGCTGCTGGCTATTACGACACAAAATGACCGGACTACGCCATTTCCGCTAAATTGGGTAACAGAGACGCTGGATGAGGAAGTTTTCTTATCATGGCTTTACAAGCAAAAAGAGAACCAATATAAGCAGGAACTGAATAAATTCAGTCTGACAAAAACCATTATTGAAGGTATTTCAGACGGTCTTACATTGGAGCATATTGGACTGAAGGCGGGGTTACATCGTAGAGAAATGATTGAAGCAGTAGAGCATTTGGATCGAGATGGAATCGATATGGAAAAACTGATCCGTCAGGAATTAGTGAACGTATCTGAAGAAGAGCAGATGGCGATCTGGTCTGCGTATGAAGAACTGGGGGATACGCTGCTCAAGCCCGTCATGCTGCGGGTATATGGTGAGGAACAGGCTGCGGAAACGGGACTGGATCAAGTTTATGAGCGGCTGCGTCTGATTCGTATCCGTTTTCGCCATCAGGTAGCATCAAATCGACATGCGGGATAACATAGCGAAAATATAAAAATAACCACACAAAAAAAGCGGCAGCTATATCCTGTGAGGATACGGCTACCGCTGATTCTTTTCAAACCCAATCCTTCTTGCGGAAAATACAAAACATGCTGACACCCAGCGTCACCATAATACCAATGACGACAAAATAACCATAACGTGTATGAAGCTCAGGCATATTATCAAAGTTCATACCATAAATTCCGGTAATCACCGTCAACGGCATAAACACGGTTGTAATCGCTGTAAACACGCGCATGATTTCATTCGCACGGTTAGCGATACTGGATTGATAAGCTTCTCGAAGGTTACCCATTAGATCGCGGTAAGTTTCGAAAGTCTCCGAAATTTTCACGGCATTTTCATAAATATCGCTGAAATATTTTTGCAATTGATCGTCAATCAGTCGTAAATCCCGTTTGTTCAACGTATTGATGACTTCTTTTTGTGGACCAAGCACTTTTTTTAGCCACAGAATCTCACTGCGTAAGCCGATAATTTCATTCAAATGCGATTTTTTCGTATGCATCAAAATGTCTTCTTCCAGCTTTTCAATGCGAACCTCAATCCGGTCACCAACCAGAAAATAGTTGTCAACGATCAAGTCGATCAACAGATACATAAAACGGTCAGGCTGGCTGACCTCCTGCTCCCATAGCATAGGCTTGAGGGTGCGTAGCTCATTGATTTTCTGCTTTGTCACCGTAATGATAAAATGGCGGCCCAGGAAAATGTTCAAAGCACGTAAAAATATTTCTTCATCATCAAAACGAATACTGTTTACAACGATAAAATAATGGCTTTCGTAAATTTCAATCTTCGGACGCTGCTCTTCTTCACTCAAACAGTCCTCTACCGCGAGATCATGCATGGAGAACAAAGGCTGGAGCACTGCCAGATCATCAACATCGGCATCAATCCAATAAAAGCCTTCTGTTGGCGGAGTAAGCGCCATTTCAATTTCTTCGACAGGGGTAAAAACCCCGTTGTTTACCAAACGGATTTTCATATATGTCACTCCTTATGCTCCGTCGTAACGGAAAATACGTGTACCTAAAAGCATAAGGAATGACTCAGTTAGCCAGTTAGCCGGAGCGGTTAAGCGGATCCCCATCAAAAGCAAGAGGCTTTTGGAGCATGCAGAGCCTGGCGTCCCGTCTTTCGGCAAGCTGAAGTCATTCCTATGCTGTTGTTCAGGGATCGCCGCCTATTCGGACTCGGGTCGCCTTCCATTCCGGATTCACCTCACACATGTTCTTTTTTAGGTTGCCACAGGATCGCAGAAAGCACTCTAAATCTGCACCACTGCTTTAAATTTTCGCCTATAGCACTTGTATAGTATAACGCTCGGCCTACAGCCTTTCAAGCGCAAAATCATGGGCTAAACAACACGAGTGACAAGAGCTTCGACGATAGGGTAATGTATGATTTAACATATGGAAATATTAGACGAAGTGTGAATGCAGGGGTGAAAAATTACAAGTCTCATCTTGACGAAGCCCATCGGATGCATTAAAGTGAACAACAAGAACTTTTTATGAACCCAAATTGAATATAGCGAAATCTTATCAAGAGCAGGTGGAGGGACTAGCCCGATGATACCCGGCAACCGGCGATTTTAATCGCACGGTGCTAATTCTTGCAGGACGCGCGCTTTTTACAAAGAGCGATGCCCTGACAGATGAGAGAGGCGCATATGGATACAAATATGACCTTTCTCGTAACCGAGGAAGGTCTTTTTATTATATGCCCGGCATCTCAACATGACGATTTTCGCAAAAAACTTCACCGAACAAGGAGTGAATTTACATGCCGATTAAAATTCCGGATACACTACCTGCCAAGGAAGTGCTGGAGGGCGAAAATATTTTCGTAATGGATGAAAGCCTTGCTTATCATCAGGATATTCGTCCGTTGCGTATCGCCATTTTGAATTTGATGCCTACCAAAGAGACAACGGAAACCCAACTGTTGCGTCTGGTCGGCAATACTCCGCTTCAAGTGGACGTTACGCTGGTGCACATGAAGTCACATGTATCTAAAAATACATCGCAGGAATATTTGAACATGTTTTATAAAACCTTTGACGAGATCAGAAACAGCCGCTTTGACGGTATGGTTGTTACTGGAGCACCCGTTGAACAGCTTGAGTTTGAAGATGTGAACTACTGGGAGGAAATCCGGCAAATTTTTGAATGGACGAAAACGAATGTAACTTCGACCATGCATATCTGTTGGGCCTCACAGGCGGGTCTGTACCATCATTTCGATGTTCCTAAATACGGACTTGATTACAAATGCTTTGGCGTGTTTTCACATAGCGTTATTAAACCTAAAGTGAAGTTGCTACGCGGTTTTGATGAAATGTTTTATGCACCTCATTCCCGGCATACAGAGGTTCGGCGCGAAGATATCGAGCATATCGCCGAACTGGAGCTTTTATCCGAATCTGAGGAAGCCGGAGTGTATTTGGTAGCTACGCGTGATGGCAAACAAATCTTTGTGACTGGACATTCCGAATACGATCCACTTTCTCTGAAATGGGAATATGATCGTGATGTCGCCAAAGGGATGGATATTGAAGTACCGAAAAATTATTTTCCCAACAATGACCCTGAGCGTACACCGCCCTCAACCTGGCGTGCGCATGCCAATTTATTATTTTCAAATTGGCTCAACTACTATGTATACCAAGAAACTCCTTTTGATATCGGGCCCCAGATTTAAAATGGGGCTTAACGTTTATATCTACGCAGTACCACCTTGCAGCAGCGCAGCAGTATAGATATGATAATCCAATTTTGCGGCATATGTTATGCACCTATTGTGGAAATGAACAGGAGGATTCATATGAGTGAGAAACAGTGGAAAATCGAAAGCAGATTAGCACAAATTGGTTCAATCGAAGAGCCGGTAACCGGAGCGGTGAATTTTCCGATTTATCAATCTACGGCGTTTCGCCATCCCCGTTTGGGTCAAAGCACAGGATTTGATTACATTCGGACGATCAATCCGACACGCAAGGTGCTGGAGGAGGCGTCCGCTACACTGGAATCCGGTGATGCAGGCTTTGCATGCAGTTCAGGTATGGCGGCGCTGCAAACGGTATTTGCCCTGTTTGGACAAGGGGATCATCTGATTGTATCGCTGGATCTGTATGGAGGCACGTATCGTTTGCTGGAACGTATTTTATCCAGATTCGGCGTGACGGCGAGTTATGTGGATACGAACGATCTTGAAGCCATCGAGCAGTCATGTCGACCGAATACCAAAGCGGTATTCATTGAAACGCCTACGAATCCATTAATGATGATTACGGATATTCGGGCTGTAGCCGAATGGGCGTCACAACGTCAGCTGCTTACCATTGTAGATAATACGCTGTTAACACCGTATTTCCAGCGTCCTTTGGAGCTGGGTGCCGATATTGTGGTACATAGCGCAACCAAGTATCTGGGCGGACACAATGATGTGCTGGCAGGCTTGATCGTAACCAAGGGTAAGGAGCTATCAGCCGAAATTTCCTTCCTGCACAATTCCATTGGTGCTGTACTTTCTCCGAGCGATAGCTACCAGTTGATGAAGGGCATGAAAACATTGGCGCTGCGTATGGATCGGCATGAGCACAATGCGACGGTGCTGGCCAATTATCTGCTGACGCATCCGGCGGTGGCTGAGGTGTTTTATCCGGGACTTGAGGGTCATCCAGGGCGTGAGATTCAAAACAAACAATCCAGCGGCAACACAGGTATTTTCTCTTTTAAAGTAAAAGATGCCCGTTATGTGGAGCCCTTGCTTCGAAACATTAAGCTTATTGCTTTTGCAGAAAGTCTGGGCGGTGTGGAATCGTTAATGACTTATCCTGCTGTACAGACACATGCTGATATACCGGCTGAGATTCGGGATGCAGTGGGAGTAGATGATCGGTTGCTGCGCTTCTCCGTCGGCATTGAGCATACGGATGATTTAATTGAAGATTTGCATTCAGCGTTGGAGGCGGCGCGCCAGGAAATTGAAGGAGGACAACAGCAATGATTGAGGACGTACGGAAAATCGGGCAAGAGTCGGAAAAAGAACGGAAATTCGCTACCAAGCTGCTACATTTTGGCTCTGAAATCGATAGTGTTACGGGTGCATCGAGCGTACCGATTTATCAGGCGTCCACCTTTCACCATCACGATATTTTCAATCCTCCGCTGCATGACTACAGCCGTTCCGGCAACCCGACACGGCAAGCTTTGGAGGACTATATCGCCTTACTGGAAGGCGGGGCCAGAGGGTTTGCCTTTGCATCAGGCATGGCGGCAATATCCAGTACGTTTATGCTGTTGTCCGCAGGGGATCATGTCATTGTTTCGGAGGATGTATATGGGGGGACCTACCGTCTGCTGACTTCGATTTTAAAACGGATGAATATTGAAACCACCTTCGTCGATATGACAGACATCAGCCTTGTGAAAGAAGCATTGCAGGAAAATACGAAGGCAGTGTACATGGAGACTCCGTCCAATCCAACCCTCAAAATCACCGATGTGGCAGGGGTAACAGCTTGGGCACAGGATAAAGGACTGCTGACACTGCTGGATAACACCTTTATGACGCCATATTATCAACGTCCAATTGAGCAGGGTGTCGATATCGTGTTGCACAGTGCAACCAAATTTCTCGGCGGCCATAGCGATGTATTGGCAGGTCTTGCGGTAGCACGTACGGAGTCGTTGGGCAGACAAATCAAGCAGCTTCAAAATGGGCTTGGAACCGTATTGGCCCCACAGGAGTCGTGGTTGCTTATGCGCGGGATGAAGACACTGGAAGCGCGTATGGCTCACAGCGAAAAGAGTGCAGCGAAGCTGGCCAATTGGCTGAACGAGCGAAGTGACATTGAGGCGGTATACTATCCGGGTCTGGAAAATCATCCGGGGCGTGCCGTACATGAGAGCCAATCCAGTGGATACGGAGCGGTGATCTCGTTTGATGTAGGTTCCGGTGAGCGTGCAAAAGAGGTACTCAATCGCATACAAATTCCGATTGTGGCGGTAAGTCTGGGCGCTGTGGAAAGTATCTTGTCGTATCCGGCGATGATGTCACATGCTGCAATGCCGCATAGTGTACGTCTGGAGCGTGGAATCACGGACGGTCTGCTACGTTTCTCCGTAGGTCTGGAGGATATTGATGATCTGATCAGTGATCTGAATGAGGCTCTTCGCTAAAACAAAAACACAGCAACATAAACATAAAATCTAAATAAGCAGCAAGCTTCTGTGTAGTGGGAAGCTTGCTGCTTTGTGTAGGACGACATGGCGGAGGACAATATGAACGGTGTTGCACAACCCCATTTTCCATTTCCATGAGACAATGTACCGTAGAATTATAGCTTGTTCGTCGCATCATCCCCTGGGTAGAAAGCAGAAAGAAACGGGAATAAGTATGGTTCCTTACCTAAAGATATGTTAGTATTATCATTAGGTTTTACTATGCTATATAGCACAGACAAATACAAAGCCAGTCATGAACACATATAATACGACAGGGTTCGAACGCAGGTTTGTGAAATCATTCTCGTTCATAAGTCCTGTCTTTCATTTCGTCCCCCTGTGAAAGCGAAGGAGGATACACCATGAGTGTAATCGACCATATTTTAGATAAAGCCCTGCGCAGCGAACGCCTGAATTTAGAGGACACCGTTGCTTTGTTCGAGTCGGACGAGGTAGAAAAGATTGGTCACGCGGCGAACAAAGTGATGAACCGTATGCATCCTAATCCGATCAAAACCTTTGTCATCGGACGAAATATTAACTATACGAACGTCTGTGACGTATACTGCCGCTTTTGCGCTTTTTACCGCAGACCGGGTTCAGATGAAGGCTATGTCCTCCCCGATGAAGTGATTTTCCAGAAAATCAAGGAAACGCAGGATGTAGGCGGCACCGAAATTCTGATGCAAGGCGGTGTGAATCCTAATCTGCCGTTCAGTTATTATACCGATTTGCTCAAAGCGATCAAGGATCGTTTTCCCGATATTACGATGCACTCCTTCTCGCCGGCTGAAATTCATAAGATGAAGGAAAAATCCGGCTTGTCCATGGAAGATACGATTCGAGCCATTCATGAAGCCGGATTGGATTCCCTGCCAGGCGGGGGCGGAGAAATTTTGGATGACCGCACACGCCGCAAAATCAGCCGTCTCAAAGGCTCTTGGCGGGATTGGATGGACGTGATGCAGACCGCTCACAAGGTGGGTATGAACACGACTGCCACGATGGTTATCGGCTTTGGCGAGTTGATGGAGGAGCGTGCGCTGCATTTATTGCGTGTTCGTGATGCCCAGGACGAATGCATTGCAAACAAATATGATTCCGAAGGCTTCCTGGCCTTTATTCCATGGACCTTCCAACCGGATAATACGAACCTGAAAAAGGAACGCCAGACGCCAGAGGAATATTTGAAGACTGTTGCAATCAGCCGTCTTGTACTGGATAACATCAAGCATATTCAGTCTTCGTGGGTAACGATGGGACCAGAGATCGGTAAAAAATCACTGTATTACGGTTGCGACGACTTCGGCAGTACGATGATTGAGGAAAACGTCGTTTCCGCCGCAGGTGCAACGTACAAAGTCAACATCGAATCCATTTTACAGCTGATTCGTGAAACGGGTCATGTTCCGGCACAGCGCAATACCCGCTATGATATTATTCGTACCTTTGACGGTGCCAGCAGTATTGAACATGACTTTATTATGCAAAATTAAGACAAACACACCATAACTAAATTAACACATAATGGAGCATATAACCTGTTATTTTGCGATCGTAACACAAAACTTGTCTATCATTAATCCAAATGGAAGGATTAATGATAGACAAGCTTTTTTGACGTTGGCTTCCATCATGATTTGGCTGCTTAAAGTTTAGAGAAACGCTCTAGTTGTCCTCTTTTTCTAAATACTATCGTATTGAAAGGCAGCTATCGTCATGATAGTATATTAATTAATGGAGTGTTATAATCATACATTAATAAGTCATTTAAGCAATCCACATGTTGAATTCAAATACATATGAAGGTGAATCTTATGCTCAAAGTTAACCGAAACGACCAACGTCCCCTATGGCAGCAACTTCTAGACCAAGCGATTCATAATATTAGAACAGGAAAATGGCCACCAGGGGAATTGCTACTCCCATCTCGTGAGCTCGCTTTATTAGTCGGTGTCTCGCGCTCAACCATACAGATTGTTTATGAGGAATTATTCAGCCGTGGATACACCGTGACATCTCGGCGCGGTGGAACAAGGGTAAGTGAGTGGAGCTATATAACAGGCTCTTTTGAAGATGTTATGCCTCAAGGGCCAGTCACCCCTGAATTACCTGTATTAAAGGCTGCAGTCAATCATCTACACGGCTGGCTTAGAGGCAAAGAAGAGCAAAATGTGGAGATTGATTTCTGTCCCCACGAGCCTTATTTGGACCAACATTTTCAAAGAAAATGGAGACAATCATTTTTACAAGCCTCCACAGAAATGGACTTGGGGAATTGGGCTTATGGTAACGCCTACGGTTTTGTATCACTTCGCGAACAGATACAACGGTATTTGTCACTTGAACGAGGAATCCATGTGCATATTGATCAAATTATGTTAACCTCAGGAGCGCAGCATAGCCTTGATTTGATCGCCCAAGCGCTATTAATGGAAGGGGACACGGTTTCTGTTGAAGATCCCGGTTTTCCTGCCGCTTGGATGACCATGAAATATAGGAGTATGAATGTGGTGCCCGTTCCTGTTGACGAGTACGGATTACAGGTAGATCGCATTCACCCACAATCCAAGCTAACTTTTGTCACGCCTTCGCATCAGTGTGCAGTTGGAGTCATAATGTCGGAACCCCGGAGGCAACAATTGTTACGTAAGGCTTCACAACATCAATTTTGGATTGTTGAGGACGATTATGATAGTGAATTTCGATATCGTGGGGACCCACTTCCTACGTTATTCAGCCATCAACCCCAAAATACGTTATATATGATGAGCTTTTCCAAAATGGTTGCTCCTGGAATCCGAATATCGGCGATTGTTGGGCCAAAAGGGGCCATCCAACAGCTTGCTCATGTCCATGCACTCACTTATCGTCATCTTCCAATTATGGAACAATTGACGCTTGCTCATTTTATTGAACACGGGCATTTCATGCGCCACATGAGAAGAGTCAGAAATGTATATCGGCGCAGACATGCAGCCATGACAAAGGCCATAGCTGCTACTGGTCTGGACAAACGTTTTAAACTCAGTGGGGTAGAAACAGGATTGCACATGCTTCTCGAAGCTGAGGAATCGTTTGACGAAGAAGCTGCGACGAACCAAGCGCTCAAAGAAGGAATACGTGTTTATCCCCTAAGCAATTATTGTCTAAATAGCGACCGAAAAGGATGGGTACTTGGTTTTGCTAAAGTAGATGAGGAGGCAATTGAAGTCGGTATTTATCGCCTTGCGGAGATGCTTTTATAAGACGCCGTCTACGCCGAGATGCATCATTAAAGCGCCTCCACAATATATCTGCCATACCTTTGTGACTTTATCTGTTTCTGTACTGATTTCAAGCCTTCTATTGTTTCTGCTCGGCTTGTTGTATTACATTCGTACTATACTGCTTTTTTCGAAACTGTCCATGTATCAAAATATGTGCCGTCAAACCTGTAATAAGTCCCCAAAATGCACCTCCAACTCCAAGTAATGTAACATTTGCGGCTGTTGCCAAAAAAGTAATTAATGCTGTCTCACGTCCCTTGGGATCTGTTAATGCGTTGGCAAGGCTACCGCCAATTGTACCCAGGAGTGCCAATCCTGCTAAGGTGGCGATAAAGGTAGCAGGAAGAATCAGAAACAGAGCAGACAGCGTCACACCAAAAATGCCGACAACAATGTAAAAAATGCCACAGGCAATACCTGCAATGTAACGTTTTGTTGAATCCTCGTGCGCGTCTTTCCCTGTACAAATCGCCGCTGTAATTGCTGCTACATTAAAGGCGTGTGAACCAAAAGGCGCTGTTAAGAGCGAGCCTAAACCCGTTACAGTCAAAATCGGATTCGCGCTCGTTTTAAATCCGTCATTTCGTAACACTAGCATTCCAGGCATATATTGTCCTGTCAAGGTAATAATAAACAGCGGTAATGCAACACCCAATAAAGCATGAAACGAAAACTCTGGAACGACAAATACCGGCGATGCAATTGCCAATTTGATATTACTGAAATCTACTTTCCCCACACTAATTAAATAAATAAGTCCGATTGCCAAAATACCCACGATAGCGTAACGGGATGTAAACCTTCTTAATACTACATACGCAGTAAACAGGACAACTACAAGCAGGGGGTCAACTTTCGCGCCACCAAAGGCTGAAATGCCAAACTGCAGTAAAATACCTGCCAGCAGCCCTGAAGCAATGCCTGGAGGGATTAGCCGGACGAAACGTTCGAACATCCCCGATAACCCCAAAATAATAAATCCTAAAGCAGAGATAATATAGGCGCCAATCACTTCTGGATAGGGGGTTACAGCTAACGCCGAAACAAGAAAAGCTACGCCTGGTGTTGACCAAGCGGTAATAATCGGTTCACGGTATCGGTAACTTAGCCATATACCAGTTACACCCACACCAATAGAAATCGACCATATCCATGAAGCGGTCATTTCAGAGCTTAGACCTGCTACTTTTGCTGCCTGAAATACGAGAATAAATGTACCCCCATAATTGACAATGACAGATATTAAAGCAGCTATAGTGGGTGAAATTAAATCGCGGCCGCGCAGTGAAGTTGATGTTGTGTTCATAAGCTCTCTCCTGCCTCTCTCCTAATCGTTCTGACGCGCGTTTTCGTTCCAGTAATACGTGTCTGGCAAATAACGTTGGCCAAATACGCTTGTCCCTACGCGTATGATTGTAGCTCCTTCTTCGATGGCAACCTCGAAATCCCCTGACATGCCCATCGAAAGAGTGTCTATTTCTACACGTGGAAATTTTTCTACCATAATCTGTGCTTGAATTTGTTTTAACAATCGGAAGCAATGTCTGGTTTCGTCATTTGAGGCATTCAGTTTTCCAATAGTCATCAAGCCTTTAATGTTTAACGTTTCGAACTGAGACAATTGTTCAACTAACTCCAGTGCTGCTTCCGGCGGAGCGCCAAATTTGCTTTCTTCGTAGGACGTATTGATTTGCACCAAAATATCCATGGTCTTGTTCTCTTTCAAAAGCTGATGATGCAATGCCTGCCCCAATCTCAAACGGTCCACAGAATGAATGAGCTTGACATATTTTACAACGTCTTTTATTTTATTCGTTTGTAGATGTCCGATAAAATGCCATTCCACCTGGTTGTACTGCTGCATAAGCGGTAATTTCCCCAAAAGCTCTTGAGCTTTGTTTTCACCAAATAAAGTTTCGCCCGCTTGAATGGCAATTTTTAATTTTTCAAGGGGTACGGTTTTTGTCGCTAACAACAATTTCACATCTTCTTTCTTGCGCCCTGAAGCCTGGCAAGCCAATTCCATCCGTTGTCGTACGGATTCAAGATTTTCTTCGACTAATTGGCCCATGTTCGTTCTACCCTCTTTCTGCTTCTCACCCATGTATTTTGTTCAAGTATTTTAGCTTTTCGCATTTCTGATGCCTTCTTATCAAAATTTTTGGTTCTAACATCAGTAAAGAGCCACAGTCCTTATGATTAGGATCCATGGCTTTTGGTCATTACTCGACATGGCTGGTTTAACTTTCATCCCAAACCCTGTTTTATAGATGTAAGTACCTTCTATATTGGTTCAGGAATGGAGATCACGAAGATAGACACATGAAATTGGCAAAAATAAATGTTTTCATTAGAGACCGCTATTAGACTGTTTTTGCTGGTCTATACATTTTTTCTTCTTCGATTGGATTTTCTTTCGCCGTTATATGATAGGGGTCAATTCGGTATACCTGAACTGGACCTCCGAATACAGCGGACCTGTATTTGTCAACGTGCTGTTTGGCTAATGGGCGGTTATAATAATCAGGCACATATTTTCGAATCATTTCCTGCAACATAAGTGTAACTTCGTCCAGATCGACAATAGGCTCAGCCTTGCCGAAAATCATAACACTCATATATGCGGTGTCTGTCTTGGCTGGTACTGGATCAGTAATAGTTCCATATTCTTCGCAAACTGTAAAACAAACCTCTGGATTTGTACTCATCACCTGATTTCGTCTCCCGCCTGTAGCTCCATGAAAATAAAGCTTTCCGTTTGACCAAACATAATTGAGCGGAACAACGTATGGCAACTTACCATCAACCATACCCAGATGCCCAATCCTCGCTTTATTCAAGAAAGAATCAATTTTGCCACTGTCTGATACTTCTCTTATCTTGTAACGAACCTTATCCATTTTCAACCACTCCTATAATGTTGGATTGTTTTCGTTAGTATATCAGTCATTGGATTGAGTTAGTACATCCATAATATAATAATCGAGCAGTCCATATTTTTTGCTAAGCAGATTCTTTTCAAAGCCGAGGAGTGGCTTCAGCTTTGCTCAAGTTATGAAGCTGTTTAACCAGCGGCGGCTTGAAACGGGACTTTCATTTGATCAGATGGGATAAATGCATGGGAGTACACGCTCACTATGCGCATGATCAACCGCTACTTATACTAAGATGTATCTTGAAACAAGCTACTAATAGTTCACGTTTCTGCCGCAGGCACAAAGCAATACCCGCTATGATATTATTCGTACCTTTGACGGTGCCAGCAGCATCGAACATGATTTTATCATGCAAAATTAGGAATACTTTCGTTAATATAGCGTAATCACGACAAAACGCTTATCTTTCATTAATCCGTGAAGAGGGATTAGTGTAGATAAGCGTTTTTTTATGTGTTTATATTATTGATTATTCTTTTTCCTCAAATCGCATTAATATAGATATGTCTTTGATATGTAATGCATGGGCAATTTTTTCGATGTTGTTTATATTCAGTTCTTGAAATTTATTGTTGCACAAATTAGATATTTTGGATTGTGGAACTCCCGAGAGTTCCTCTAATTTTTTTCTGAGTTATTCCACGATCTTTTAGAACCTCTTTTAGTTTAATTCTGAACTTTAACATATAAATGTCCTCCGAATACCGATACAGAATTGCACTACTACCATATTACAGATTCCCTAAACCGCAAATGGAGCACTATCAGAATTAATGTCTCTGATGCTATTCAAGTATTTGAACAAGGGAACGACAATGTGTGGACACATATTATTGAGCCAGCACCGTTTAATTCTTATCTGACGACTAACGATTTAATCAATATACTCAACGTTGGCCCAGATGCTCGTGATATTCGCAATGCTTTACAAATCATACTGAATAATGTCGAACGGCGCAATGCATTCTTAAATCGAATTGTAAATGTTAATGCTCAAGATATATCCATTTTGCTCTATAAAATGAAGAACGATTATCTTAAGTATGATCAACTTTCCAACGAGGATTTTATAAAAATGTATGCTGTTAATCCAATCGAAGCCTTGTCAGTTTATTTTCTGGAGACGGTTGATGTGCATAATTACTGGGAATGGAGAGCGGTAGGGGGCACAGGTGAAAAGGCTATTCAGTACAAAAGAGATCAACCTTTATTTACCTTTATTCAAGCTATTGAAAGGGCAGAAGATGAGTCACAAAACTATGTATCAGGGTACTAATCTCAAATTTAGACTTAAAACAGGCGTTTTTCTTCCTCTAAGTAATATCTATATGGTATAATATCCCTTAACAACAGAATGGCTTAGATGGGCGGTCGGCTAGTCTCCTGCAAAGGAGGTGATGCCTGTGGAGGTTAAAGATACGCTGATGTTGATGATTCAATTTGCAACGTTAGTTATCTTGATTATTTCCTTCAACAAAAAGAAATAGACCGCCCTCTCCAAAGGTAAACGGTCTATTTCGATCGACAAATCTTTGAACAGCCACCGCCCTTATAAGCGGCTGTTGCTAAAGAGTAAGGATGCTACAACATCCTTACTCTTTTTTAGTGTATACATCTTAGCTATATTTTATCATATTGCCAACCAGCATGACAATGGAGTAAAGACGTATTACGGTAAATATACTTGGCCTTGCTACACTTCCCATCGCTTCATATACATAATCTCAGCCTGCGGGTCTGCCATTTGGATGACTGCCTTAAAGCGCTGCAAATCCAATAGATGAACGCTATAGACGATGACCTGTTCATCTTTTCCCTCTGTCCGTTCACCTCTATTTTTGCCCTCCATCTGTGCAGGATTTCCCACAGGCGTACTGTAAATACGGAGTCTGCGGTTTAAGGCTTCTTCGACGGTTTGCTGATCCTTGCTGACGACGCAAATCATCCGAGTCAGACCGGTAAACATCAGTCGGGTCGTTTCATAGGCAGCAAGGCAGGATAGGGCTGAATACAGAGCTGGCTCCCAGCCTAGCACGAAACCAGCCGTAATTAGCAGCAAACCATTACAAAGCATCACAATTTGTATCAACGGAATCTTCCGATGCGTCAATAACAGATTGGACGGACGGCCATCGGAAGATTCGTTCAGCCCCAGAGAATCGAGCAAACCTCCGTGACGGGCCGCCAGCCCTGCGCCAAGTCCGATGCAGATCCCCCCGCCCAGAGCGCATACTACCGGGTGGCCACTCACTGCCGGGAAAGGGGACAGAATAATGGCTGAGCCTGAAAAGGCAAACAGACCTGGAAGCGCCCGAAGTAGCATGGGCTTGTGGGTCGACAGAGAATACAGCAGCATAAGCGGCAAGTTCAAAATGAACAGCAGTAATCCAAAATGCTCTTGTGTATAAAGCGACATGAGTCTGGAGATGCCTGTGACGCCACCAGCGATCATATCATGCGGATGCAAAAACAATTCCAGACCGACGGATGCCGTAATACCGCCAATCACCGTATAAAAGACAGGGAACCTGCTCGCATCTCCCGAAGCGGGCTTCACAAGCCGCCTCATAGAGCTTCGGCATGTTTTACAGCGTGCGGCATAGCCTTCCCTCCTATTGGATTGTCGTATCCAGCTTTTACATTTCAGTTACACCGAGTTCCTCTCTTCATTTCGAAGGCGGTGGTCCTTGAATTTGAAAACCTTATTCATCATATTAAAAATAGGTTTTGACTGTTTTGCCAGTAACGGAGCCATAATCGCCAATATAAGTACATAGATAGCTGCAAAGGGCTGAACAATATCCAGCAAACCGCCCTCTTTGCCCAAATTAGCCATAATGATCGAGAACTCACCGCGGGCCACAATCGTCAAACCGATATTTGCCGACGCCTTGGGTGACAGAGAGACAGTGCGTCCAGCCAGCATCCCGGCCCAAATGTTACCGATTAACGTAAGAATGACTGCTGCCAGCGCAAGCCAGATTGCGTTTCCGCCCAGAGACAGTGGATCAATAGATAGTCCGAAGCTGAAGAAGAATAAAGCGCCGAAGAAATCGCGGAAAGGAACAATTAAATGCTCAATCCGTTTGGCATGTTCTGTTTCGGCCAGCACGAGTCCGATTAATAAGGCTCCGATGGCTTCCGCCACATGAATCGTTTCCGAAAAACCTGCCACAAGAAACAGGGAGCCAAAAATAACAAGTCCGAATACCTCATTGGAGCGAATACGAAGAATTCGATTTAACAGAGGGACGGCCTTCCGACCGATAATAATAACTGCGAGCATAAAACCAAGCGCGATTAGTGCCGATAACAGCACACCCCCGAGCGAGGATGAATCGCTGAGAACCAATCCGGAGAGGATGGAAATGTAGACGGCGAGGAAAACATCCTCAAACATAATAATGCCTAAAATCATTTCAGTTTCAGCATTGGCGGTTCGCTTCAGATCGACCAACACCTTGGCAGCAATGGCGCTGGAGGAAATCGTCGTGATCCCGGCAATGACGAGTGTCTCTGCAATGGGAAAACCAGTTAGAAAGCCGAGCGCCAGCCCTAATGTAAAATTAATGCCGATATATATGGTGCCGCCCACTGCGATGGAACGGCCTGATTTAATCAAACGGCCTACCGAGAACTCCAGTCCCAGGTAGAAGAGAAGAAATAGCACCCCGATTCTTCCCATAAAATCAATTAAAGGCGCGCTTTCGATAAATCGGAAATCAAAGTGCCACAGTTCCATCGCATGTGGTCCGACGGCCATTCCAATCAGGATATAAAAAGGGATGACCGATAAGCGCAGTTTGGTGGAAATAAGTCCGGCTGCGGCGATCAGAGCAATAGCCAATCCAACCTCAAATACCAGATGATCCATCCAATCACCCGCTTCCGTTCATAAGAATTTGTTTAAAGCGTTTTTGCTGATCACGTTCCCCGACCACGACCACAGTAGCATCTTCGCTAATAATCACTTCCGGGCCGGGATTTACATACTTGTTGCCTTTTTTCTCAACAATGGCAATAACCGTAGCTCCTGAATTTTGGCGTACATCCAGCTCACCGATGGACTTGCCAACACTGGCATAGTGAGGTTCGACTCTGTACCATTCAATAATAAAATCGTCGAACGTCATTTCTACGCTTTCAAGCTGCTTGGGCTTATACGTCATGCCACCGATTATGGAGGCCACCAATCGCGCTTCCTGATCACTTAGGGTCGTCATGGAAATACTTTGTTCCAAATCCTCATAATCAAAATGATACAGCTCACGTCTGCCGTCATCATGAATAATAATGACTAGGCGATCGCCATTTTCCGTATCTATTCGATATTTAATCCCGATTCCTGGCAAAATAGATTCTCGAATATCCATTTGTAATGCCTCCTGTATTGTACATTTGTTTAAAATTGGTATGGGAAATAAATCACATACATTAGGTGTGACATGGAACTTTTCTTCACATTATAAAATTACATTAATTGGCATGAAAATAGACAGAGAACAGACTTACTTATTAAACTATTAGGAAAATTTTACAAAAAGACATGCAAATATGATGTGCATGTAAATGGGGTTAAGCCACATAACTGGAGGTGAATTTAATGGGGAACAAGTAGAGTTGCTTTTTCAGCTTGTAGATGACAGGAATAAAAGGCAAGCGCAGTTTTGGAATACTCAATAGTAGCACCAACGCCACCAAAATAACAAAGGGAAGTGATTTGGCCGCAGCAATTACCAGATGAAGGACCGGAGAGGATTTGCGGATGGCTGGTTTGGAGTGATGCTCGAGCCCATGGGAGTCTGTTTCCAACGAAGAAGTTTCAACAATCGGCATGAGAGAAGATCCCGCAGTAAACTGGAGGGATTGAGTAGTATCTTCCGCATGAAACGTCACAGGAAGGGACAAAATCTGAACGAGGCTCAATAGGACAATCATGAGTGTACGCAGCATGTTCAGCATCGTTGACATCTAATCCCCTCCCTCTTGTGAAAAATTCATATTAATATAACCTTAACATACCCAACCCTAAATATTCAAACGTATTCTGGTTTTGTCCTGAGTTGTAGCCATTCTTTATAACACCAAAACCTTCTCTTTGAAACCTGATTTTTCTCATTTTACGCTGTATCCTGTTTCCAGTCGTTCACTTCGTATAACCCTTTAGAGCCCGCCATATACTGTAATCAGTGATCGAAAGGAGTGAGCCAATGGAACTGTTTACAGTGTGGACCCATACAGACGGAAATCAGGAAAGCGACCGTTTTTATCAGGTGGTCAAGAGTAGAAACAAAGGACTACATATGTCACGGCGCGGATTTCGATTCACTTTCAGACAACTGGAAAACAAAGTGTCATGGACCTGCAAGGGTATAGAGAGCAATCCGGCGTTTGAAAGCTTTCTCCCCTGTGTATACAGCATCATGGCTTCCGCAATAGCGGATTATATTATCAAAGTGAAGGAATGGGGGATGCTCAATCTGATCCTCGCTAAAGCCTGTTCGCTACTGGAGGAAGAGGATACGGAACAGATTCGCAGCATGGTGCGTTCTTTGTTAAAGGATGATGGCCGAAGAGGGCGTATGAAGCGCCACGGCAAACTGGCGGCCTTACTGGAAAAGGATTTTATGGAGCTGCGCGTGGTTAATCTGGAAGGGCTTATTCAATTCAGGCTGAACGCATATAAAAAGGAGCTTGAGGAAATCGTCGACTATGCCATGGAAGAATTTTGGGCAGATCGGCAGTATGAAGAATTTATGGGATTGCTCAAATATTTTGTGTTTTTCCAGGAAAGTAAAGTTCCACTGGTGCATGTGCTTCATCAGGGTGGACATGATTTTACCATCCTCGATAGCTCCATGGTGCCGATACCGACACCTGAAGGAGATGATATTATTGTGGAGATGCCAGGGGTTGAACTTGAAATGGAGGTCGAGGACAGAATCGTTAGTACACTCATTTCGATTTCGCCTGCTTCCATTATATTACACACAGATGATGAGCACACCCCTATTGTGCGGACGCTCCTGCATATTTTTGAAGATAAAATGAAGCTCAGCAGGCTCTATCCCGGGCAGGATATTCAAAAATAATCAAGTGCTCGTATAAACCAACGGATTTCTGGAAAGCCTTTGCCTCAAGGGGAGGTTTTTTATGAGATCCATGTTGGTATGGAAACGGATTTTGGGAACCGTGTTAACCCTCACTTGTCTGGTATTGCCTGGCAATGAGGTTTACGGTCACAAAGAGCCGGTCCAGCATAAAAAAGGGCAGTCAACGCCTGTTTTGTCTCCGCGGGAGGAGCAGGTGATTACGACCATGACGGTCACGGCAACGGGATATACAGCAGGCTATGAATCCACTGGCAAGCGGCCAACTCATCCGGGTTACGGTATTACGTATTCCGGTGTTAAAGTGCGTCGTGACAAAAACACATTGTCCACGATTGCAGCTGATCCCAAAACATTTCCTTTGGGCAGCATTTTGTACATTCCAGGTTACGGCTACGGCATTGTAGCAGATACGGGATCAGCGATCAAAGGCAATAAAATCGACCTGTATTTTAAAACTACCCGGCAGGTCTATTCTGAGTGGGGTAAGAAAGAAGTGGATGTGCAAATTATTAGAAAAGGAAGCGGAAAATGTACGGAGAAGATGCTAAATTCGCTCCAAAAGGTGATCGAGACGCACAAATCCATTCCGGCTTCTACGCTGGATGATTCCATATAATTCGTGTATATTGTCCTTCCTGACTTCACATACTATGTTGCGGGGTAAAGCTTATCCCGAAAAACATATTGGGAGGTTGAGAATTATGGCAAATCAAGGCGGAAATTCGTACACCAATCAAGGTAACAAGTCAAACGCAGGAAATCAGTACAAAGCGGAATTTGCCCAAGACAACTCAGTAGGTGTCGTTTCTCAAAAGGTGAAAAAGTCCGAGCAGAATAAAATTCAGGACAACTACCAGACACCAAATGAGAAATATAGTGAAGAATTCGCAGCAGATCAAGGCGGCACAAGCTCTGTATCACAAAAGGTACAAAACTCCAGTCGCAGCAAAGTTCAAAATAATGCTCAAACACCGAACGAAAAATTTGACGAAAACTTTAACACGAAATAAAAAGCATATACGATTGACAATGCTCCGGACTCATATCCGGGGCATTTCGTGTTTGAACAAGGCGTGAGCGATCATGGAGTAAAAGGTTTTATCTCCTTTTTAATTGTTTTTAAGGTGGAATTAAGGTTTAAAGTGCAAAATAAAGTCAGCTAAACAACACCACCTTGAAGCATAGGGTTTGGGAGGAGATAAACAATGGACGAATTTAAAAATAATAATTCCGGACGCCGGGATGACAATGATCAGGTTGAATCCGATAAAACAACTCGGCAGAATGATTCAAACGGTTCCTCATATTACTATTCGTACGGTCCTTTTTCTTCGGTTCAATCAGATGGACAACGCAAGGATGGGAAGCTTGTAGAGAAGGACGTTGAGATTACGCCACCGCAGGCGGTAAGGCCACTCCCTTCCTCTTACCATCGTGCCGGGGCTGAGCAACAACAAGACGGCTCAGGCCGGAACGGCGGTAACTGGCAATTTAAACAAAATAAACCCAAGTCCCAGGTAAAGACGATTTTCCTATCCTTTTTGGCCGGGATGCTGGTTATTACGGTTCTGATGTACACGGCCGACCGCACGAATATGTTCACTCCTGAGACGGCGATGACTTCGGCGGCAGCTGAAAGCGGAGAAACGACTAATTCGGGAACGACGAGTCAGGCGCCTAACGCAGTTCCGGCTGTAATGCCTTCCGGCACGGCAGACGTTCAATCCGTTGTGGCCAAAGCGGGTCCGGCAGTCGTCAAAATTGAAACACTGGCTAAGCAATCTAGTAGCAGTGGCAGACAAAGCAGTCCTTATTATAATGACCCGCTATATCAATATTTTTTCGGTAATCAGTATGGAGACAGTGGCAATAGCGGAAACAACGGCAGCAGCAATGAAAATGATGGCAGCAACAGCGGACAACTGACTCCGCTTGGTATTGGTTCCGGCTTTATTTTCGATAAAACGGGCTACATCCTGACAAACAATCACGTTGTTGAAGGCGCGAATGTGGTCCAGGTCACGGTAGAGGGAACCAATAAGCCATATGAAGCCAAAGTACTGGGCAAAAATGCAGATCTGGATTTGGCTGTGCTGAAAATTGAAGGCAAGGATAACTTTCCGACAGTAACGTTAGGCAACTCCGAAAATGCTAAAGTCGGTGAGTGGATGGTAGCCATCGGTAACCCTGAAGGCTTCGAGCATTCGGTAACAGCCGGGGTGCTGAGTGCGAAGGAACGTACGATTACCATTAACAGTGAGTCTACGGGAAAACCTACTCAATATAAACATTTAATTCAGACCGATGCGTCCATTAACCCTGGGAACTCTGGTGGTCCTCTGTTGAATCTGCAAGGACAGGTTATCGGCATGAACGTAGCTGTCAGTGCTGACGCACAGGGAATCGGGTTTGCGATTCCGTCCAATACGATTTTGGAAGTCGTCGACAAGCTGAAAAATAATCAGCCTATTCCGAAAGAACCCGTTCCTTTCATTGGCGCAAGTCTGTTGAATCTGAGTCCCGAAGTAGCCAAAGAATTGGGGACAACCCTGACTGAAGGCTCAGTGGTGCGGGATATTATCTACAAATCACCAGCTTATCAGGCGGATCTGCGTCCTTATGATGTGATTATCGGAGCTAATGGTACTCCTTACAGCACATCACAGGAGCTGATCAATTTCATTCAAAAGCAAAAAGTGGGTACAGCACTGACGCTTAACATTGAACGGGCAGGACAGAAAAAGGATGTCCAGTTAAAAGTGGGTAACAAGAACGACTTTAGCTCGACTCTTCAACAGTGATCCAATCCTTCTTTAAAAGTGAAAATGTGGCAAGAAACGGAAGGGAGTTACCTTTCGTTTCTTGCTGTATACGGCGGCAAGATGCTACACGCGTCTACTCCTGCTACAATAGAGTGAAAAGAAGATAATAAAGGAGCTCGATGGTGTATGCGTTCTACCATTCTGATTATTGATGACGATGAAAAAATTGTGTCCATGCTGCGCAGAGGGCTGGCCTTCGAGGGCTATGAAGTGATGACGGCTGCCAACGGCGCAGAGGGATTGAATAAAATGCTTACAGCTGAGCCTGATGTTGTCGTGCTGGATGTGATGATGCCGCAACTGGATGGCTTCGAGGTATGCCGTCGCATGCGGGAGGGAGGAAGTACGGTGCCCGTTCTGATGCTTACAGCCAAGGACGAGGTGGAGAACCGGGTCAAGGGGCTGGATCTGGGTGCAGACGACTATCTCGTCAAGCCGTTTGCTCTGGAGGAGCTACTGGCTCGTGTGCGGGCGCTTCTGCGCCGTAAAACCGAGCAGCAGGATCATAATGGACATCGACTGACCTTCGAAGATTTACAGCTGGATAACGAATCGCGTGAAGTGGTTCGCGGCGGCAAGCGGCTGGAGCTGACGGCAAAGGAATTTGAACTGCTCCACTTGTTTATGCAAAACCCGAAGCGCGTTCTGTCTCGTGATCTGATTATGGACAAAATTTGGGGCTATGACTACAGCGGAGAGTCAAACGTGCTGGAAGTGTATATTGCCATGCTCCGACAAAAAACGGAGCAGGATGGCGGCAAACGGCTCATTCGTACGATTCGGGGAGCGGGTTATATTTTAAGAGGTGATGTGTAAATATGTCTATTCGTTGGCGACTGACAGCTTGGTATTCCAGCATCTTGGCTATAGTACTTGTTATGTTTGGACTGGCTATTTACGGACTGGTATATTATTACACCTATAATGAAGTGAAAAGTCAGCTTATGAACCAGACGCCACGTATTAACAAGCAGTTACTGCTCACCGTCAAAGGAGGACTGTTTGAGGTCCCCAATCTGGATTTGGGCTTGGTGCAGGGTCGTGGAATTGATGAATCACAGCTATATGTACAAATTTATAATTATACATCCGGTGTCACCAAGACGACGCAAAATATGAAAAATCTCGATATTACCTTTCCGGTTCCATCCACAGCGGCTGGAGCGGTTCAAAATGAGGGAATTCGACGTGTAAGTGTGGATGGGGATTCCTTTATGATTTATCAGCAACCGATCAAATCCGAGGAACTGGGATTAGTGGTTGGACTGTTACAGGTGGGGCAATTTACAGGCTCTCAGGATCGGCTTATGAACAGGCTGCAAAGTGTGCTTGTGTACGGTTCGTTATTTGCATTGCTCGCCGCTGCGACCTCAGGCCTCTTTTTAGCTCGCAAGTCCATGAAGCCGCTGGTCAAGGTGATCGAAGGGGCTAATCAGATTCAGTCCAGTAATGATTTGAGTGTCCGCATTGAATATGATGGACCGCCAGATGAAATTGGACAACTGATCGCGACGGTTAACAAGATGCTGGGGCGTACGGAGGTTTTTTATAAGGAGTTGGAGGATGCTTATGGAGCCCAGCGCCGCTTTGTAGCCGATGCTTCCCATGAACTGCGTACGCCGCTTACGACAATCCGAGGCAACGTTGATTTTTTGCTCAAAATGTGGACTACCGAGCCGGGAGACCGTCCCAATATGGATGAAGCGATGATTCGTGAGCTCTCTATGGAGGCCCTGAGTGATATGGCGGATGAAGGAAAACGGATGAGCCGTCTGGTTGGCGATATGCTATCGCTCGCCAGAGCAGATACAGGGAAAACATTCGAGAAGGCCCCGGTGGCGCTGGAGCCACTCGTAAGTGAGGTTGCCCGGCGTGCTCAATTTTTGGAGCGGACGTCCGAATGGAACGTGGGTGACTTTTCGATACTGAATGGCGTTTATATGGATGGCAGTAAGGATTATTTGCAGCAAATGCTGTTCATTTTCATAGATAATGCGTTCAAATATACACCAGAAGGTACGGTCCGGTTTGATGCTATCGTCTATCAGGGACAGGTAGGTCTGCGGATTAGTGATACAGGCATCGGGATGGACAAGAGTGAGGTTCCCTTTATTTTTGACCGCTTTTATCGGGCGGATGAGTCGCGCGGGGTGACGGAGGGTATTGGCTTGGGTTTGTCCATTGCCAAGTGGATTATAGATGAGCATCACGGGTCTGTGGAAGTGGTTACACGCCAAGGGGAAGGGACGACATTTATCATCTGGCTTCCGGTCAGCTTTTCCGCGCCTTTGGAATAGGCTATAATAGGAAGGCAACTACATCATAGAATTGGCCGGTAAAGGCTTGGATGCCGCAGCTACTCAATTTTTGGAGCTGTCTACTGTGTCGAAGAAAGCGGGTGCTATTTTTGGAAGTGCTCAGAATTTCGCCCCGGGGTTACTGCTACGGCGTAGTCGATGCCATGGTATTGGCTCGTCAGGCGGCCAAAAACTTGGACTTACCTCGGCCTATTTATATACTAGGCATGATTGTGCATAACAGTCATGTCACAAATTCCTTCGAGGATGAGGGAATTATTACACTGGACGGCCCTAACCGCATGGAGATTTTAAGCCAGGTGGAGAGTGGTACCGTTATTTTCACCGCCCATGGTGTATCCCCTGAGGTTCGCAAGCTGGCTCGCGATAAGGGGCTGACTACGGTTGATGCAACTTGCCCGGACGTGACGAAGACTCATGATCTGATTCGGGAGAAGTCTGCCGAGGGATATCAGATTATTTATATCGGCAAAAAGAATCATCCCGAGCCGGAGGGAGCTATCGGCATTGCTCCCGACCATGTTCATCTGATCGAGAAGGAAGAGGAGATCGACAGCCTTATGTTGTCTGCGGGCAAAATTCTAATCACGAATCAGACGACCATGAGTCAGTGGGACATCAAGCACATTATGAAAAAGCTGCTGGAGAAGTTCCCGGGTGCCGAAATACACAATGAAATCTGTCTGGCCACGCAAGTGCGTCAGGAAGCGGTAGCGGAGCAGGCGGGACAGGCGGATCTGGTGATTGTCGTTGGTGATCCGCGCAGTAACAATTCAAACCGATTGGCTCAGGTGTCTGAAGAAATTGCGGGTACAACAGCTTACCGTATTTCCGATGTAACAGAGCTGAAGCGGGAATGGCTGGAGGGCGTTCACAAGGTAGCAGTGACCTCTGGAGCTTCTACACCTACGTTGATTACGAAAGAGGTTATTTTGTACCTGGAGCAATATGATCCGGCTAACCCGGATACATGGGAGATTCGTCGGACGATTGATATGAAGAAGCTATTGCCCCCTGTGCGTGAAAAGTCAAAAACGACTAAATAATTTGTAACAGATCATGGCTGCTATTCGGGAAGGGACTCTCGGATGGCAGCTTTTTTTGAATTGGACGATAGACTTCATCCAGACCAAATCGGCATCACGAGGATCGAAATTGCAGGCCGGTATTCAGGATAATTAAGTCTTGACGAGTACAAGCAAAACAGGTATATTTACTTTAACGAATAAAAGCTTAAAAGCGAACAAGCGTTTAAGTGATATAATGTCATCTGTAAATGATTCATTAAATATGTTAAATAGAGAGGAAGAAAAATATGATCGTTATCGCTGGTGTCCAAACACCTGAAGAACATATCCAGGCTATTGTTGCAGTTATCGAAAAAGAAGGTTTGCAGGCTCATGTTTCCCATGGATCGGATCGTACGATTATCGGGCTGATCGGAAGTGTAGAGCCCAAGTTGGCTGAACACCTGCGCCAAATGAAGGGCGTAGAGAATGTAGTCAAAATATCGAAGTCTTACAAATTGGCGAGCCGTGATTTTCATCCCGAAAATACCGTCATCTCTATTAAAGGTGTGAACATCGGCGGAGGCGAGCTTGTGATTATGGGTGGACCATGCGCCGTTGAGTCTGCTGAGCAGATTGATGAAATTGCTGCATTGGTTAAAGCTGCGGGCGCACAAGTTCTCCGTGGAGGTGCTTTTAAGCCGCGTACGGGTCCTTACAGTTTCCAAGGAACGGGCGTAGAAGGTTTGATCATGATGGCCGAGGCAGGCAAGAAGCATGACCTGCTGACCATCACAGAGGTTATGACACCCGAATACGTGGATATCTGTGCGGAATATGCGGATATTTTACAAGTAGGTACACGTAACATGCAAAATTTTGATCTGTTGCGCAAGCTGGGAACCTGCGGCAAGCCAGTGCTGCTCAAACGTGGTTTCAGTTCGACTTACGATGAGTTCCTGAATGCTGCCGAGTATATTTTGGCGGGTGGTAACCCGAATGTTATGCTGTGTGAGCGCGGAATCCGTACATTTGAAACCTACACTAGAAATACGCTGGACCTGTCAGCTATTCCTGTTCTGCAACAACTGAGCCATTTGCCGGTTATTTCCGACCCGAGCCATGGCACTGGGCGCCGTGAGCTGGTTGTCCCTATGACGAAGGCTTCGGTGGCTGCTGGTGCAGACGGGTTGATTATTGAAATGCACACAGACCCCGACAATTCGATGACGGGTGATGGTGTACAATCCCTTTTCCCGGATCAATTTTCAGATTTGCTGAAAGACTTGGAATTGCTTGCTCCGGCTGTAGGAAAAACATTTCATACACCCAGTACCATTTCTTAAATCCAATACTTAACATTAATGTATAAAAGTTTTGCCGTAACGCAGTCATTTGATTAAAATCGCCCCAAAAGCCCGATATTTCGGGCTTTTTGTGCTTTTCAAATGTTATCAAGAGCGTAAGCATATCTAACATTAGTTTAAAAAATACCTTACATAGCTATTGACCCGTGTCATGTTTGGGATTTATAATGACGACAGAAAAAAACATTCGATCATGAACATTTCAGGGTTGTATAAGACTTAATGTTCGGAAAATTGGGAGGAAGAAGACATGTCCGTTGAAAATGTATTAAAAACAATTCAGGAAAATAATATTGAGTGGGTAGATTTTCGCTTTGTAGATTTGTCCGGCCGTGCTCACCATATTTCGTTGCCAGCTTCCGAAGTAGATGAAGAAACATTTGTTAATGGTGTTGCTTTCGACGGTTCTTCCATTCCCGGCTATCGTGGCATCGAGGAATCCGACATGGTTATGCTGCCCGATGCGGAAGCGGTTTTTATCGACCCTTTCACTCAGCATCCTACACTGAATATTCTGTGTGACATTGCTACGCCAGACGGCGAAAAATACGACCGCGATCCTCGCGGCATTGCAAGAAAAGCAGAAGAATTCCTGAAAACTGCTGGTGTAGGTACGAAAGTTAACTTTGCACCTGAATCCGAATTTTTCATTTTTGACGAAGTGCGCTATGAGACCAGTATGAACAGCTCCTCCTTTTTCGTGGATTCCGAAGAAGCAGCCTGGAATACGAATCGCAAGGAAGAGGGCGGAAATCTGGGCTTTAAAGTAGGAGTGAAGGGCGGATATGTGCCTGTAGCGCCAGTAGACACCCAACAAGACATCCGTAGTGAAATGTGCCGTTTGCTTGAAGAAGCAGGTCTGAGAATTGAGCGCCATCACCATGAGGTTGCTACGGCAGGTCAGGCGGAAATTAACTTCCGTTTTGATACACTCAAGAAAACAGCTGATAATTTGCTTGTTTATAAATACATTGTACACAACACAGCTCGTCAATATGGTAAAGTGGCAACATTTATGCCAAAACCACTCTTTGGAGACAACGGAAGCGGTATGCACGTTCACCAATCCATTTTCGATGGAGACACCCCTTTGTTCTACGAAAAAGGTGCTTACGCTAACCTGAGCGAACTGGCCCTTCATTACATTGGCGGTATCCTGTACCATGCACCAGCGCTGATCGCTTTGACGAACCCAAGTACGAACTCGTTCAAACGTCTCGTTCCAGGCTATGAAGCTCCAGTTAACCTGGTATTCTCCAAAGGTAACCGTTCTGCGGCTGTCCGTATTCCAGTAGCGGCTGTTACGCCTAAAGGCTGTCGGATCGAGTTCCGTACACCGGACTCCACAGCTAACCCTTACCTGGCCTTCTCTGCAATGCTGATGGCGGGTCTGGATGGCATCAAGCGCAAGCTGAACCCGATCGAATTGGGATATGGTCCACTTGATACGAACATCTATGAGCTGTCTGCCGCTGAAATTAGTAAAATCCGCAGTGTTCCTGCTTCGCTGGATGAGGCTTTGGACGCTCTGGAAGCCGACTATGAGTTCTTGACAGAAGGCGACGTATTTACGAAGGACTTTATTGATAACTATGTAGAGCTCAAACGTTCTGAAGCTAAATCGGTTAACATCCGTGTTCATCCGCATGAATACAGCCTGTATTTCGACTGCTAATAGCAGATAATAAATGAGCTGCATGGTTGCTCTCGAATGACAACACGAGCTAACAAAACGAGCAGCATAGCTGCTTTGAATACTAACCATTTGCCTATGGGTAACGGTTAGTATTCAAGATAGGTCTCCGGTTTTTAAGCCGGGGACCTTTTAACATTAAATTAAATACCATAAAGTTAAGATGTTAAATACACTTACATTCACATCTTTGTCACATCGTAAATGAAATCGGCAACTTTTTTTAACAAGTCTTGAACGCTCTTATGATTACTGCTATCATAGCGATAATATCCGCACCAGAGTAGAGAAGGGATGGGAATTTGTTGAGTAAGAGAGCCTATAATTTTAATGCAGGACCAGCGGCATTGCCGCTCAAAGTGCTGGAACGTGTACAAGCTGAATTCGTAGATTTTCAGGGAACAGGTATGTCCATTATGGAAATGTCTCACCGTGGAGCTGTGTATGAATCTGTTCATAATGAAGCGCAGGAACGTCTGTTATCTCTGCTAGGCAATCCAGAAGGCTATAAGGTGTTATTTTTGCAAGGAGGCGCTAGTACGCAATTTGCTATGCTGCCCTTAAATTTCTTGAGCGAAGGGCAGACAGGAAGCTATATCATGACAGGAAGCTGGTCAGACAAGGCTTATAAGGAAGCCAAGCTTTTGGGCAAGGCCCACATTGCTGCATCCTCTGCTGATGAAAAGTATATGCGTCTTCCAAATGTGGATTATTTGGACTTGCCTGACAATACTGCTTATGTGCATATTACGTCCAACGAGACGATTGAAGGCACGCAGTTCAAGCAATTCCCGGATACCGGCTCTGTGCCGTTAATTGTGGACATGTCCAGTGATATTTTTTGCAAGCCGTTTGATGCTACTCAATTCGGATTGATTTATGCTGGAGCACAAAAAAATCTGGGACCTTCCGGCGTAACGGTCGTGATCGCCCGTGAAGAACTGTTGACATCTTCACCGGACAACGTTCCTACAATGCTGCGTTATAGCACTTATGAAAAGAATAATTCTCTCTACAATACACCTCCATCCTTTGCTATATACATGGTAAATGAGGTACTGAAATGGATTCAGGAAGAAGGCGGCCTGGAAGGTATTGAACGTATCAACCAGCAGAAAGCTGCTTTGCTCTACGACCGTATTGACAGCAGTGAAGGCTTCTACCGTGGTTGTGTAGACGTCGCTGACCGTTCCATTATGAATGTGACCTTCCGCCTCGCAAATGAGGACTTGGAAAAGCAATTTATTAAGGAATCCGAGCAGGCTGGTTTCATCGGTCTGAAGGGACATCGTAGTGTAGGAGGGCTTCGCGCTTCAATCTACAATGCTGTTCCACTGGAGAACTGTCAAGCGTTGGCCGAGTTTATGGATAGTTTTAAGCAGCGTCATAGCTGATTGTAACGGACATATATTTCGATACACAATTGTTGGAAATCGAAAAAAAGTAAAGCCTTCCCTGAACGTGTATAGGGGAAGGCTTTTAGTGGTGAGGAGCGATTATTTTTTGGATTGGATGTTCAACTCTCACTGATTTTGTTAAAATAATAAAATGTGTACATTTTTTCAGTTCAAAAAGTGAAGGGAACGAAACGTGATGCCATTACATATTGTGCTTGTTGAGCCGGAAATTCCGGCGAATACAGGGAATATTGCTAGAACGTGTGCTGCTACGGGAACACATTTGCATCTGGTAAAGCCGCTGGGCTTCCGTACCGACGATGCCACGTTAAAACGTGCTGGACTTGATTACTGGTATGCGGTTCACATCGAATACCATGAATCCTTTGCTGAGGTGCAGGAGAAGTATCAGGAAGGTCGCTTTTTTTATGCCACCACGAAAGCAAATCAGCGTTATAGTGATATTGCATTTCAGGATGGAGACTTTTTGGTATTTGGCAAAGAAACGAAGGGGCTGCCTCCCGAGCTTCTGGCTGCCAACCCGGATACATGCATCAAGATGCCTATGTCAGATAAAGTAAGATCGCTAAATTTGTCGAATTCCGCTGCGATTATCGTATATGAAGCGTTGCGGCAAATGGAGTTTCCAGGTTTATCGTGAATAATATCAAGTGAGTGGGCATAAGCGCGAATAAAGAACCAGGACCTTAGTTGCTAATCAAGCCTTGTGCCTCTGTTGTTCAGACAAACCCGACGAAGGGCTTGAAAATAAGGCTATAATTATTAATTTGTAAAATCCTCAGAGAAAGCTAATGATAATGGACATTTCGGTCGATAAAAATATTACAGACATTCTGTGCCATACTTTGATATGGTTCATGATTTTATGAAAAAATGTAATAAAATTTCCTGTGATCAGCAGGATTCGACAAAAAGACAGCGAATACTACATAAAGAATAGTGTCTTTGTACCTAGTTTTTCGCGGGGAAGAAAATTGCAATTCATAATGAAATAGGAGAGGTGTACGATCACGATGAAACCTGCTGGTGTGGTGCGTAAAGTTGATCAACTGGGGAGAATAGTGTTGCCCAAGTCACTGCGCAAAAGATATCAAATGAATGAGGGAGATCCTGTCGAAATTTTGGTTCAGGGTGACCATATTATTTTGGAGCGTTATCGTCCGAAATGTGTATTTTGCGGATCAGTTGAGCAAGTGAACAATTTTAAAGAACGTTATATTTGTGCTCAATGCTTGACTGAAATGACACAGTACTCCTAAAATGGGGCAAAAGCATCACGACATTCGTTCGTGATGCTTTTTTTCTTATAAAGTATAAGTAAGCAGACATAGTTTACATGCTTGTAAACGATAAGCTCCTATTTATAGAACAAAAAATGAGTAGGGACTGGACGCAGTTTGCCATCCGATGGCTTGTTCACGACTCGACCGTTCAGGATGAGTGAGGAGGAGCCTCCCCCGTCCAGATTATAAGCATTCTGAACGCCGAGATTGTACATTTTTCCCTGTAGTTCTTCCAGTGTTGCACCTGAACCCCCGCTTTCATTGTAGCCGTCTACGACAATAATGAGCAGCTGGTCATCTTTATAGTTGCCGATGGCTGTACGTGGCGCTCGTTTGGGCGAAACCTGCCATTTATCCGGAATCGGCATCTTTTGGCCGCTTTGCAGCAGTACGGGAACGAAGGTAGCTCCAAAGGCAGGCTTTAGGCTGTCCAGAGCGCCCTGACTGTAAAACTTGCCGCCGATGAGCTTGCCGGTGTTGCTCAATCCGACGAAGGACAAATCCTTAAAGCTGGACTGAAAGCCGGTCAGGTAATGGCCGTTCATGACGGTAGTGCTTAATGGATAGCGTTTGCCGTCTCCATCCGCAAAGCCGCCTGCATTAATACCAGCGACAGCTCCGTGTCTCAGGACAGCACGCATGGTCGTTTCGGAGCCGCCGAGTTTGTCGCTCCCCAGAGACATTTTCATAGCGGCAGGATCCTTAAGCTTGACCTTCATGGCATAGCCATGATAAATCCCCGGGTTCACCTTAAACAATTCAATAGTAATCCGGTTGCTGTCTACCCGCGCATAGGGAACCCCGAGCTTGGCGGTGATGCGCCGATTATAGATTTTTTCGGGACGCTTGGATTGAGTGGAGGCCGTTTGGACAAGCTGGTTCATCGTTTGGGTTGTTTGCTTGTACAGTTCCGATGTTCGGCGAATAGTAGACAAGGTGTATGTTGCCGTTTGGTTGGCTTCATCGAGCTGCTTGCCTACTGAGTGCGTTTGTAGAACGACCTCGGTTTTTTGCAGACTAGGGACGGTAGACCCGGAAAAACTAAATGTGGGATGAATTAACAAAACACACCCCAACAAACCGATAAAAGGAGCAAGGGCCAGCATGAAGAAACGATTTACCTGTTTTGTATCCATATTCATTTCAGCAGGTCCATTTTTTTCTGAAGTGCATTGAGCTGCTGCTTCACTTCGTTCAGTTGGGTGTACAGCTTATTGCTGTTGTCGGTTTTATTGTTTGCATTATCCTTGGTAAAGGTCAGCAGCTCATTGAAGGACTGAACTTTGCCCTCTAATCCGTTAACTTCCTCGGAAAGCGCAACCAACTGTTTTTCATAGTCGGTTTTGAGCGCTTGAATCTGCTGGTTTGTATGGGTTTGCATTTCGTTCAACATTTCCTGCTTCAAATGATTGCTGTACAGATAGGTAGCGAGAGCACCTAGTATAATAAGCAGGAACCAAAATAGCAGAAAAGCCTTTACGGGTATCCCCTTTCTTGAAGTGCCCCGCCGTGATTCGGCAGGAGGGTGTTCAGGTGAAGCTTGCATGCGATTTTTCAACTCCCATGTAAAATCAAATTTCCAGTCTTTATTTTGCAGTTCCAATTCTATCATGGGCCTATTTATTTCGCAAAAGCGAAATAGATGCATAAAATTATTTGGAAAAAGAGATTGCACCGTAAGGAAGTCCTAGGATACAATTTCCTTAAACGATTTTCGCTTCTTATGCGTTCATATTTGCGCAATTTCTATATATGCAACCCCAAATTATAACTTCAATTTTTTTTAACTATGTATTTTATGTATTTTTTTGTGAAATCAGGAGGTTTAGACATGAGAAAAGTATGGCAGGTGGTCATCATAGACATCCATCCTACAAGTATGCTTGGAACAAAGCTTATTTTGGAAGACCAGCAGGATTTGCTTGTCAGAGGGATGTCCTCCTCCGGGACGGAAGGTCTGGAATTGGCTTGCTCCATTCGGCCGGAAATCATTTTAATGGATTACAGGTTGCCTGAGGGAACGGCGGAACCGTTCCTAACACAAATACGGGCCTTGTCTCCAGACAGCCATATTGTTATTATGACGGATGAGGATAATATTACGCTGTTCCAACAGCTGATTTCGCTGGGAGCGAATGGAATGCTATCCAAACAGGCGTCACCAAGCCAGTTGATCCATCTGATCAACGGTTTGCGCGAAGGTTTTGCTTCGTTACCAATGGATTGGATTCGTTGTGGAAATTGGCCGTTTATGCCGCTCATGGCTTCTGAACCTTTCGACGAATTGACAAAGACCGAAATTTTCATTATGGAGCGTATTGTGCAAGGAATTACATATGACAAAATTGCGATCGAGATCGAAGTCAGTCGGCGCTCCATTGATAATTATCTACGTAAAATTTATGCTAAATTGGGCGTGTCCAGCCGGGCACAGGCGATTGAACGTTATGCCTTGTACGCGCGTCAAGCAAAGCAGCTGTATGCCTGACGTGCCAACCCGGAGGTCGTGAGCCTATTTTTCAGGAGAAGGAGGATGTTCATGCAATATTCCTTTGCTTCACGAACCGCTGCAATGTTGGCTTCTCCAGTGCGTCATATCCGGGAAAATGCGAGAAGACACTCCTTTATATCTTTGGCTGAAGAATTGCCTGCACAAGAGCTATTTCCAGTGAAGCTGCTGGAAGAAGCGGCTCATGATGTATTTGGTTCTGGCCCTGACGCCCTCCAGTATGGTGAACCGGAGGGCTATTTTCCTTTGCGGGCGTGGCTTGCAGGAGAGTGGGAACAGCGCAAAGGAGTTAGAGTGCCACCAGGACAGATTCTCCTGACAACAGGCAGTCAGCAGGCCATTGACCTGATTGTAAGGCTGATGGTGGATGAACGCGACCCTGTGTTAGTCGAAAATCCGACATCGCCCGGATGCCTGCAAGTACTCTCCATGCAAGGTGCGCAGATCGTTCCCGTTGAATCTGATGGAGATGGTGTGCGTCCCGATCAGCTTGAAGCCTTAGTCATTCACCACCAACCCAAGTTTTTTTTCGCCACACCCACGTTCACGAACCCGACCGGTTCCTTATGGAGCGCGGCAAGACGTCAGGAGATTTTGGAGCTGTGTAGGCGCTATCAGGTGCTGATCGTGGAGGACGACTCTTACGGAGAGCTACATTTTAAACAAAAAAATGAATTCGGCGACAAAAGCCAGCACGGGCAAAGTCGGAAATTTGCAGAAGCCTATCCTTCGCTATTTGCGCTGGATCATGCAGGGCAGGGTGGACAGGTGCTATATATCGGTTCCTTCAACAAAACGATTGCGCCCGCACTGAGAACCGGCTGGGCGGCAGGCCCCGCTCCGTTGATCGAAGGTATGTACGCTTTGAAGCAGTTGGCCGATATGCAGTCCAGTACGATGAACCAGCGACTCCTGTTCCAGTTGCTGACCAGCTCGCGGTTTCAATGGCACGAGCATTTAGCCATGCTGAACAAAGAGTACTCGACACGTCTGCAATTAATTTTGGAGCTGCTCAAACGTCCATTTTGGAAAGATGTGACGTACCATATTCCGTCCGGCGGCATGTATGTGTGGGTTCGGTTGCCCGATGGGCTGGACAGCGCACTGCTGCTAAAGGCGGCCTTACCCAAGGGTGTAGCCTTTATGCCAGGAGAGTTGTGCGCGGTTGGCAGCGAAGGCGCGTCCCATATCCGCCTGAACTTCAGCCATCCGGGCCGCGAGCAGCTACTCATGGGCATGAATTTGATCGGTGAGACGATTAGTGAATTCACTGCGCGAAGTTAGCTGGGGCCGAATGCTCTGCTTGCTACAGCAGAGCTTCCGGCAGTCGTGGCGTCAGAAGTAAGCGGTAGGATTTTCGGCGATCCCCAGTATTGGAAGGGTGGTGAGTGGCAGGCTTCTCAGTGATCTTCCGCATTCGTAGTGGCAGAGTACACGGCTGTCGCTTCCGCGATTCGCTGTTGTCCGCTGCCGTCATCTGGCTCTACAGCCTTGCCAGCGGCCGTTTCGGCACCTTGCTCTTGCAGTACCGCCGCATACTCGCTCAGGGCAACCTCGCCAAACGGGGTCAGCCTGTAGCGGCCCCGGGCTACGCGTTCAAACCAGCCGTAGTAGTTGCGCTGGAGAACGGCTGCGGCCCCGCTGACGGCTGCTGTACGGGCGAGCTGCGTCGGTGCGGCTTCCCCCAGACCCTGCAAGGCCGCGGCCACGCGCAGCGCTTTTTCCCGGTAGGCCGTGACCAGCTTGCGCCGGGTACTGCCGCCGGTGTTGTGGTCGCCGCTGCGTGCGTGAAACTCCCGCAGCAGCCTTTCCTTGCGCGAGCCGAGGCGGACTGCCGCCGTTTTGCGGTCACCACCGTTCGTGATCGCTGGCTTGCAAAGTACCTCTACGAGCGGCGGCTTGGTCTTGTAATGGGTGACGGTGAGCAAGCCGAGCTCTAACTGGCGGCACAGTCCGACCAGCTCATTCCAGCGCTGATTGACAGCCCCTTTTTTCGCACGGTTTCGTTCTACCGCCACATACACATTGCTGCTTAGCTTCAGACGCTGCATGCCTTGCAGCACAAGCGCCAGATTGAACGTCTTTTTAATCTCCACAATCAGTGGCTCCTGCTGTTCTGGCTTTATACCCACCAAATCGCAGTTACGCACTTCTCCCTTGATTTCGTATCCCAAGCTCTCAAAAAAGGCTTTGATCGGAGCGTACAGCTCCGTCTCATGCCGAACCGCCATGCTTCTCCCGCTCCTTTATCCCATTATTCCGAGCTTATATTGTACCATAATGCGTCAGGTCCGCGTCGTTGTTGTATATTTTAGCACAGTGTATCTCTCTGTTTTTCGAAAAAGCAGGGGAACCCGTGACAAAAAAAAGGTCAATTCTGAAATCAATCTGCATAGGTATGTATTACACTTTTTTTAAGAGGATTGCATCATATCCTGAAAGGCGTGGACGAGTGTAGCCATTAACCATCCGGAGTGGTGGATAGTCATTACGCAGTCATGGGAGGAACCGAGCATGAATATTTTTGAACGCGTTGCGGAGTACCGGGCGGAAAACAACCGTCTGGCCTGGAGCGGCACTTTTAGTGAGTATATCGAGATACTCAAGAAAGACCCGACGCCGGCGATGACCGCTCATGCACGGGTTTACAAGATGATTGAATCTTTTGGTGTAGAAGAGGTTGGGGGACATAAGCGATATAAATTTTTCGAGCAGGAGATTTTTGGGCTGGACCGTGCGCTGGAAAAGCTGGTGGAGGAATACTTTCACTCCTCAGCTCGGCGACTGGATGTGCGCAAACGTATTCTTCTCTTGATGGGACCTGTCAGTGGGGGGAAATCGACGCTGGTCACTTTGCTCAAACGCGGTCTGGAGAAATTTTCGAGGACGGATCAGGGAGCGGTATACGCTATTGAAGGCTGCCCCATGCACGAAGATCCACTTCATCTCATTCCTCATGAACTGCGTCCGGATTTTGAGAAGGAGCTTGGCGTACGAATGGAAGGCAATCTATGCCCATCCTGCCAGATGAGATTGCGTACAGAATTTGATGGAGATATTGAAAAGGTGCGTGTGGAGCGGGTATTTATATCGGAAGAAAATCGGATTGGCATCGGTACGTTCAGTCCTTCTGATCCGAAGTCACAGGATATTGCTGATTTGACGGGCAGTATCGACTTTTCTACGATTACGGAGTATGGCTCGGAATCCGATCCGCGCGCGTATCGTTTTGACGGAGAACTGAACAAAGCCAACCGTGGACTGATGGAGTTTCAGGAGATGCTGAAATGCGATGAAAAGTTTTTGTGGAATTTGCTGTCTCTGACCCAGGAGGGTAATTTTAAAGCGGGGCGTTTTGCGTTAATCAGTGCAGATGAATTGATCGTTGCTCATACCAATGAATCGGAGTATAAAAGCTTTATCGCAAACAAAAAGAACGAGGCTCTCCAATCGCGGATGATCGTGATGCCCATTCCCTACAATCTTAAAGTCTCGGAAGAAGAAAAAATTTACGCCAAGCTCATTGAACAAAGCGACATGAAGCATATTCACATCGCCCCTCATGCGCTGCGGACGGCTGCTATTTTCTCCGTGCTTACCCGCCTGAAGGAGACGAAGAAGCAGGGCATGGATCTGGTCAAAAAGATGCGCATGTATGATGGTGAAGAGGTGGAAGGCTACAAGACAGCCGATCTGAAGGAAATGCAAAGTGAGTTTCTGGAGGAAGGCATGTCCGGGGTAGATCCAAGGTACGTCATCAATCGCATTTCCAGTGCGCTCATTAAGCAAAATGTAGAGTCCATCAATGCACTGGACATTTTACGAGCCATCAAGGATGGTCTGGATCAGCATGCTTCTATTACGAAGGAGGAAAGGGAGCGCTATCTGAATTTCATTTCCGTGGCCCGTAAGGAGTATGACGAGCTGGCGAAAAAAGAAGTCCAGAAAGCCTTTGTGTACTCGTTCGAGGAATCAGCCAAGACGCTGTTCGACAACTATCTGGATAATATCGAAGCTTTCTGCAATTGGGTGAAAATCCGCGACCCGCTTACGGATGAGGAGCTCGACCCGGATGAGCGGCTGATGCGTTCGATCGAAGAGCAGATTGGGGTATCGGAAAATGCGAAAAAGGCGTTCCGCGAAGAAATTCTCATCCGGATTTCCGCTTACTCACGCAAGGGACGCAAGTTCGAATATCATCATCATGATCGGCTGAGAGAAGCGATTGAGAAAAAGCTGTTCGCTGATTTGAAGGATATTGTGAAAATTACGACCTCGACCAAAACACCCGATGCTAATCAGCTCAAACGCATGAATGAGGTGATTAAGCGATTGATTGAGGAACACGGTTATACAGGTGCCAGTGCCAACGACCTGCTTAGGTATGTAGGCAGTCTGTTGAATCGATAAAAATCGGTAAGTAAGGTAAGCAAAAGCAACAAGCTGGAGTAATGAGTTGTGATGGACGGCGTCGTAGCTGAACAGAGATTTCTATCGGCTGTGTAACCTATGAGGAATCCGGTAGTAAGCACTGGGAGTTTCAAGTGCTTGCTACCGGATTCTTTTTTTATCATGAAGGAGTTATTTCAGGTGCTTGTCCATCATTAATATGTGAAAAGTCACAATGAATCCACTAATTTATAACATTTTCCAAAAAAATGCGTCGATAAATATGGTAATGTTAAATGGATGTAAACTATTTATTTGGAGGAACCTTATGATTGATGTAGCTGAAAGTAGATTAAAACAGATTCAATATATTGGAATCACGGATGATGATTTGGCTTTATTGCATCTCCATCAGGGTTTGTTCCAATCTATTGTGGATGAGGTGGTGGATCGATTTTATGATCATGTGGAAAAGGTCCCGCACCTCATGTCGATTATCTCCAAATGGTCCAATATTGAACGCTTAAAGGAAACACAACGAGAATACTGGCTTTCTCTGGCAGACGGGAAAATAGATGAACCATTTATAGAGCACCGTCTTTTTGTAGGTCAGGTGCATTCCCGCATTGGTCTGTCCTCGGATTATTATTTGGGCACATACATAACTTACTTGGACATTGCAGTAGATATTTTGAAGCATTCGGGGATCGACGATTGGTATCCGATTGTTCATGCTCTTTCCAAAATGTTCAATCTGGACTCCCAGCTTGTGCTGGAAGCTTATCAGAAGAAGGAAAAGGAGCAAATTAACGAGCTGGCTGATGAGCAAACACAAGTATTAACCGTTGTTTCCCGAATTGCTCAAAATTTGACTGGAATGATTGCCGAATTGCGTGGAAATACAGATAATATAGCAGATAGTGCCCGTACAACAGTCTCTTCGCAAGAGCATACGGAAGAATTGGTACAGCAGTTGGGTGATGAGATCAAGCATATTGAGCAGATGAGCGGCACGATTCGCGAGCTGTCGGATCAGACACACTTGCTGGGACTGAATGCGGCGATTGAAGCAGCACATGCGCAGGAAGCAGGGCGCGGGTTTCAGATTGTGGCACAGGAAGTACGCAAGCTGGCATCCAATTCCAAGCAGGCTCAGGAGCAAATTCAGTGCAAGGTACTGGATATTACCCATATGTTGAACAGTGTGCAATCCGAAACGGCTGCCACAACAGCCAGCGCCCGACAACAGGCCTCTAGTTCTGAGGAATTGGCTTCATTCACAAAGCTGATCGAAAATATGGTGAAGGAACTGGAAACGCTTCAACATCCTGGTGAAATGATGTAGGTGTGAGAGGATAGAATGAGATATCGGTATGTTCTTTCTTTGAGCAAGACGGGAAAATAACGCTCTTCCTCCGTGGCGGTCCAATCAACGCAACCGAGGAAGAGCGCAAAACTTATAAGGAAATGATTGATTTCTTCCATTCAGTATGAGCCGCAAATACCCTTTTCCATAACTCGTCCCGTTCCTGGTGACTATAGTTAACAAGCGGCTCACCAAACACATCTGCCAACACTTCCAGCCACTGCGATTTATGATCCAGCTCTATTTTTTCCAATCCGTTCAGCCCGTGGTTTTTCCAAATGCAGCCTCTTAGTTCATTCGTCTCTAATGCTTGTCTTTGCCGAATTAGAAACAGGTTGAACCATGGAGAATCCGCTGAGCGGCTATAGAAATGATGTTTTGGCATAAACTCTTCCAAATCCCGAACAACCGTAGGGTCATAGTCAACGCCGACAAATGAAGCAAGCGAATCATGCTCTAACCGCCAGCCTTTTGCAACAACCCCGGACTCCGTAACCTTATATTGAAGAGGGGCTTGTTCATAAGTGCCCATACGGAGTGGAACAGGCTCATATGGCATATCGCCTAAACCGACATCAACAATCCATACTTCATCTTCTTGCTGCTCATTTAGCAAGTTCACCGTTAACCCAAGATGAAATGAATTGATGCGTGGCTCTGCCCCTAAAGGCTGAACCCCTGCACGATGCAGGCTGACCTTGTAGCCCAGTGAATGTAGTAGTGCGCTGAAGGCACCATTCAGATGAAAACAATAACCGCTTCTCCCCTGTAAAATAAGTTGAACGGATTCTTGAAAACCAATGTCTGCCGGCTTTCCTGCAAAAATGTCCACCGTTTGCCACGAAAGATGTTTCACATGGGCCTTATGCAGCTCAAATAAATAGGATTTAGTAGGAGGCAGAATGTCTTCAATTCCGATCCTGTTTAGATAAGCTTTTATGTCTTCTTTTGTCATAATGTACATGTGGAGTCACCTCTGTTGTTAGTTTCCCCAATTCTCTTTTCGGAACAAATGATCTATTGGGTCTAAGCCTCATTGTAGAAGGGGGGCGTATTGATAACAATGCTATAAATTTTTGATTGTACCGGTACAATCAGCAAGTGGACTGGGTTCAGTGGCATGTAGATTTCCCATAAATCGTTGTCAGAACATAAAAAAACAGACCGTTTCATCAGGTCTGTTTTCCTGTTTAGTTCCAAGCCGACAGATTATAGCAGCGCTCTAAGTTCACGTCGGTATTTGTTTAACTGCACGAATGATGGAATAACACGTTTGGCAGAATGGATGCCGCCTATTCTGATGTTGCGGACCACATGATAGGGAGAGATCAAAAGTGTGTGAAGCAAATGTAAATCATGGGCGCTTAACGGACGATATCGTTGATAGTAGTCGACCGCGCGCAGCATCTTGGTCCCGTTCCAAAGACAATTTCGATGAAGAAGATGGGACAAGTCTTTCATTCTTACGTGCAGGGAGCAATTTTCAAAATCGATTAAATGAATCTTGAGCTGTCTGTCTTTAATCAGATTGGGATAATTGTAATCGCCATGTATAAATGCGGCAGCTTTTTGCTCTGAGTCGATTGCTTCTCGAACTTTGGGCTGCTGTAAATGATTCGACACTTCTTCACAGAGAGCCACAAGATGTGCTGTGCCTTTGTACGGACGGAGGCGTTTTTTGTATCCAGCAATTTCATCACCCAAGCCCTCGTAACGTATTCTGGCTGCCGGAGCTTCGGTGACAGGAAAGCCTACGGCGCTGGAGTGAAATTTGGCTAAGGTGGAAATTCCCTTTTTGAAATCTATTTTTTTTTTGAATTTTGGTCTTCGTCCATCCACCCAATTGGTTAAGGTATACGAAATGCCTTCATGGGTCATATAAGCGGATTGCTGCACTGTCGGATAGACCTTTTGGCTATGGGTAAACCCGCGCTCATCCAAGAAGGACAACACGCGTGTAATAAAACGAATTTCATCTTCCGAAAAGCTGTAGGGCTTTAAGCAATAGGTCATGTGGGCGGTCTCAATCTTGTATATGTCCTTCACTTGACGAGTATGTTGAATTTTGATTCCGTACATCTGCTCGACGTTCGATAAAATCGACATTTTGATCCTCGCTTTCTTTTATGCATGGACCCATTCTTGTAAAATATGAATAATTTGTAAGCGAAGGGGCCACGATTGATCCCAATTGTCCAGGATCTCGCGGTCTCTTGAGCGATTCGGGTGTAGGGAGGCATGCCACGCTTCACGTGGCAGCTTATATAAGGCTGTAACCATTTTTCGTTCAGTTTGGCTTAGTGGTTTGCGTTTTTGGTATCCCTTCAGCAAGGATTGCACAAATTTAGGATTGAATTGGGTCGTATTCATAAGGGCCTTCGCCAGATCTGCATAGACTGAGCCGACCTTAACCCGATCCCAATCAATGATTTTGAGTTCACTATCATCTGAAATCATGACATTGGGGATCGTGATGTCGCTGTGTATCAAAGCGGGGGAACGGTTTTCCTTCTGAAGCAGCTTAACAATGGATGTGTCCTGCAAATCCTTCCATGCCCGCCTAGCTAAACGTTTGCAGTCTTTGCCGTGAGCGTTGTACCAGTTGCCATATTCTTTGTCATGACGGCTGATTTTCGATATTTTTCGTTGAAAAAGACGGTCCTGTTTTTTCCATATCCGCAATTGTTGTAACGTAGGGGATTTCCCCCTTCCAATCTGATGCAAGCCAGTGGACGTGGCATGAAGCGTGGCAAGTGCCCACCCAAGTTTTTCGAAATCTTCAGCATTTTCCAATCCCCGCCCCTTGATCCACTGACTCATATAAAATGGCGTTCCTTGATGTAAAGTCCATAGCTCCCCTGAATGTGTTGGAAGCCACGCGGGCATGTAGCTATACTTCCTCTTTTTCAAAAGCCTGATCATGCTTGCAGCCTGCTCCATCTGTTGGATTGTATTTGAGCGGACCATCCTAGTACGGCTAAAGGGCTTTAATGCATAAGTTCCCTTTTTCGTTTTCACCTGGATTACTGCATTTTTCCGGTATAGTGATGAGACTAAGCTTGATTTTAACGGGAACAGACCGAAACGACTGGTGATTTTGCGAATCTGTGCTTTGGTATATGATTTCGTCATAAGAACCTCACTTGACTTGTGATTAAAGAAAAAGGTAATCCTCTGTTAGTTATCAGTCTATTCATGATGAGGTAATAGGTGCTGTTTTAAAGGGCTATACACGTTCTTCTAGATTCATGTTATATTCATTAACACGATGAAGGGGTGAAATGTCATGATAGCGCTATATATATCGTCTTTTATTCTGTATGCACAATAAACAAGCCTTTGTTTTGGTCAGGACGAACATTGTTTATGGAAGGAAAGTTGCAGTAACATAAGTTAAACCTACTCAACAGATGAAGAAATACATCACATCATGTCTAAGCCATAGGAGGGTCATATGGAAAAAGAAAAAGAAAAACGTCACCCGAAAACGTTTGAGCCTTTTGCATTTATTCTCATGGTGGCTACAAGCGTTCTGGGGGCTATTATTGGCATGCAAATCGTAACCACAGGCTTTATCGCAGGGGAAGCAGGGGATTGAAGATGAATAAGCTTGGGATGATTACGATTGGGCAAGCTCCCCGGACAGATGTGGCTCCTATCGTGGAACGGGCTTTGGAAGGACGTGCAGAACTGGTACAGGCAGGTGCGCTGGACGGTCTTTCTTTTGCTTATATACAAGAGCATTTGTCTCCGTCGCCGGGAGAGTATGTATTGACCTCCCGCCTGACGACTGGCGAGTCGGTGGTTATAGCACGCGAAAAAATCCAGCCGCTGCTTCAGGAGAAAATCACGCGCATGGAAGAACAGGGCATCCGTACGATTTTATTGCTATGTACCGGCGTATTTCCGGGATTGCATACCCGAACTGCCTTTTTAATTGAGCCGGACCATGTGCTTCCTCCTGTGATTAAGGCGATGTCCGGCGGACGACGGGTCGGTCTGATTGGTCCGCTGGAAGAGCAGAAGGACAATCTCAAGCTCAAATTCAGTCCTCACGGAATGAATCCGGGGTTTGCAGCGGCCTCGCCTTACAACGGCAGTGAAGAGGAATTTCGCCAGGCAGCCGGGCATTTCAAGGATCAGGCTGATCTTATCGTGCTGGATTGTATGGGGTATACGGATGTTCACCGGAAACTGGCGGCGCGTTACGCCGGGGTTCCCGTCGTATTGTCCAATGCCCTGATCGGCAAGCTGGTATCAGAAATGGTGTAAGCGTATAAGTTGACTGAAAATAGGAGGTAAGGAATATGAGCCAACAACGTGTTGAAATTAGTAAAAATGTATTGCAAAAATGTTTGGGACTAGCTGCTGGAGAGACGCTTCTGGTCGTAACGGACGATGATAAAAAGGAATTGGGCGAGTCCATTTATGAAGCTGGCAAGGCGCTAGGCGCAGAAGCTGCTATTTTAACGATGAAGGTACGCTCCAAATCAGGGGAGGAGCCTCCGGCACCTGTGGCCGAAGCCATGCTTCGCTCCAATGTTGTTGTATGCGTCACCCGGTATTCGCTGACCCATACCCATGCCCGCAAGCAAGCCGCAGCCGCTGGAGCGCGTCTGGCGACGATGCCTGGCATGACGGACGATATGTTCATGAACGGGGCGATTGCTGCTGATTATCCGAAGGTCAAGGCGCTGACCGAGGAGGTGACCGCATTATTGACAGCTGCCAAGCAGGTGCGGATCGAGAAGGATGGGTACAGCCTGAGCTTTACCATTGAGGGTCGCAACGGCGTGCCCAGCACAGGCATGTATCTGAACCCTGGCGAATCCGGCAACCTTCCTTCCGGTGAAGCGTATATTGCTCCGCTGGAGGGAATGGCGCAAGGGCAGATTGTGGTGGACGGCTCTGTTGCAGGAATCGGTGCCTTGAAGGAGCCGCTGCTGCTGACGGTCGAAAACGGCAGGTTGATAGCCGCAGAAGGGGAAGCAGGGCAGCCCCTGCTGGAAATGCTGGGTGAAGGTGACGGCAGAATGCTGGCAGAATTCGGTATCGGAACAAATGATAAAGCGCGTATTACGGGTGTCGTACTGGAAGATGAGAAGGTGTACGGCACGATTCATGTGGCTTTTGGCAGCAATAATACTTTTGGTGGGACCATCGCTGCGGGTGTACATATTGACAGTGTCGTTCAGCGACCGGATGTGTATCTGGATGACCGCCTGATTATGAAAGCTGGGCAGCTGCTGGAGCGCTAGGTGGATGAGAAACAGCAGGAGCTGTAAAACGGGGAGGAATTCATCATGCTCGGAATGATCAGAGTGCTTACTATGCAAGACGAAGTCGCAATTGGTCTTCACGGCCGGGTCATCGAGCAGCGCTACGGGCTATCTGTCAGCAGTATATGTATCCCTGACCAGCCACAGGGAATCTATGACGATGCAACGAATCGGGAATCGGTGCCTAAAATTGTGGTCGCAGCGCAACAGCTCGTCGAGCAGGGCTGCACGTCTATTGGCATTAGCTGTGCGGCTGATCCGGCGTTGGAGGAAACCCGTAAGGCGGTGAATGTACCTGTGTACGGCGCAGGCTCCTGTGCGGCGCATCTGGCATTGACAGCGGCCAGTCGTATTGGTGTGTTGACTATTTTGGAGGAGACGCCTCCGTTGATCCGCCGCATCCTGGGTGAGTCTTATATCGGCACAGAGCGCCCAGAGGGTGTGCGTACGACGCTGGACCTGAACACTCCGCATGGCAAGGAGGAGGCGATGGCAGCGGCGCTACGGCTTCAGGAGAAGGGAGCAGAGGCCATCGTTCTGGCCTGTACGGGTTTTGTGACGATGAACTTCGCACCGGAGCTGGAGCGCAGGCTGGGCATCCGTGCCATTGATCCGATTGTGGCGCTCGGCGCAGCTGCATCGGTGCACTGGCAGAGGGAGAATGATGAAGTCCAGGCAGGATAAGCCTGACTTATAAAATAATAGGGTATTGAATTAAGCCGCCTTTTCCTGATCGGGCGGTTTATTTGCGTTCCATCCGGTAAAAGGTTTTGTTTTGTAAACTTTTTTGGTACACTATCCTGAAAATTAAGTTAGGCGAGAACTTTGCAAAATCCTATATATATGTGCCGTTACCGCAAAATAAATAGCAAGGTGGTCTGTCCATATGAAAATACCGGGTGTAACCGTTCAGGAGCTTATGACAATGCCCGTATTGAAGGAGGCGAAGGTACTAAGCGGAGAGCAAGGGCTAAATCGGTTTGTCCGTTTTATTGATATTATGGAGGTCCCTGACTTGAAGGGCTGGATCAGGGAAGGCGTATTATTGATGACAACTGCTTATTCCATTCGTCATGAGCCTGAGGTATTGTGTCAAATTATTCAATTATTGCATCAGGGCGGGGCCGCAGCACTTGCGATCAAGCCGACCCGCTTTCTCAAGGAAATTCCCCGCAGTGCGCTGGAGGAAAGCAATGCCTGTGGACTGCCCGTGATTGAGATTCCGGCCGATATTCCATATACGGATATTACACAGCGAGTCATGGATATGGTGTTGAATCAGCAGGCAGAGCTGCTGCGACGCTCGGAAGAAATATATCGGACCTTAACAACGATGGTGCTGGAGAACAGCGGTATACAGGCTGTAAGCGATAATATAGCAGAGCTGCTTAAAGCCCCGGTTGCTTTGATTAATAATGGAGGCCGAGCCATCGTCACTTCACCACAGGAATGGAATTGGATGGAGGCGCAGGATTCCCGTCATTTTCCGATTAATGTCGATAAACGCACGGTTGCCAAGCTGGTCATTGCCCGCAATGAGCTGGATGATATGGAGCAGGTGGGGATTGAGCAGGCACGTCTGGTCATGGCACTGGAATTAATGCGTGAAAAGGCAGTAGAAGATACAGAAAGCCGGCTACGGGGTAACTTTATTGATGAGTTGATGACCCCTCCGGTACCATTGCGACATGAGGTTGAGCGGAGAGGGCGTCAACTGGGATTTAACCCGGCATATGATTGGGAGGTCGCTGTACTGGAAAGTGCTACCGCTCCGCCAGAAGAGATTCTGTCTGGATTGCTGAGTCAGGAATCCATCCGGCGGCGTGTGGTATCTCATATTGAGTTCCGTTCCAATCGGGCGATACTATTTTTACCTACTCTTCATCCGAATGACCACCATGACGGGGCTGGCGCTGATCAGGGACTAACCTGGGCTGAAACGCTAAAGAGCTGGAACAGTGAAAAAGCACTGGGAACGGGCGATTATTATATAGGCATTGGAAGTACCAAAAAGCTGTGGGAGCTGATGCAAAGCTATAATGAGGCACGACGTGCCATCACCGTCTCCCAGCGGCTGTACCCCGATAGACGTGTATGTATATTCGGAGATATCGAAATGCACTATATGCTTGGGGAAGCAATGAACAAAGAGGAATTTGCCGATTTGTTTGAACGTAAGCTGGGCAAACTCCAGCAGTATGATCGGTCTCATGGCAGCGATTTGCTTAAAACGTTATTTTATTATTTGGAAAATAGGGGCAGTCTGATGGATACAGCGAATTATCTTTTTATACATCGTAATTCGGTCAAATACAGATTGGAACGGATTCGTGACATTGCGGATTTTGATCTCAACGATCCACGCGAGCAGTTCATATGCCATACCAGTCTGATTCATTATTATTTGCGAGAACATAAGTAGGCTGAATCGGTTGGTTTATGGGGCAGGGAGGAAAAGACATGGATAAAAAAATATTAATAGCGGACGATGAACCCAGCATTCGCAATGCGTTGGCCTATGCGTTGCAAAGAGAAGGTTTTTTGGTAGAAACCGCTGTTGACGGGGAGGACGCATTGGAAAAAGTCCGTTTGTTTCACCCCGATGTGCTGGTGCTTGATGTGATGATGCCCAAGCTGGGCGGATATGAGGTGTGCCGCCGTTTGGAAAGTCGGAAGGGCATCGGTATTCTGCTGCTGACTGCCAAAAACGATATTGTGGATAAGGTGCTCGGGCTGGAGCTGGGCGCGGACGATTTTATGAGTAAGCCCTTTGATCTGCGAGAGCTGCTCGCCCGCATCAAGGCGCTGGTACGGAGGCTGGAACGGGAAGGAGCGCCCACGCCAGAGGGATCAGAAACGATACTTGGCCCGTTACGAGTGCGCCCGTCCAGCAGAACGGCTGAACTGGAGGAAACAGTGCTGGAGCTGACACCCAAGGAGTTTGATGTGCTGGCGCTTCTGGTGTCACACGCTGGGCGGGTATACACGCGGGACGAGCTGCTGGAGCAGATATGGGGCTACGATTATGCAGGTGGAACACGGACGGTGGACATTCACATCCAGCGCTTGCGCAGGAAGCTTGAGCCACATCAGCCGCTATTGCAGACGGTGTATGGAATAGGCTATAAGGCAGAAAAGATGCTGTGAACGAACGCCCGTTGCTTGACGCTTGCCCATCCCTTCACCACGTCGATTCTTGGTCCAGGCGGACACGAGGCTCATCGTTAACGAGAAAGTCGTACCAGCGGTTGCGAAAACGAACCTGAGGCCCGTCTGCGGGTACGTGCGCCTCCATGCGCAGCGCCTCAGGGATAGGACGCGGATGCTGGCTTTCCACCACAGTTCGATCCTCTTCCAGCACTCTGCTACTATATCTGGAAAAAATCCGGCTCATACCCGGTACAAATTTGGCAAAGTTACGTCCAGCCAGCCCGTAGATGGCGGTCACTTCCTGCTCAATTGGGGTGAAGGTGACGAAATTAATAAACTTGCTGCGTCCCTCCTCAGCGGGAGTCAAAATCCATTGCTGCGGAAAGGTGTATTGCAATAGCCCGCTTCCGTTTTTCACCCGAATATGATCGTGATCTGCTTCGAATTGGATATGGATGTCGGTAGACGATTTTTTACCAATAGTTTTGTTGTGTACAATCGGCAGGTGGGCGACATCCAGCACGCTTTCCACAACTCTTGTCAGATGTGCCTTCCATACAGAATCGTAGGGTGACATCACAAGATTTGGGTCCTCCAGCTCGGGAAAAAGCTCCAGCGGGGGAGGTGTCAAAGTGGATGCACCACTCTCTGTACCCGGCCCGGATGCTGGGCCAATAGCCTGAGGATACACCCACAGCAGCCCGGCTTTTTCAATCGCAGGATAGGCGTAGGTATGAGCAAAATCGGGAATAGCCCGCCCCGGATGAGCAGGGATATCCACGCACTGCCCATTCTCATCGAAGGACCATGCATGATAAGGACATGTGATGTGCCCGTTTTGGCAAAAGCCGAGCGACAAATCGGCTCCCCGATGCGGACAATACGCATGTATGGCATGTACCTGCCGATGTTTATCACGGTACAATACGATATCCTTGCCGAGCAGCCGCTTTTTAAGCGGCTTATCCCGCAGTTCCTTGGACCAGCCGACGGCATACCAGGCGATAGGGAATACCTGCTGGTCACTTTCTCGTACTTCACGAAAGCCAGGTTGGCTGTTCATCTATATCCACACTCCTGTTCTCATTTGCATATATGAACTTACATACATGACCCACGGGTCATTTCTTCTATTATTATAATACACCCCCCTCATCCGAACTGAAACAAGCGTCCTGAAATTGGAAAGGTTTTTTGGCTTCCATCACATATCGTACATCCCCGTGAATATACTTAATAACCAACAAGGCCAAACTGTGCCGTGTATCCACTTGGGGGGTGCCTAACAATGCCGGAACCACGTCAGCCATATTCATTCGTCGTATCCCGCGAAGATTGGTCGCTGCATCGCAAAGGGTACCAGGACCAGCAGCGTCATCAGCAGAAGGTCAAAGATGTGATTAAGCAAAATCTGCCTGATCTGATTACGGAAGAAAATATTATCATGTCAGACGGTAAGCAGATTATTAAAGTGCCGATTCGCAGTCTGGACGAATATCGCTTCATTTATAATTATCAGAAGCAAAAGCATGTAGGCCAAGGGGACGGCGACAGTCAGGTGGGTGATGTCATCGGACGCGATCCTGCTTCCCAGAAGCCCGGTAAAGGCGATAAAGCCGGAGACCAGCCCGGACACGATATCATGGAGACGGAAGTCAGCATGGAAGAACTGGAAGATATGCTGTTCGAGGATATGGAATTACCGCATTTGCAGCAGAAAGACAAGGAACAGATTGAGGTTGAGTCCATCGTATTCAATGATATACGCAAAAAAGGCATGCAGGCCAACATTGACAAGAAGCGAACGATTCTCGAAAATCTGCGCCGTAACGCACGCGAGGGCAACCCGGGCATTCATCATATCAGTCCGGACGATCTCCGTTATAAAACATGGGAGGAAAAAACCATCCCCCAATCCAACGCGGTAATCATTGCGATGATGGATACTTCAGGCTCAATGGGATCTTTTGAAAAATATTGCGCCCGCAGCTTCTTTTTCTGGATGACCCGCTTTTTGCGCCGTCAATATGAAAAGGTGGAGATTGTCTTTCTGGCGCATCATACCGAAGCCAAAGAGGTTACGGAGGAAGAATTTTTCACCCGTGGAGAAAGTGGCGGCACCATCTGCTCTTCGGCCTATCTCAAGGCACTGGAGATTATCGACAAGCGCTATCCTCCTTCCAACTATAATATTTATCCCTTCCATTTCTCGGACGGCGACAATCTGACCTCGGACAACGAGCGGTGCGTAAAGCTAATTGAGGAGCTTATGAAGCGCAGCAACATGTTTGGCTATGGAGAAGTGAATCAATATAACCGCAGCAGCACACTGATGTCGGCCTATAAGAACATCAAAATGGATCAGTTCATGTATTACGTTATCAAGGAAAAGGGCGAGGTATACCAAGCCTTACGCACCTTTTTTCGCAAACGGGAAGGGGGAACGGTGGGATGAGCACCGACCAGAAAGAGCTGGAATACGCCATTGCTGAAATTATGGAGGTTGCCAATGGATTCGGGCTGGACTACTATCCGATGCGGTATGAAATTTGCCCGGCAGATATTGTTTACACGTTTGGAGCCTACGGAATGCCCACTCGGTTTAGCCACTGGAGCTTTGGAAAAACATTTCATAAAATGAAGATGCAGTACGATTTTGGCCTGAGCAAAATCTATGAGCTGGTCATCAACTCCAATCCCTGCTACGCTTTCCTGCTGGAGGGAAATTCTTTGGTTCAGAATAAACTGATTGTCGCCCATGTGCTGGCGCACTGTGATTTTTTCAAGCACAATGCCCGCTTCTCGGCCTCCAACCGCAATATGGTGGAGAGCATGTCCGCTACGGCAGACCGGATTAACGGTTATGAAATGGAATACGGTTCGAAGGCCGTCGAATCCTTTATTGATTCGGTACTGGCGATACAAGAGCATGTTGATCCACAGCTAATCAAACCACAGCATCTGGATAAACAGCGCTATATGGAGCTTAAAGTCCGTGAGCAAAAGGAACCGGGAAAACGGCAGCGCCCGGACGGTCCTTACGATGATCTGTGGTCACTGGACACGGTGAAGACACAGCCGGATTCGACGGAAAGCGGAGGCATCCAGATACGACAGTTCCCGCCTGAACCGGAGAAGGATGTCGTATGGTTTATTCAGGAATTTTCGGAGGTGCTGGAGGACTGGCAGCGGGATATCATGACAATGCTGCGGGACGAAATGCTGTATTTTTGGCCCCAAGTGGAGACCAAAATTATGAATGAAGGCTGGGCCTCCTATTGGCATCAGCGGATTGTCAGGGAATTGGATTTGACCGGAGATGAAACCGTTGAATTCGCACTGCTGAATGCTTCTGTCGTACAGCCTTCCAAGCAAAGCCTGAATCCGTATTATTTGGGGCTTAAAATATTTGAGGATATTGAAAAGCGATGGGATAACCCAACCCGTGAAGAGCAGGAGCGACAAGGACGCAAACCGGGCGAAGGACGCGCTAAAATGTTCGAGGTACGTGAGTTTGACTCAGACACCTCTTTTATACGCAATTACATGACCAAGCAACTGACGGAGGATTTGGATCTGTACGTATTCGAGAAACGGGGACCGGATTGGAAAATCACAGATAAATCGTGGGAAAACATACGGGACCAGCTTGTGTTCTCCCGTGTAAATGGTGGGTCCCCTTATATTGTCGTTGAGGATGGAGATTATCTACACACTGGTGAGTTGAAGCTCAAGCATCAGTTTGAAGGGATTGAGCTGGATTTAAAATATATGGAGCGTACGCTTCCGTATGTGTACCAGCTGTGGGGGCGGACCGTTCATTTGGAAACGATAATTGAAGGCAAGCAGGCTTTATTCTCATACGATGGCAAGAAGCATCATCGCAAGTTTGTATAAGGATGCAGGGGAAAGAATACAATATGAATATCCAAAAAGGTGCAGCCGTAAAACGAGACTGCACCTTTTGTTCTATCCCAGCCATAACAGCCGAACTACAGCCATACTCACAATACCTACAATAACGGTAGCCAGCAGGTTTTTGCTCCATAAGGCAGTCACCAGTGTAGGAAGGATCGCAATAAGCACTTGCCAATTAAAAGTGACGGAGCCTTCCGTTCGGACGAGCAGATGTTCCATGACGAGCGCCGTAAAAATGCAAATAGGGATGTAGGACAGCCATTGGAGCACTGGTTTGGGCAGAGCCAGCTTTTGCAGTACGACGAAGGGAATGATTCTCGGAATGGCTGTAACGACCATGCCGCCGATAATGATGTACATGACGTTGGGATCAATGTTCATTTGTCGGTTAACACTCCAATCGTTGCGGTCATCACAGTAGCTACAATGACGGCGATATGCGATGGCACCCACCAGGACAAAAGGTACATCAGAACAGTCATACACAGCACGAGCAGCAGACGGTGCTTGAGCTTGGAGATCTGGACGCTTTGCAGTTGGGAAATAAGCAGAGCCAGAAACATAGCCGGCAAGGCAAAATCCAGACCAAATGCCTCCGGTCGGGAAATCCAGTTCCCGAGAATGCCTCCTGCCACACAGGAGGCAATCCAGACGAGGTAAGCAGTTATATTGAGCCCATTCATCCAGCGATCACTGATCTGTCCACCTTTGGCAAGTTTATCAGAGGCTACCCCGAAGGATTCGTCCGTCAGAAGAACGCCAATACCTATATTTTTCCATAATGAATATTTTGAGAAATAAGGAGCCAACGATGCGCTTAACAACAGGTGGCGGGCATTCACAATGAATGTCGTTAAAATAATGACAGAGGGGGGACTGGACGCAGCCAGCATGGAACACATAATAAATTGGGAAGCTCCTGCGTACACAAGCGCCGACATCAGGGCAATTTCCATCGTGCTCACACCTGATGAGGCCCCCACAATGCCTGCCGCGAAGCCAATGCACACATAACCGAGCAACGTAGGGATACAATCCTTGACTCCTTGTAAAAAGTGGAATGGATCGCGCTCCGTTTCGCTCAATCCCGAAGCTATAGACATTTCAACCTTCCCTTCATTCTAAATTTCATTATAGTATATAATGGAACCTCAAAATTGATCAATATATTATACAAATTATATGTTATAATACACGATTTCTATAGCTAACGAGTCTACTTTTGTGTCCGCTGTAATTAGCTTTGTCATTGCGGATTGTAATATGAAGTGCAACACCCGCTGGACATAAATAAAAAAGGGCCCAAGGCCTGATTCGTGTAGAATGAAAGTTACCACACAAGGAGAATCAGTCCATGAGCTACTCCATTTTTGACCCGAAGGTTATGTTAGCTGGTTGTTGTGACTGATACGTTTCCTGATATGATAAACAACAAGCAGAATTAGGGGGAATGCAAAAGCATTGGTGATCTCCCAGTTCAACCAGTAGGGAGGAACCTCCTTAACGTAGAAAATAATATTTTTGGCAATCAGGTGTGACAGTCCGTAAATCAGAAACGCTACTGGAAAGATCAAGGGCCGATAGGATTTAAGCTTTAATATCTGAGCTGTCCCCAAGACAAATGCGTGGAAAAAAAGCACTGTTTTGAAATAGGTGCTAATGATCCACGTGGTGGCCATTAACGCCTCAATCCGCTGCAGAAAATTAGCAATGTTGATTCTCTGGGCAAGAATATAGGCCGCGTAAAATTCGTGCTCTGAGAAATATGCCCCGAGCACTGTCAGGGAGAGAAACAAAATGAGGTTAAGTGCAACGGCCCCGATCAATAGGGAGATAAGTATATTGCGGCTTGTATTGCTTTTTTTTTGGACATAGGGAAGCACCATGAAGATCACGCACATTTCTCCAAAGGGAAAAAATACGCCGAACATAATGGTGTGCAGCATGTCAGGAAGCGGTGTGTTCAAAATAGGATAGATACGCTCTATCTGGGCTTCGGGGAACAGGAGAACGATTAGGCAAATCAGAAAAAACGCAAAGAAAGGGAAAAAAATCTGGGCTGCTCTTCCCAGTGTTTCAAGACCCAGCCGCAAGCCATACACCAGCAGAATAATCGCCATGGATCGAATGACCCCTCCGGGTGTTCCCTCGTAAATCTGTGTGCACATGAAATCTTCGATTTCTCTGACATAGATGGAGGTTTCAAGCAGGAAAAAGAATAAATAACTCAATGCTACAGCTCCACCCACCCATTTTCCTAATCCTTGTAATGAAAGTTCGATAATCGTTTTAGTTGGATCAATATTTGATGCAGATACGATCAGCTTTATGCATGCAAGTCCTAGCGGAATACAAATCAAGCCAGCAATCCAAGCGTCTTCGTGGGCTCCCGTTGTCATTATCGTTGGATAAACAAGTGCTGTATCTCCGATAAGTAACAAAAACCCGAGTATCATCATTTGAGTCGTACTGATCCGGTCTTTTTCAAGATTCATGAGACTCCTCCAAATCTGCTGTAAACTGCCCCTTAAGTTTTCTTTTGTCATTTCCTTTAGTATGTGATTTTATAACATAATTATTAATTGACGGTCAAAAAGGAATAGTAAGGGGATAATTATCTACTTCTTCTGTCATACTACTTGTAGTTTGCTCACGGAATGTGGAGGTTGTGACATGAAGGATACAATTACTGGCACATTATCACACCACTTGGAGGACAATTTGGTGCAGTTGGTTCAACTGCTCGGGACAAGCACTGATTTGATCACTAAAAAGCTGGAATTGGATGAGTCTACGCATATCGCTTTGCTTTATATTGATGGTCTTGTTGATACACAGGTTCTGCATAACTCCATATTATTTTCGCTTCAGGAACGTTGTACCCCTGAGCAGATGAGAGATCTTGATGCTAATCAGAAGATTGAGCTTTTGCGAAAACGTATGCTGATTGCGGGGGATCTATCCGTCACGTATGACCTTGGGCAATTTGTTTATGAACTTCTATCCGGTAATATCATGGTGCTGGTTGACGGAACATCCAGCGCCCTGCGGATCGGACTGCCTGGATGGGAGGACCGCAATGTAGGAGAGCCCAGTTCACAATCAGTTGTACGTGGGCCGATGGAAGGATTCACGGAAAATTTGCGGACGAACACGGCATTGCTCCGAAGAAAGATTAAAGACAGCCAATTGTGGCTGGAAACTTTCCAGATCGGTAAGGTGACTCAAACTAGCGTATCCATTATGTATCTCACCTACATCGCAAACCCTGACCTGGTGCAGGAAGTGAAGCGCAGATTGGCCAAAATAGATACGGACAGTATCCTGGAGAGCGGATATATCGAGGAGTTTATTCAAGATACGACTGCTACTCCGTTTCCCACGATTTATAACAGCGACCGGCCGGATACCATCGCAGCGGGAATTCTTGAAGGCAAAGTGGCCATTCTTGTGGATGGAACACCATTCGTGCTGCTAGTACCTTCCTTTTTTGTATCCTTTTTTCAATCCGCCGAAGATTATTATCAGCGGGCCGATATTGCCACCTTGCTGCGGTTTATCCGTTTTCTTTCCTTTTTCATTACGTTGCTTGCCCCTTCTTTTTATGTGGCAGTTACAACTTATCATCAGGAGATGATCCCTACCAATCTGGTTATCAGCCTTGCCGCACAGAGAGAAAATGTTCCTTTTCCCGCATTTGTGGAGGCGATGCTCATGGAATTAACGTATGAGATTCTGCGGGAAGCGGGAGTGAGGATTCCAAAAAATATAGGCCAGGCGATATCCATTGTTGGAACGCTTGTCATAGGCCAGGCGGCGGTTGCAGCGGGTTTTATCTCATCAGCAATGGTTATCATTGTATCCATTACGGCTATATCCAGTTTTGTCATACCAGAGACGGGGATGTCGATCGCTGCAAGAATCATTCGCTTTGTTCTTATCGGACTAGCTGGCTTTATTGGATTATACGGAATACTATTCGGTGTCTTTTTGATCGTGCTGCATTTGGCGAGTCTGCGTTCTTTCGGTATGCCTTATATGAGTCCGATCGGGCCATACCGTTCAAATGATCTGAAGGATTCAATCTTTCGCTTCCCCTGGCCGCTTTTAAAGACAAGGCCAGAAGATAGTATGATTCAAAACCTTGATCGCCAAAGCACAGACAAGCAAAAGGAGTCGGCAGATGAGACCCAACAACCGTAAAACTGTTGCCCGACTACTGCTTGTCCTTTTGGTCCCCATGCTGCTCAGCGGGTGCTGGGAAAGACAGGAGTTAAATGACATGGCCTTTGTGCTGGGAATGGGGCTGGATAAGGCTGAATCTGGCTATAAGGTTACACTGCAGGTGGTTATTCCTTCAGCAATTACCTCGCAGGCGGCAGGAGGGACGGGAGGGGCCGGGGTGCCGGTGATTGTATCTACCTTCACGGTACCCACGATTTATGAAGCCCAGCGCAAATATAATCTCGTGAGTGCAAGAGCCAGCTATTATGGGCATATCCGTATACTGGTAATCGGAGAGGAGCTTGCTCGGGCTGGAATTAAAGAGGTACTTGATATGCTGAAACGGAGCCGCGAGCCGCGTAATGATTTCTACGCCATGGTCGCCAAAGACACCACTGCCGAAGATGTCCTGAAGGTCCTTACCCCGCTAGAGAAATTGCCAGCAAGTAAATTGTATAATTCCCTGGACAAATCCTATAAGACATCGGCCAAAACAGTCGCTGTTACTTTGAACCATTTTATTGAAGATTTACTGTACGAGGGGAAGAATCCGGTGTTGACCGGAGTGAAAATGTCTGGCAGTATCAGTGAGGGCTCTAGGAAGAGCAATGTGGAAGATAGCTCGCCCACAGCTAGATTACGCTACAGTAATATAGCCATATTTCGAAAGGACAAGATGATCGGGTGGTTAAACGATAACGAGACGATTGGCTACAATTATATCACCAATAACGTTGTCAAAACCTCAGGTCCTGTAAAAGGAGACGACGGACGGCCCATCGTCATTGAAGCTCTACAGACAGATACCAAACGTAAAGTCAAGATTATTGACGGCAAACCCCATATTTACATCCATGTAAAGGCCTTGTGTAATGTGGAAGAGGTAATGAGCAAAGATAATCTGGAGGCAGATCGTGTAATTACAGAGCTGGAAAGGAAATCGGAAGAACTAATTATCTTGCGGATGAAAACTGCAGTCGAACAAATTAATGAGTCCTACAATGTGGATATTATGGGCTTTGGACAGTTGATCTACCGTGCCAATCCCCAAGCTTGGGCAAGGCTACAACAGGAAAAAGGAGACAATTACCTAAAATCGCTATCCATCCATTACAAAGCCAGCGTGTCGATTAACCGGATTGGCCTTACAGATAAATCTTTTATTGAAGATATCAAGGAGTGAGCGAAATGGTGTTACTGCTTTTTCTGGCTGTTGCGGCGGCTTGTGTGGTCATCGATGTGCCTTTGCTGACACGAGAATGCAGGCTTCGTGACCTTCTGGTCTGGGGCTTGTTGTGGATCACGGGCATTGGTGCGGTGGTCTGCTCCTTGTACAAGATCAATGTGCCGAGCCCATTGCTTCTGGTCATGATAATTTATAAGCCAGTTAACGACCTGTTTACATCCTTGTTTAATTAGACTGTAAGGGAATCAATTGAATAGAAGCAGCCAAGATAAAGGAGACGGTTATGAACAAACATGGCAACCTATACATTTACTACATGATGCGTGTATAGCAAAACCTAGGGATGCAAAAAATCCATCAGGTAGTGCAGATGGTTTTGTTTCTGGCAGTGTTGTCTACTATAAGAAGACCATTAACGTTACTAAGGAATTAATAGATAAGCGTATATTGCTTGAGTTTGAAGGTGTGTGTGGTACAACGCGTGCGGAAGGGGAGCATCAGGAAGTTAGTGTAAATGAAAATAACCTTTCCCGTAGAAGGGGGTATTAGTCTGTGGTGGTGAACATGGCTTGGAGTTCAGCACGGGCTTGATCGAAGCCGATATGGCAACGAGTAGCGAAGCGTTGGTTGCAGCTCTCAAATGGGGAGACCAGAAACTTCTCCAGATGGGTTTGGGAAAGCTATAGAACGTGAAGAGGTTGTGGTTCTCGCGTTACGACTTGGATTACCTTGGGGTAGGAGGACTTCCACTCCTCGTGCTTTCACGTCCTGTAACAGCTCATTCCAAATGTAGGCCGACTCTGTAGGTGCTACGGTATAGGTCAAGACTTCCTTGGAGCCATCCTGGCGAATGCCCACGGCAATATAGGTGGCATCGACATAGACGCACACGTAACGCGGAGCTAGCGTTCGCTTCGCAAAGCATCCACATGCTCTACCATCCCCTTTGTCATGTTCGACACCGTCTGTGGCGTGTAGTGATGACCGTACATTTTTTCGAGCAGGTCTGAAATCTCAGTCATCGTTACGATCCCTAATCATTTGATTAAAATATTCATCCATTTGAACAGCCGATATATCCCTGCTATTTTGAATCCACCACATATTAAGGGAAGAAATAGCGCTGGCATAAAACTCTGCAATGATTTCAAGAGGGACTGTGAAATTTTTACCTCTTTGATTTAATTCTATGAAATCAAGCATCAGAATTTCCTTAATATGATTTTTTAAAATATTCATTAAAGTATCATCTTTTTTTTGTTTCAAGACAATCATATCTAACATTTTTCGTTTAGAGTTCTTCTCAATAGTTTGAAACGGTTTTTGTATACGTTCTTCTAAGATGTTTTTCCTAAATTCATCTTGAAATTGTAAAAAACCTAAATTTAATAGGTCATATTTGTCCTCGAAATGCTTGTAAAATGTAGTTCGATGTACCATTGCCTTTTCGCATATATCCTTAACGGTAATTGAGTTGAAATCTTTCCTCGGATAACTAAGAAGCTCCTCTAGTGCATTCAAAAGAAACGTATGTGTCCTTCTGACACGGAGATCTTTAATTTCTTCATCATATTTCATCTACACTTCACCCTTTATTGTAGTTTAAATATACAGTAGTAGAAGATTGATTCTTTCATTTATAATGCCGTAAAAGTATACTTCTTTTCAAGCATATGTATATATAAAACCTGAAGGACATCATGATTTCAGCAGATGATATGCAGAGAAGCTTTCGGATGAAATGATTGATATAGAAAATAGCCTTTCTAAAGCAGAGGCAGCTATAAAACTGAAAGCTCATATTACAAAGTTTGAAATTTTACTATTTTGACAATAATGGAGGAACCGACAATGATTAAACAAATGGCAATAGTCACAAGAAGACCTGATATGACGCATGAAGAGTTTATTGATTATGTAAAGCATATTCATGGATATAAAATCACATCCGCCAATCCCTTGGGCATATATGAGTATATACAAAATTATGTATATGATGCTGCATATGGTGCTAAAAGTGATGTGCTAGATGGTGGATATAAAATTGTATATGGAAGAGACTCTGTCACTGAATTGTATTTTGAAGATGCCGAGGCTATGGCCAAAACATTTTCCGATCCGTATGTACACAAAGTAGTGGGTCCTGATGGGCCTAATTTTAGTGATCTCGGGAAATCGTTACCCTTTTTAGTCACCGAAGAGGAGGTGGAGGTGACCAATCCTTCACCTGGTGGCATTAAGATCTTTTATTTTATCAAGAAGAACGATACTTTGAGTAGTGAGGAGTTTAATCGTTTGTGGTTTGAAGCCCATAATGAGATTATGACGAGTCACGAAGGCGTGAGAAGTCAATTGAGAAGATTTATTAACAATGTGCAAGTATCTGCCGGAGAATCGAATTACTTTGGTTCAACAGAAACCATTTCTTATGATGGAGTGGCTACCATGTGGTTCGATACTACAGCGGCGTTTAGAATGTATCAATCTGAACTGGCATTGATTGCTCAAAGAATGGGCGATTTTATCAATCAATCTGCGACATTTTTCTTGTACACAGATCCACTCACCATTTTTAAAAAGGTAGATGGAGAATAATTCGCCCCAACTGTTCGAACGTTTCTTTATTTGGACGGAAGAACATGTGAAGAGATAACTAAAGACATGTGTGTTGTTGTTAAAGGTGTCATTATGGATTGGTGCGTATACGTTGGGGCTAATTTGCCTCAATACGTTCAGTGCAACTCTTCCATAGAGCAGATGATGCGGGAATACTTATCAAGCTACTGAAAAATCGCGCCCTTGAGATGGAAGTGAAATTAAATAAAAAAATAGTCGAGCAAGGAAAAATTTATCCCTGTGCTCGACTATTTTATGGCCTTGCTATTATAGAAGCACATTATGATATTAGCAGGTGCGCCGAATCATTAATTCCGTGGGGAATACTTCTTCGACAGGCGCGATGCGCTGCTCGTCGGACTCAATGGATTCTATCATCAACTTGGAAGCGGCCACGGCCAATTCGTTGATAGGATGCCGGATAGTCGATAAGCTCAGAAGCTCAGAGACGGTCGGCATATCGTCGACGCCCAAAATGGCAAGGTCTTGCGGAAGGGACAGGTCTAAATCTTTGCAGGCCTTTAAGGCCCCGATGGCGGAAGTGTCGCTTAAACAAAATAATGCTTGCGGCAGCTGGCTGGTTTGTGCCAGGTTTATCACGGTTTCGTAACCGAAATTTTCCGTCATATCTCCGGTGATAACGGTCGTTAGTTTTCCGTTTTGCTGCAAGGCTTCGCTGGCACCGTTTAGTCGGTCGTCGAATCCGGGGACGTGACCATGCGGATAAGTCAAAATAATCAGATTGTGATAACCGCGGGACAATAAGTGATTCACCCCGGTCTGACCGCTTTGGTAGTCGTTAACACGCAGTACGTGCGCTCCATAGGATAAATTGTGGCGTCCTACGGTAATGACTGGCACATCGAGATCCATTAGTTTGGGCATGAATTTTTCCGTATCGATAGTCGCTTTGACGATGATCCCGTCAACCATCTGGATATTCATGAAGATTTCTTCAAAGTCCAGCAGGATTATCTTATATCCCAACGTTTTTAACTGCTGCTTGATGACTTTGGCAAAATGCAGGAAATACAAGTCCTCAAAATAACCGTCATAGGTACTGTCGGATAAGACAAGTCCAATCGTGTGCATTCTCCCGGTAATGAGACTTTTGGCAACAGGGTTCACTTGGTAACCTAGCTTTGTTATCGAGAGACCAATTTTTTCTCTCGTCTCCGAGCTCATTTTCCGAAAGTTTCCATTCAGGAAATGAGAAACCGTTGCAGGAGATACGCTTGAATCTTTTGCGACTTGAACTAAAGTAACCCTTTTATTAGCCATTTTTATACCTCTACTAGTTTTTATTGCCGATTTTCCATCTGATTAGCGTGGACGTCTTTCCAGTACACCGGGGAGTTCAGGAAATGCTTGATGCGGTTCGGTCTGGTACCAATAGCATACGGAGCTCACGTCGTCGCTTCTTTCGAATAACGCTTTTCCATCATGCCCGATCTGTTGAACGGTGACCCGTAAATCCTCCTCAAATAAAATAGGGTCAAGTATATGCCAACGATAGAAGCCGCGCATCGGGCAAGCAGCTCCATCGTAAATATGCGACCTGGTGTTATCTTCCACTTGGAAATGAGGGAAACCCATAAAGGGAGTGGAGTAGGTCTGTTCATGCACTGGTTTTCCATTGTCGTATTTCACAAAGCCCCAAGCGCCGCCGAAGTAATCCTCCGCACCTGTTCCGCAGATGGTCGGCCAATCCAGGTCGCCATCGAGATAAAATTTCACTTCCCCTTCGCCGTACCAGTAACGTGATAAAGAAGTCCATGCCATATAGGTGCCGACATATTTGCCTCTTCCTTTAATTCCATCTATAATCGTATAATCCTGCTTGAGCTTGGTAGGATTTTCTCGGCGGAATTGGGCGTGGAAATACTCCGTATCCTCAGGGAGTTCATCAACCAGCACGTAATCAAACTGGTAGAAGAACGCTTCGATCTCCTGGGGATGCTCATTGGTAATGGTTATTTTGGCGGCTTTTTTGAACGGCATCGCAAAGTAACTGTTCATGCCGCCGACTGGGTTCACCACGATCGGCAAGGAATTGACGATCGCTCTGGCACCAAACCCATTGCAGAAGAAATCGCCCAGCGGTACTTCCACGGAGGGGGCCTCTTCATCGTCCCAATACATCCGCAACACCAGATCACGCAACACGAACCAGCCGGTCTCGGTCTGGTCGGTCACGGTCATCCAGATGTGCTGGATGATGCCCGGACCTTCGATATCGACGAGCGTGGCAGTTTCACCTTGGGCCAGCGAGATAAAGGCTTTGCCTTTTCGGGCAATTCCCAAGGAACCTGTGGCTTTTCCGCCTTCTCCTTTCAGGCCTCGTGGGTTTTCCGCTGTGATCGCTCTGCTTTTTCCTCTCATTTTGCCAAAAAGGTGATTCATGGATTGCATAGTTGATCTCTCCTTATCCTTTAACTGCTCCGTCAGAAACGCCGGACATCAAGTATTTGTTTAGAAATAAATATATGATAATGATTGGGATGATGCTGATGCTGATAGCCGCAAATGTCTGCCCCCAATCCGTCGCTCCGAAAGCCCCGATGAACTCCTGAAGCCCCACCGCGATCGTTTTATATTGCTTGTCGTTCGTAAAGGTGTTGGAAAAAATAAAATCATTCCAAATGAGAACGAAATTGATCGATGCGACCGTGATCGTCGTGTTGATGGTAAGCGGAGAAATGATTTTATAGAACACCTGATAAATATTGCACCCGTCCATGACAGCGGCTTCAATCAATTCATTGGGCACGTAGCTGTAAAAGCTGGTGAAGATCAAAATCGACAAAGGCAAGGCAAATCCAACTTGTGGAAGGATTAGCGCAAGATACGAGTTCAGTAGTCCGAAGTCTTTGTACATAATAAATAACGGGATTAAGGTGACTTGAATCGGAATCATGATACCGACCGTAAAGAACAGCAGCAGTTTCGAATTTAATTTGAAATTCATTTTGACGAGGGCAAAGCCCGCCGTTGAGCTTAAAAAGATGATTAGTAGTAGGCAGCTGAACGTAACGATGGCTGTATTTTTGATATACAGCAGCAGATTACTTTCCCTAAACACACTTCCATAGTTGTCGAACGACCATAACGTCGGCAGCGAAAAGGGTTTTGTCGTCAGTTCGATGCTTGATTTGAAGCTGGACAGCATCAGCCAGACGACCGGGTAGATCTGCACGATCAGGATCATGATGACGATAAAATAGAGCAGGAAGGACCAAGCTGTTTTTTTGGATCGCATATTATGCTTCTCCTTTCCTGGAATTGAATATGGCCCGGATAAGAAGAACGGCAAGCAGGCTTTCGATCACGATAAATACGGCGATTGAGCTTCCATATCCGTATTGATTGGTTGAGAACGCTCTTTTGTACATATAAGTCGTGACCAACTCAGTCGTCGAACCCGGTACACCGATGATATAAGGGATATCGAAGCCTCTTAGCGCACCGGTAGTACACATGATAAGGGCCAAACTCAGCACATGCTTGATACTCGGCAATTTGATATATCGAATCAGTTGCCATCCATTAACACCGTCTATGGTTGCAGCCTCCTCGATCTCTTTCGGAATCGCGATCAGGGCCGCATAAAAAATAACCATGTACATGCCTGTAAAGCGCCAGCCTTCGGGAATGGATACTGCGATCAATGCGGTGTGTGGATTGGATAACCAGGCACTTTGCAAGTGGCCCAATCCGATCCAATCCAGGAACATGTTTAGCAAGCCCAGCGGCTGCAGGGAATAGAAGTTACGGAACATCTGCGCGATAGCGACGGTGACCACTACGGCTGGCAAATAATACAACGTTCTGAAAATACTGGCTCCTTTTTTGATGTAAGAGAGCAGTAATGCGAAAAACAAACCGATAAACACTTGCATGAGTACCACGATCACGACATACACCAAGTTATTTTGCACGGAATTCCAGAAGTAGGGGTCTTTAAACATTTTGATATAGTTGCCCAGACCAATGTACCTGGCATCCTTTATTCCATTCCAATCTTGAAAGCCGTAATTCAGCGACTGAATGATTGGGACAAAGACGGTTCCTAAATAAAATAGCAAGGCTGGTGTGATAAAAATTAACCATGCCTTTTTGTCCTTGAGTACATTCATATAGAATCTCCCCATTTGTTTGTATTGACAGATTGAGTGAAAGGTAGCCACCCGGCCCTGAATGACCGGGTGGGTGGCAGTTTGTCTGAATCTAAAGACTACTGGGTGACGTTTTGGGCAATGGTGTCGTCGACTTGCTTGGCGAATTCTTTCGGCGTCGTGGCCCTCATCGTCAATTTGATGATTAAATCGCTCATGACGGAGTTCGTATTGGCATCCAGCAAGGTATCCCAAGGCTTAGCAAATTCTGAACCGTAGTTATCCATATCCTTTTTAATCCGGAGGAACAGTTTGGAGAATTGGGACTCGTCTTTAATCGTAAATTTGAGCGGTGACATCTGCTGTTTAGCTACGTAGACGTCACTATAATTTTTCAAGACATAACTTAGGAAGTCCTTGGTGGTGTTGTCGAATTTGCTGGTTGTGGCAGCAAGGCCGATCCCGCTGTTTCCAAAAAACTCGTTATCCGGCGTTTTGGCGTTATCAATGGTTGGCAGGTAGAAATAGTCGACGTTGCCTTTAAGTTTTTCCGGCAGATTATTGTCTATGAAAGACGGGATTTCCCAGGTACCCATGTTATACATAGCAGCTTCACCGTTGAGGAACATGTTCTTGGCTGTAGTATAATCCGTCGTGGCAAACCCTTCCTGAAAGTATTGGCCAATCTCGTAGGTAAAGTTCGCCGCTTTCATTCCGACCTCGTCGGTCATTTTGGCCTTACCTTGGCTCAGGTTACGGGCAAATTCATTTCCGGTAGCTCGGAAAGGAATCATGGCCGCATAGCGCAGCAAGGGCCAAACATCAACGCCATCAACGGCAATTGGGGTAATCCCCTTGTCCTTAAGCGCCTTACTAACCGTTAGCATATCATCGATGGTTTTGGGAACGGTGAGGTTATTTTCCGCAAATATTTTCTTGTTATACCAAGTCATTTCCAAATGATACTCCAAAGGGAGAAGGTACAGGCTTCCATCAGGTAATTGCTGGTATTTCAGCGCAGGTTCGTAGAACTGATCGTACAATCCTTGTTCATTCAGGAATTTCTTCATATCAACCAGCATTCCAGCATCTGCCAATTGTTGGGCGTACGGATCGGCGTCCATATCAATAAATTCTGGAGCTTCGCCAGAAGCGACGAGCGTTCTCAGCTTAGTTAAATAGGAAGGTCTATCGGACGTCACTTGAATATCCAGCTTGAATCCGGAATGATCTTTCGCATACTGGTCTGCCAGCTCTCGGATCGTTTGGACGATCGCTCCGTCTGCTGGACGGGCCGACAACCATGTAATCGTTTTGCCGTTGGAGGCGTCTGACGAATTTTGCTGTTTGCCCGCGTTAGTTCCGGAAGCCCCCCCGCAACCTGCGAGAGCAGTTGCAATCAATGCAAAAATAGTGAGAAGTGAGACGATCTTCGACACTTTTCTTATTTTCCCCATTTTTAAAACCTCCAATATATATATATATCATTACAAATTGAATATTTGTAATTCTAACCTTTTTCTGCCGTCTTGAGCTTGACATCATTGACTTTAACGGAGCCTTCGTTCGCAAAAAAACCGATGTGACCCGTTTTGAAGTTATAGACCCGTGTTGTCATTGCAATGACAGCGTTGACATACAGGCACAGGATGTCATCTTCCAAAATCAGTTTTATCGTAATCCGGTCGTGCTGGCTAAACGGAAATGGTCTTTCCAGTTCGATCATTTGCGGTTTATCACCAGCAATTTGCCATTGGAAAAAACCGGGTTCGGTTCTTGGCCACATATCGAATGCAACTCGATTGTGGAATGGATCAAATTTGATGAAATATCCTATGTCGAGAGTTTTGTCGGTTCGCAGCGCGATGCCAAAGTCTTTGGTCTTTTTCCAGTCCGTAAACGAAGCTTCAATCAGGACTTGGGAAGGTAATTCATTAAATACGCTGTAAGCCAGTCCATCGGGAGACTCTAGTTCGAATTGGCTTCCAGTGTGGCGACAGTTTTTCTCTGCTTCAGGAATAATGACTACTTCGGTATTAAAATGCTCATAAATCGACTGAGGCATCCTCACGAGCAAATCGCCGTTATCGTTTGGATAAACCTCATGAACGACCAAGGTTCCGGCCCATTCCCAGTCACTGTAATCGCTTGCACCTTGTTTGGAAGGAACCCAGCCAAAAGCGTATCTTTGTTGGCCATCCGAAGCCGTTTTCGCCGCATAAAACCCCCTGCCGTCAAAAGTATCCAGAATAGGGGAGGTATACACGCCTTTAATGCTTTTGCTTTTTTTGTAATGCGTCACAAACTTTTCACTGAACGTCGAGTAGACCAGATAGTGCCAGTCTCCCATTTTGAAATAATCCGGACATTCCATAGTGATGTACTTGTCCGGGTTGTAAAACGGCTCTCGAAAACGCCATTGTACCAGATCATGTGAAGTGAGAAGAGCAATGCAACCCCCTCTCTTTTCGGAAGAGTTCATTTGTCTCGCAGTGACGAGCATCCAGTACTCTTGCTGTTCTTCATTGAAAAACACAAACGGATCGCGCCAATCGAATTGCTCATAAATAACTGCGTCTCCATAAAGCTTGAAATTTTCATCCTTCGTCCAATGGATTCCATCGGTGCCGGTTGCCTTCAAAATGACTTGTAAAGACTTACCATCAATGCAAAATTCGACGTTAGGATTGTGCCCGGTGTAAAAAAGGTGATACATGCCGTTCGGGTCTTTAATCACTGAACCGGTATATGCATTCCGGTCGGGATCGGCTTCGCTTCCGTTGGGCAGAACTACTCCATAGTCTTCAAAATCCAAGCCATTTTTGGTTGTGAGTAGGTTCCACGTCGTATGATTTCCGTAATCTCCGCCAATTCTTTGATCATGGAGATAGTAGAGCTTGTACTCTCCATTGTCATAGAACGGGATCACATCTCCAACCCATCCGTCTTTCGGTTTGTAAAATACTTTTGCCATCCCATCATCTCCATTTAGTAAAACGTTTTACAAAGAAATAATAACATAACTTTTTATAATGTCAACGCTTACATCGTATATAAATAAAGAGTTTATAAAAAATATTTTAAAATATAAATCATAAAGGTAAAACGTTTTTCTAGAAGGTGTAATAAAATGAGAATAGGTGGAATTGAATCAGGAGGCACGAAATTCATAAGCGGGCTAGGTAATGAAACCGTAGTAAAAAAGCGCTTTCAAAAATGAAACGTTTCCAACTTCGTGTTATTATAATTCTCATAAGAGAGATGGGGGGTTAAATGCCAAGTATTAAAGTTGTAGCTGGCGTAGCTGTGGGAACGGTGTCCCGCATTATAAACAACTCGAGTTCTGTAAAAGCAGGTACACGCAAAAAAATGGAGAAATCTTATTCGAGCATGGCGGTATTTATTATTAGAACGAGGATGGGAAAGGAACTTACCGGTGAAATCATATGTACCTTTTACCTATAAAATGATGATCCCCTACTTGCTGCTAGTGTTGCTTACGGACGTGTTGATCGGCTATATTTCGTATTCGATGCTTGTTCAATCGCGGACGGAGATGGCTGAGACGAATATTCGGACCGGTATGGAGCAGACAAGGAACAATATCCTTTACCAGATGGACGAAATCCAGCGCATGTCCGATACGCTGTTCGGCAGCTTGGCGTTCCAGCACGCCATTCAGAAAAGGGGAGATCCGCTGGACATTTACTGGACGATGCTGGACGAGATCATCCCGCAGATGACAGCGCCGCTGCAGTTATCTGGGAACGATATTCGTATTATGCTTTACACACTGAATAGCGATTTGAACATTGTGAGTGGCGATAACCTCGCGGAGCCGATCAAGCAAAACGATTATTATATCCTGCCGTTCGGTGAGATTTCTCAGACCGAGTGGTTTCGTTCGCTTCAAGCCACGGAACGGGACAACATCTGGCTGCAAATCGATACCGACAGTAAAATTGGTAATATATCACATTTTTGCCGTTTGTTATCGTATGCCGATTATAAGACTGAAATCGGCTATGTGCGTATTACCGTGTCACTCGAAGACCTGTTGGGCGATTTCGTGGCCTTTCCGCTCGAAGAAGGGATTACGCTGCGTCTGGTTGACCGTTCCACCGGCATATCGCTTTACCAGCGAGGAATGGCCGAACAAGGCGCCTCGCGCGAAGCATATCTAAGCCTGCTGGAAGAGATCCCGGGTACTGATTTCGTGATCGAGACGCTGGTGCCCAATTCGTACTTGTCGAAGGATGCGGGTAGGCTTCAGCGAATCATTATCACTGTATGCGCCATTAGCTTTGGTGTCATGGCCTTCATTGGCTATATCGTCGCCCGCCTTTCCGGGCGTAGGATGTCGAGGATCGTCAGCCTTGTTCGTTCGTTCCAGGAAGGGGATTTTCTGAAGCGGATACAATTCTCAGGCAATGACGAGTTTGTACAAATCGCCGATGCGTTCAACGTGATGGCCAGTAGTATCCAAAAATTGATTGATAGCGTCTATGTCGAAGGCATCCAAAAGAAACAAGCTGAGCTGGAGGCCTTGCAAGCGCAGATCAACCCTCACTTCCTCTATAACACGCTGTCGACGATCGGAAGCTTGGCGAATCTCGGAGAGACGGACAAGGTGACGGAGATGGTGCAAGGGCTCTCTCGTTTTTACCGTCTCACCCTTAACCAAGGCCGTGTCTGCATTGAACTGGAGAAAGAGCTGGAACAAGTGACGACCTATCTTGCGATCCAACGGGTAAAATATGCGGACGCTTTTACGGTGCATGTCGATGTCGAGCCCGATATTTTGCAGGTGCCGGTCATTAAGCTGATCCTGCAACCCTTTGTGGAGAACATCTTTAAGCACGCTTGGTTCGGAGATTCTATCGCGATTGTGATTAAGGCATGTCGTATTGGTGATCTTATCGAGCTGAAGGTCATTGACAACGGCATTGGTATGAAACCCCATACGTTGGAGCGATTGCTAAACAACTCGAGGCAAGAGGGCGGTTACGGTGTCAAAAACGTCGACGAGCGCATCAAGCTGTTATACGGAGATCCTTCCGGCGTCCAGATCGCAAGCATTTATGGAGGAGGAACGACGGTGCGAATTCTGCTCCCGGCTTGGTATCAGGATGGGCCGGGCGGCGAACCACGGCAGTAACCGTGAATTTGTATCCGTTTTCATTGAAGACCGCCATGTTGTTCTTCGGGGGTAAAAGATATGATACATTTAGGTATAATGCGTAAATGAGTAAAACGACCGGAGGCATGGATATGAGTGTTAACCTGTTGCTAGTTGATGATGAAGTGGTCGATCTCGAATGGCTGCGTCGACGTGTTCTCGAGAGTGGGCTGAATGTCCACGTGGCGGGCACTGCCCATAGCGGTTTTCAGGCATTGAAGCTCATGGAATCTGAACCGATCGACTTGATCTTATCGGATATTCGAATGCCGATCATGACGGGAACCGAATTTGCCCGGAAGGCGAAAACAATCCATCCGAAGGTTAAAATCGTATTTATTAGTGGCCACGAGGATTTCGGCTACGCCAAGGAAGCGATTGAGATCAATGCTTCAGGGTATTTGCTGAAGCCGGTCGAAGACCAAGAACTATTCCGCATGCTGACGGAGCAGGTCACGCAAATCGAGCAAGAACTGGAGCAGGATCGTTCCTTTACGGAAACCCTGTCGCTCGTGAACGAAGAGCTACTCCTGCGGTGGTTCGAGGAACGAACGCCCGCGCCAGCCACATCGCACGTTAGCAGTGTGCTTGCGCATTATTTGGAGAAGGGGGCGTCTGTGGCGCTCGTGGAAATAGATGACTTAGAATGGAAGATGCGAAGCCTTCCGCCGGAAGAGCAACGCGCAGAGACTCGAAAGATCACCCGTACGATCAATACATTTGCAGCGGACGTCAAGCTTGGTACCGTCATCGAGGGGCAGGGAAACCGACTCGCGATTCTTGCGGCCATGCCGGAGTCTCGGTTCAATAGCCTGCTTAAGGAGCTTGTCGAGCATGTGAATCGAAGCACTTCTCGCACGGTTACGATCGGCGTCGGTCGTTATGCTTCCAACGAGACGGAACTCCACGAGTCTTTTCGACAGGCGCTGGCGGCGCTTGGTGCCAAATGGCTGCTCGGCAAAAATCGAATCATTCAAGGAGTGATTGAGGCACATCCTCAAAATACGTCGAGCAAGTTCATGGAAGAGAAGGTCAATCGAATGCTAGAAGCCATCTTGGAATACGATCTGGTCACAATCGACGACTGTTTAATAGAGTTGCTTCAACAGGACATGACACTGACTGGCAAGGAAGGCGTGTACGCGCTTATCATACGTATGACGTCCAAGCTGCATGCCGATCTTCAGCAGCGAAAAGAAAATTTATACGAACTGCTGGAATGGGAATTACGCCAACCTGACGTACTGTTTCAATTCGAGACGGTGCATGACATTCTGTCTTGGCTTCGCAGAGGATTCTTCGAGTTGTCTGAGATGCTGTACATCAAGGGACAAAGGCAGATGCGCAAACTAATTGAAGAAATTATGCAATACGTGGAGAATAACCTGGAGAAGAAAATTACGCTTAAGGAAGTCGCAGCGCATTTAGATTTTACTGCGAACTATTTGGGTCAGTTATTCAAAGAGGAGACGGGCACGCATTTCAGCGATTACTTGATCGGCCTAAAGACGGATCGTGTGTGTGAGCTGCTCAAAGACCCGACGAAGAAAATTTATGAAATCGCTGATCAGATGGGCTATAAGAATATAATTTATTTCAACCGGAATTTCAAGCAAGCAATGGGCATGACGCCGGGTGAATACCGCAAGAAGCACAAAATTTAATAGCTATATGTGTGATTGAGGTCCCGGTCGATTCATACCGAGGGCCTTTTTTTCTATGCCTGACCGATGAACTCACTGACCTTATTTTAAATGTTTATTTAGTTAATTATGCTTCTTTTAAAATCTCTGTTGTTTAATTCCAGCCGGCCTTGTTAATCAATGGGTCAGTGTGGTTTGTTATGGAGGAAAAAGGTACGGTTCGTCAGATCGGTGAAAAAGTATGGTTTTTTGTTGCTTGGCTAAATTTTCAAGGCCTATAACGCTCGCCTATAATGGGGACAAGAGGAGAGAGGAGAGGGAGCATGTGAACCTGCATGGATTTTGGAGCGATGTCAGAAAGTATAAAACCCTGCTACTGATGCTCACGCCAGGTGTACTTTTTATTTTTCTATTCGCCTACGTGCCTATGGCGGGAATCGTATTGGCGTTCAAGCAATTCAACTTTGACGGCGGTGTATTCGGGAGCCCCTGGAACGGTTTCGATAATTTCCGGTTTCTTTTTGAGTCAGGTGACGCCTGGCGCGTAACACGCAACACCGCGCTTTACAATATCGCGTTCATCGTCGTGAACAACGTAGTGCAAATCTTTGCCGCGATCCTGCTGTTTGAGGTGGGGGGGAAGTGGTTTCGAAAGTTGACTCAAACGGTGTTTTTCCTGCCTTACTTCATCTCGTGGGTTGTTGTCGGCGCCATTGCATTCAACTTATTTAGCTACGACTTCGGGTTTATTAACGGGACGTTGAGGATGCTGGGTATGGAGTCGATCGATATTTACAATACCCCCGCGTATTGGCCGTTCATTCTGATCATCGCATCCACATGGAAGGCGTTCGGTTACGGGACGATTATGTATCTGGCTACCATCACGAGCATCGATACCGAGATGTATGAGGCGGCGGAAATGGATGGAGCCAACGTCTTCCAACGAATCCTGAAGATTACCGTGCCGAACCTGTATCCAACAATGATTATCCTGGTGTTGCTGGCGATCGGCAATATTTTTCGTGGTGATTTCGGGATGTTCTACAACATGGTCGGCAACAACGGTCTCTTATTCTCAAATACGGATGTCATTGATACGTTTGTCTTCCGCCTGCTGATGACCTCAAATGAGATTGGCATGTCGGCCGCAGCTGGTTTCTACCAATCGTTGCTTGGCTTCGTGACCATCATGATCGCCAACTACGCGGTTCGTAAATACGATAAAGACCGTGCATTATTCTAAGAGAAGGAGGGAATGCCCATGTCTGCGATAAATACGAGCCAAGCGGTAGGCAGAAGACGCGTGTCTGCCGATCGTGTATTGCTCAATATCATCGGTTACATCTCGCTTACTATTCTGGGTTTGTTCTGCATCTTGCCCTTTATTTTGATCGTGTCCTCCTCGTTGACAGAGGAGAAGAGCATTATTGAGAATGGCTTTCAGTTGTTCCCGACGGCCTTCTCGACCGAGGCGTATAGCATTCTGTTCAAATATCCCTCACAGATGATCCAGGCTTACGTCGTCACGATCGGGGTGACCGCCGTCGGGACGCTGGTCGGGCTGTTTTTGACCGCAATGACGGCCTATGTTCTGGCTAGGAAGGATTTCAAATGGCGAGGAACCTTCTCGTTCTACTTCTTTTTTACGACATTGTTCAACGGTGGGCTTGTCCCCTGGTATTTGCTCGTCGTTGAATACTTGCACCTAAAGGATACTTTTCTGGTATTGATTCTGCCCTTATTGATGAATGTGTTTTACATCATTGTCATGAAGACGTTCATGAGCAATATCCCGGAAGCGATTACAGAATCCGCTAAAATCGACGGAGCGGGCGATTTCAGGATCTTTATGGAGCTGATCATCCCTTTGTCGAAGCCGGCGCTGGCAACCATAGGATTGTTCATCGCGCTTGGTTACTGGAACGATTGGTATAACCCGCTGCTCTTTATTTCGAAAGAGAATTTGATGCCGTTGCAATACTATCTTTATCGCATGCTTGGGAATATGGACGGTATGCGCAAGGCGATGATGGCCTCAGGGGCGGTCGTCAAATTAAGTATCCCGACCGAAAGCTTGAAAATGGCGATGACTATTGTAGCGACAGGACCCATCCTAATCGCGTATCCGTTCATTCAGCGTTTTTTCGTTAAAGGCTTGACTGTCGGTTCAGTGAAAGGATGATCTCAGGGCAACTTGGTAATCCATAGCATGTCTGTTCATATCAATGCCAATAACTGAAATAAGGGGAGTATGGATCATGAAACACAAGAAGGGTAATGCCATGTTGCTTCTTGCCATCGTGCTATTGCTTAGTACGCTACTTAGCGCATGTGGTGGTAACAACGGAAATTCGGGGGACGGGAACGGTACAGACGACGCGAACGACGGCACGGTTAAACTGAAAATGCTGCTGCTGGGCGCCAAGCCAGCGGATTACGACGAAGTGTTCGGTGAGGTGAACAAACTGCTGAAGAAGAAGATCAACACGACAGTTGAAGCCGAATTCCTCGACTGGTCCGATTGGTCGCAGAAATATCCACTCAGGTTCGCAGCGAAAGATGATTTCGACTTGGTGTTCACGGCGAACTGGGCATTTTATTCCAATCAGTCGCTGAATGGTGGCTTCTACGAACTGACCGACGACCTGCTGAAATCCAATGCACCTATGACATGGAAAGCGATGCCGAAGCTCTCTTGGGAGCAGGCGAAGATTAAGGGCAAGCTGTACATGGTGCCGAACAACAACCAAGAAATTATGGACAAAGTTTTGCTGGTTCGTGAGGACTTACGCAAGAAGTACAATCTTGAGCCAGTCACCAGTCCCGAGACGTTTGCCGACTACGCGAAGATGATTGCGAAGAACGAAAAAGGGATGAGCGGCTTCACTGCAGCGGCGGGCGGTGGATATAAATGGAACGAATTGGATAATGTGCTGCTTGAGCAGTATAACGAATGGAAACTCGTAGATCCGAACATCCCGTTCGCTTATAAGCTTGATGATGCAACAGGAAAAGCTTTTAACGTTTATGATACGCCCGAATTCAAAAAGTTGCTCATTTATTATAAAGACTTGGCTGATAACGGTGGTTGGTCCAAGAATGTTGTCAACAGCAAGAACGACGTTTGGCAAGAAATGAAGGCCGGCAAGGCCGCATCGTACAAGCGCAATCTCGGAACTTTGGGCTTCGATTTAGCAGAGGCTCGTCGTGAGCTTCCTGATGTCGACATGGCTATTGCCGATCTCACCCCGAATCAGAAGAAAACGGCTTCCATCTCGACGCAGAATGGCATGGCGATCCATGCGACATCCAAGCATGTAGAGCGTTCCCTAATGGTGATCGACCTATTGCAGAACGACAAGCAAATTCATGATTTGACGATGTACGGCATCGCAGGCAAGCACTACGAGCCGGTCGGCGACGACAAGTTTAAAGCAGGCGCGAGCCAAGCGAATTACACTGGTTTCTCCTACTGGGGGTGGAATTCTGCACTCAATCGGACGGATGCTTCCTATCCTCAGGAAGCGACGAATATGGAAGCTGACTGGAAGAAGAAAGTTTATCACTATCCGCTTGAGACGTTTGTGTTCGACGACCAGAAGGTAAAGAATGAAATAGCTAGCATCGGCAACGTGATGTTACGATACGGCGTCCCGCTAGAGTACGGCCTGATTCCGGATTTGGAGAAGGGTCAAGCCGAGCTAGTCAAGCAACTTAAAGTTGCGGGTATCGACAAAGTACAGGCGGAACTACAAAGCCAGATTGATGCCTTCTTGGCAGGGAAATAACGTAAAGAGGGAGTCACTCCCTCTTTCTTTTTTTAACGAAAGTCGAAAGGGATAGATATCTTGTTTGTGGACGAAAGCGGAGCAGCTTGAGTGGATCAGGTTGCGGGTTTGGAACTACCCAAATCGGCGGATTCTGAAATTTTATGCGGATGATCCAGTTGGCGTGGACGAGATGTGATCTATAAAGGTTTGTGAAAGCGCTTCAATTCAGATATATTGATGCAATTAAAACTAGGAGGTAGTACATTGATCAATAGAATAATTGCTATGATTCTTACGTTTGCTATGATTATATCCATGACAGCTTTTATCTTACCGACAAAAGTAAACGCTTCATCTATCTCTAACTCGTTTGCCAAAGGCGCAGATATCAGCTGGCTGCCACAATTAGAGGCCCTGGGTTATAAATTCTATAATGATAATGGGGAGGAGCAAGATCTTCTTCAGATTTTAAAGGATCACGGAATTGATTCCATAAGAATACGGGCTTTTGTTGATCCTTCTGATGATCCTTCCAATGGTCATTGCAGTACAGAAGAAGTAGTTGCATTAGCATCTCGTGTAAGCGCCTTGGGATTTAGAGTTATGATTGATTTACACTACAGTGATACTTGGGCTGACCCGGGAAAACAGATAATACCTAAAGCATGGGCCAACGATAATTTAGATCAATTAAAAGTACATGTATCGGAATACACTTCTGAGGTGATGAAGGCTCTAAAAGTAGCAGGCGTAACACCAGAGTGGGTACAAATCGGGAATGAAATAAATAATGGAATGATGCATCCGTTGGGGGGGTATAGCAATACGTCCAACCTCGTTCAACTGATTCAAGCCGGATCGAGCGCAGCCAGAGCGGTTTTTCCTGGGATTAAGGTTATCATCCATAGAGCAGACGGAGCAGAAAATGGCGTTGAAAAGTTTTATGACGGTCTGGTTGCAGCCGGTCTTAAAGATAACGATTATGATATCATCGGCTTATCTTATTATCCAGATTCGGTCTTTACTTCCTCAATTCATGAATTAACTGAAAATATGAATAAACTCGCAGAAAAATATGGGAAGGAAGTCATGATTGTTGAAGTCGGAGGGGAAGTTGCCAAGGATGCTGATAGCGTTTATAACATGCTTGTAAATGTTCAAAATAAATTACATGCAATTCCGAACGATTTGGGAACAGGTATATTTTATTGGGCACCTGAGGGGAATTATTTTGGGTATCCTAAATCTGCATGGGACCCGGACGGCACGCCCTCATTGGCATTAGATGCATTTATTGACGGTGCTGTTGAAAATAACCGGTTTCCTGTGCAATCTTTGGCTCTGGATAAGCATACCGAAACGATTGAAGTAGGTGCTGCTAGTAAGCTAAATGCTATTATCAATCCTGCTAATGCAACCTATAAAGGAATTACTTTTACGAGCTCAAATCCTGATATTGTAAAGGCACATTCTTATAATGGGACAATTTCCGGACTTTCTGTTGGGAAAGCGACTATATCGGTGGTTTCATATGATGGGAGTTTTGCTGACTCTTCCGAAGTTACTGTTGTGCCAAGCACAAATTTGATTCAAAATCCCGGCTTTGAGATGGGTTTAAAACCGTGGAAGGTTACTGGGGATACAGACGCAGTTAGTACAGATATTGACGTACACTCCGGCACATTAGCATTACACTATTGGAGACCAACAGCCACAGAATTCAGAGTTTCCCAAACTGTCACAGGGATTAAAAATGGCACCTATCAATTATCTGCTTGGGTCTACGGCGGAGGAGAAGAAGAGATATCCGAGATTTTTGCTGGAGATAAGAGGCAAATATTTACAAATGCTGGTAAATGGTCTAATCCAACAATAGATAATATTGTAGTTACAGATGGAACTTTGACTATTGGCGCCCATCTAAAATTTTCCGGTGGGCAGTGGGGAAACATTGACGACTTCAAACTGATTAAGAAAGCCGAAGCTGTAAAGTAATAGGAGCCTCTTCTTTCCTTTTGACTCACACAAATACTAATTCGAAAGGGATTTCTCACGAGGAAGAGGCACAAGATTTGAATAGCTGTATGTGTGAGCGAACCCCGGTTGAATCATGAACGGGGTTCGCTGTTTTTTTGTTCTGAGGGAAAATACATGGTTCGACAGATCGGTGAAAAAGTATGGGTTATTGTTGCTAGGCTAAATTCTCGAGACCCATTACGCTAGCCTATAATGGATATATAGCGGAGAGAGTAGAGGGAGAGCATGAATGAAACCCTGCTTCTAATGCTCACGCTGACGCCTATCGCGATCGTGTATCAGATGTTTCCGCTGGGTTTTCCGTCGCAAGTATGGATTATAAGGATAGAAGCGTGGACGAGTGGTGAGCGTTAAAGGATGAAAGGGAGTGGAGGATCATGGTTAAGATCAAGACGTATTGGGAGGACTTGGGTGTAAGGCAAATCAATCGCGAGGAATCCAGGGCGTATTTTATTCCATATGGGGATACGCGGCGGGCGATGGAGGGGAAGCGAGGGCAATCTCCCTTTTATCAAACGCTGAACGGCAGCTGGAAATTCCGCTATCATGCCAGTGTACAGGGGGTTGAAAACGGGTTTTATGAGGAAAGGGTGGATGTCGACGGATGGGACGATCTTCTCGTACCTTCCTGCTGGCAAGTGAACGGATACGACCAGCTGCATTATACGAACATCCACTATCCTTTTCCGTATAATCCGCCGTATGTGCCGGACGACAATCCGGCGGGCGTCTATGTCAGGGATTTCAATGTGCCGGTTAGCTGGGAGGAGAAGAAGCCGTTCATCGTGTTCGAGGGAGTGAACGCTTGTTTTTACCTATGGGTCAACGGCCAGTTTGTCGGCTACAGTCAGGGAAGCCGGATGCCGGCGGAATTCGATCTGACAGGCGTCTTGCGAACGGGATCGAACCGGGTTACTGTCATGGTCTTAAAGTGGTGTGATGGTTCGTATATAGAGGATCAGGACGTTTGGCGATTTTCGGGTATTTTCCGGGACGTCTATTTGCTCGCACGCGATTCGCATTACATTCGGGATGTCTACAACAAGCAAGAGTTAGCAACTGATTTCAGCTGGGCCGTGCTGCGCTGCGAAATCGAGACGATTGGCCCTGTTGGCGTAAAAGCGGAACTACTTGACAAGGACGGTAAGCAGGTCGGCTTCCAATCGGCGGCGATCGACGGGAAGGGTATACTAGCGTTCCATGTCGAAGCGCCGGTACTGTGGAATGCGGAATGTCCTTATTTGTACCAGTTACTCGTATACTCCGGACAAGAAGTCCTCCGATTCCGCGTCGGCTTCCGAAAAATCGAAATCAAGGACGGAGTATTTCGAATTAACGGACAGGCCATCAAGCTAAAGGGGGTCAATCGGCATGACTCCCATCCCGAGCTGGGACAGACCATTCCCGTTCCCCACATGGTTCAAGACCTTGTCTTAATGAAGCGGCATAACATCAACACGATTCGTGCTTCACATTATCCCAACGACTCGAAATTTTTGGAGCTTTGTGACGAATACGGATTTTACGTCATCGACGAGGCGGACTTGGAATGCCATGGGGTGCTGCCCGCGACGGGAACCTACCATGCCTTGACGAAGAATCCAGCCTGGCGGGACAGCTTTCTCGAACGCGCGGAACGGATGATCGAACGGGATAAAAACCACCCGTCCGTCATCATTTGGTCGATGGGGAACGAATCTGGTTTCGACGCCAATCATATCGCGATGGCGGAGTGGGCGAAGGTGCGCGATCCATCTCGTCCGATTCACTACGAAGGCGCCGCACCGCGCCATCAAGGCAGCACCGAAACGGGTTGTTTGGACATGGATAGCCATATGTACGAATCGATCAAGTATATTGAGAATTATGCAAAGGACGAAACGGCTACGATGCCGCTCTTCTTATGCGAATATAGCCATGCGATGGGCAATGGCCCCGGGGATTTGAAGGATTACTGGGACGTCATATATAAATACCCGAAGCTGATGGGTGGCTGCGTCTGGGAATGGTGCGATCACGGGATTGTGACGCGAACGGAGGACGGCACACCTTTCTTCGGCTACGGAGGCGACTTCGGGGATCAGCCTAATGACGGAAATTTCTGCATTGACGGACTCGTGTCGCCGGACCGCGTGCCGCATACCGGTCTGCTCGAGCTGAAGCAAGTGATCGCTCCAATTCGAGTGGAGGCCAAGGCGCTTGCGGAAGGAAAGCTCGATGTTACGAACCTCTACGACTTCATCGACTTGTCCCACGTCAGCTTCCATTGGAAGGTCGAGAAGGACGGCCAAGTCGCGGGGCAAGGCCTGCTCGAAGGGCTGTCGACGAAGCCGCACACAACGGAAACGATATCGCTCCCGGTATGCTGGCCTAAGGAAGCGGAAAGCCGTTATTTCCTGACGATCTCATACCGATTGAACCGCGAGACGTCATGGGCCGGCCTGGGACACGAAATTGCGTTCGAGCAATTCGAGCTACCTGTCATCCAGAAAAAAGTAGACGTCGTTGCCGTTGACCGGCCTGAAATCTCGGCGCGGGAAGAGGATGGAAGGCTGACGATCCAAGGCTTCGATTTCGTCCATCACTTCGATTTATGCAAGGGAGCATTCACGGAGATTTCTCGGCACGGCGTGCCGCTTATCCAAGAACCGGTTGCCTTCTCCGTATGGCGTGCGCCGACGGATAACGACCGCTTTGTGAAAGAGAAGTGGCTTGAGGCCGGATTTGATCGGGCGGTCACGAAGGTGTATCGCGTGGATTGGAAGCAGGAGGAAGTCGGTTCGGTTACCATTCAAGTCTCCTTCTCATTGGGCGGCTATAGCGTACCGACCATTCTCTCAGGAAACGCCGAATGGACAGTGTTGGCGACGGGAGAAATCGTGCTGTGCGTAAAAGCGAACGTGAAGGAGGACCTGTTGTATTTGCCTCGCTTCGGCCTTCAGCTCACGATGCCTGCCGGCATGGAGGAAGTTGAATACTTCGGACTCGGCCCGCACGAGAGCTATATGGACAAACGCCGAAGCGTGAAGAAGGGGCATTACCTGACGACAGTCGATGAGATGTTCGTTCCTTACATTAAACCGCAAGAAAACGGCTCACGGTTCGGAACGGAGTGGGTCACGGTATCCAATGCACTAGGCATGGGCCTTCGTTTCGAAGGGGATGAGACCTTCTCGTTCAATGCGGGACATTATGGCATAGACGATCTTGCGGCTGCGGGGCACCTCCATGAGCTTGCCAAGCGCAAGGAAACGTTTATCCATCTCGATTACAAGATGAGTGGGATTGGATCGAACTCTTGTGGTCCGGAGCTGCTCCAGCCATACCGTCTGGATGAAAAGGAAATTGAATTCGGTTTGCGCATCATCCCGGTGTTTAAAGCAGATGAATAGCTATGCCTGCCCAGCAGCACAAATACGATAAGTTCAAACGGATTCATTCAATTCCAAGATTTAGCTGCATTTTTGCAGGTAGATGCCCGATTTTGTCCATAATATACCATAAAACAAGGAGAGATAGACGCTATGAAGAACACACAAGTATTCCCACCCGTCAGCGACAAGCTTCCCGTCATGATGCACGGCGCCGATTACAATCCAGATCAATGGCTTCGTTATCCGGAGGTGCTCGAGGAAGATATCCGTCTGATGAAGCTTTCCGGCTGCAACGTCATGTCGATCGGCATATTCGCATGGGCCGCGCTCGAACCGACGGAAGGTACGTTTACCTTCGATTGGCTGGACCAACTGCTCGAGCGCTTCGAAGCGAACGGTATTTATGCTTGGCTGGCGACGCCTAGCGGCGCACGTCCGGCTTGGATGTCAGAAAAGTATCCGGAGGTTCGGCGGGTCGAAGCGAATCGCGTCCGCAACCTGCACGGCATGCGTCACAATCACTGCTATACATCACCGGTTTACCGCGAGAAGACCTTCATCATCAACCGGAAGCTGGCGGAGCGTTACGGCGACCATCCAGCGGTCGTAGGCTGGCATATTTCCAACGAATTCGGCGGCGATTGTCATTGCGACTATTGCCAAGACGCCTTCCGGGCATGGTTGAAAAATAAATACGGCACGCTTGAGGCGTTAAACCATGCGTGGTGGTCGACGTTCTGGGCGCATACGTACAACGATTGGGGACAGATCGAATCACCTGCTCCGCACGGCGAATGCGCAGTACATGGCCAGAATCTCGACTGGCGCCGCTTTGTGACGGACCAAACGATTGATTTCTGCCGGTACGAAATCGAAGCGATACGGAAAGCAGGGTCAGCGTTGCCAGTCACAACCAACATGCATATGTTCGAGGGTTTGGACTACCGTAAATTCGGAGATTTACTCGACGTCATTTCCTGGGACGCTTACCCGACTTGGCATGAGCATCAAGATGACGCCGAACTGGGAGCATTCGTCGCGTTCTATCACGACCTGTATCGTTCTATCAAGGGGCGGCCGTTCCTGCTGATGGAAAGTACGCCGAGCCTGACCAACTGGCAGCCAGTCAGCAAGCTAAAGCAGCCGGGCATGCACAAACTGTCCTCGTTGCAAGCTGTGGCGCACGGCTCGGATTCCGTCCAATACTTCCAATGGCGCAAAAGCCGCGGCTCCAGCGAGAAATTCCACGGCGCGGTCGTGGATCATGTCGGTCACGAGCATACGCGAGTCTTCCGCGATGTCACGGAGCTTAGCCAGACGCTGGCGGGATTGGTTGAGGTCGTTGGGACTTCGACGCCCGCGCAAGCGGCAATCTTGTTCGATTGGGATAACCGTTGGGCAATCAAGGATGCACAAGGGCCGCGCAACTCGGGTCTCCATTACGAAGAGACTGTGTACGCTCAGCACCGCGCGTTATGGTCTCACGGCGTGCCAACCGACGTCATCGGCTCCGAGGACGACTTTGCGCCGTACAAGCTGATCGTCGCGCCCATGCTATATTTGTGCCGGGAGGAAACCGGGAAGAAGCTAGAACTTTTCGTCGAGAATGGGGGAACGCTGGTCGTAACGTACTGGTCCGGCATCGTCGATGAGCATGATCTTTGCCACCTCGGGGGTTTCCCGGGACCGCTACGCAACACGCTTGGTATTTGGGCGGAGGAGATCGAAGGCTTGTACAACGATGATCGCAACGGCGTTGTATTGGCGGCAGACAATCCGCTCGGGCTGGCTGGAACATTTGAATCGCATGAACTTTGCGAGCTGATCCATACGGAGGGTGCGGAAGTGCTTGGCGTCTACACAGACAGTTTCTATGCAGGCCGTCCCGCGCTGACGGTGAACCGACTGGGCAAAGGCCGGGCCTATTACATGGCGACCCGCCTCAAGGACGATTTCCTGGACGCATTCTATGACCTATTGGCTAAAGAGGCTGGCCTGGAGCGGGTAATCGATACAAAGCTTCCTCATGGTGTTACGGCGCAGGCGCGGACGAACGGAACGGACGACTTCGTGTTTATTCAGAATTTCGGAGGCACGCCGCAGCGCGTCGAATTGGATGGCCGGTCCTACACGGATATGGAAACCGGCGAAGCGGTGGACAATGCCCTTGAGCTTGGTGCAAACGGCATTCGCTTGTTGAAGCGGCAAGCGAAATCCTGGTAATAAGGGGAGGCAACAAGTATGATGCAAATGATCAATGTAAAGAACATCCTGTGAAGTATACATTAAACACTACGTTTGAAACAAATTGAACAAAAATGATGAATGCTACAATGAATTTGTTGCAAACTTTCACATTACCCTTGCCAAGGCGGATCTATATCAGAAAGTTTTGATTTGCTAGAACCATGGTAGGACAAAACCGTATTACATGCATTAAAGACATGGTCAGTGAAGTGATGCTCAAGCATGGGGAGCGGTTCCGATCTATGAGTATACTGCTGAGACTCTTGGTGTTTTGGTGGCAGCTCCTGAGGGAAGTGAGCTCCTTATCCATCCCAGAATCTGTAGACTTAGTCGGGCTTCTGGATGCGTATTGACTGCAAGGGGGCGTGTCGATGTGGAAGGGCATATTGAAAACTCAGGTTATCATTTTTCTGCTAAATGGCCGGAGGATGTCCTGTACACCTTTCAACTGCCAGACGGACAAAGTGAGTCTGGAGGGGGTTACACTACAGTGATTGAAATGTCGACTGTTCTGGCTCTAGTACAGCATCAGTCTTTA